>JAEYUC010000097.1 GCA_023433705.1 Pseudomonadota bacterium
AAATTCCGGGAGAAGCGGAGTCGGCGCACCGCACGGGCTGCGGGAGTCCGCCGCTTCTCCCGGAATTTCCGTGCCAGGCACCGTCTTCGTCAGGCCTCCGCCAGTTCCATTTCGAAGGGTCGCGAAACGGCCAGCCGCATGCGTCCACGGCCCGCCTTCTCGATCTGGATCGCGGCGCGTTGTTCGGTCAGGCGCTTCTGCAGCAGGATCAGGCGCACTTCCAGGTTGTCCTGCACCTCCGGCAGCCGCAGCTCGGGCGCCAGCCGCAGCTCGCGATTCGAGAATTCGCGTCGTCCGCTGCGCCGATACTCGGTCAGCAGCTTCCAGAGGATTGCGCCCGCCACGCCGCGGATCAGGTATTCGTCGTCGATGAACACGCTGTTGTCGCGCGGGTAACGTCGCAGCCTGAGCGGCGGCGAGCTATCCACCGACGCGGGCGAGGGCGCCTCCCGGGCCGGCGGTTCGTACTCCTGGGGCTGCATGAGGCTAATCGCCACCGCGAACTGCCCGCACAGCAACGCAAGCGCGTCCTCGTCGTCGTAACCGAAATGCTGGTCGTGGTTGCTCTCGACCAGCAGCGCCCCGAGCACCTTGCCGCGCGCGCGCAGGGGCACGGCGAGCTGGCTGCGCGGCTCCTTCAGTCCCGGCAGCGGAATGCCATTACGCGGCGCCGGCTCGAAACCAAGCGCATCGGCGCGATCCGCGGCGGCGCGCGCGTAACGCGCCATGTTCATCATGTGCCCGACGCGGATCGGCACACCTTCGCGCACCGCCGTGCCAACGATTCCTTCGCCGACCGAGATCTCCGCGCCCGCGCCGCCGGTCTCGTAACCGCGGCTCGCGAGCAGCGTGAGCGCGGACTGCTGGGAATCGAACAGCCACAACATCGAATGGTCGATGCGCAGTAGTTCGCCGAGCCCGTCGAGGAAACTCTCGAGCAGCTCCGACAACTCCCCGCAGTTGGCCATTCGCTCGGAGAGGATGCGCGAGTTCGTCGTCACGTCGACGCGCGGCGCCGCGGCGGGGAGTTCCTTGCGTCCGGGCACGCGGTGCATTTCGTGCACGCGATAGATGTCCGCGCCGCGCAGGTGGAACACGTCGTCCATGCCGATGTGACTCGCGACGCTCATGAGTTTGGCGCGCAGGCGTTCGAACACCGGGCCTTCCGTCTCGGTGCGCAGGTATTCGATCTGCAACACGACGCCGGCGCCCGTGTACGGATCGTCGAGCGTGAGCGCCGCGCGCCGCGTCGCGAGCACGTTCTCGCGCGTGCGATTGAAGAACTGGTACGACAACGCGATGTGCAGCGGATCGACGTACTCGACCACCGACAGGTAACTCACGTTCGGCATGCGGTCGACCGAGAACGTGCAGAGGGTCGGCGGCACGACGCCTTCCATCATGCGGCGCACGCCATAGAGAGACAGGCCCTCGTCGAATTGCGCGCTCATCGGATCTGCAAGGCGAGCGGACTGCCGGCGCCCGGGCCCGGCGTCTGGTTGCGCGCGGCCACGGGCGTGAAACGGATGGCCATCAGGTCCTCGTCTGGCGGGTGGTACCAGGCCTCGGTATACGACTCCCGGATGCCGTGACGCTGGAGCTGCGCGCGAAACTTGCGGCAGCGGTCCTCGACCAGCGCGCGAAACGCGGCGCCGCCATGCGAAACGATGGCGTCGCGCCCGAGCAGGCTCATCGACTGGTAGGTCTCGGGCAGCGTCACGTTGAGCGCGATGCGGCCGTTTTCCTTCACGGCGGCGAGCACCTCGTGTCCGGCCGTTGCCGAGAGGATCACGACCAGGCGGCCGTCACGCTCGAGTTGCGCGGCGAGGCCGCGGCACACCGAGGGCCGCCCGGCATTCGTGCAGGCCCCGACTTGGTGGCTCACTCCGGCCCCAAGCAAATCGACCATTTCCGGCGTCAACGCCATGTACTTGTTCTATCTCCCATCCCCGAACCCGCACGTTAGCGTGATTTTAAGAAATCGCTAAGCGCGAGTTAGCAAATGCCCGGGAGTGCCTTTCCTAAAGTGCGACCCCCGCCCGCTGGCCCCTCCGGAGTCGAGACCATGTCCAAGCCGATCATCACCGTCTTTGGCGCGACGGGCGCCCAGGGTGGCGGCCTGGTGCGTGCATTGCTGGCCGATCCGGAGCGGCATTTCGCGGTTCGGGCGGTGACCCGCCGGCCGGACAGCCCGGCCGCGCAGGAGCTGGCGGCCGCCGGCGCCGAAGTGGTGCTCGCGGACATCGACGATCGCGCCAGCGTGCTGCGCGCGCTCGAAGGAGCGTACGGCGCTTTCCTCGTCACGCATTTCTGGGGCGAACACTTCACCGCGGCGAAGGAAACGGCGCAGGCGCTCAACCTCGCGGCCGCGTCCGCGCAGGCCGGCATTCGCCACGCGATCTGGTCGACCTTCGAGGACACACGCATCTTCATGCCGGCCGACGGGACCCGCATGCCGGTGCTCGAGGAGCGCTACAACGTGCCGCACTTCGACGCGAAGGGCGAGGCGCACCGTTTCTTCGCGCAACAACGCGTCCCGGTGACCTACCTGTACACGTCGTGCACCTGGGAGAACCTCGGCCAGTTCGGGATGCTTCCGAGCCGCGGCAGCGACGGATCGCTTTCGATGATCGTCCCGACGGGCGCCGCGCGCATCCCGTGGATCTCATCCGAGGACATCGGCCGCATTGCGCGCGAAATCTTCCTGCAGGGCGAGTCGCTGCTGTTCGATTCGATCGGCGTCGCCGCCGAACACCTGACCGGCGCCGAAATGGCCGCGCAGATGAGCGCCGCGCTCGGCGAGCTCGTGACGGTCGATTCGGTCTCGGCCATGAAATATCGCGCCTTGCCGATCGCGGGCGCGAAGCCGCTCGGCAACATGTGGCAGTTCCAGCGCGAGTTCGCGCCGGAACTCCTGGCGCGCCGCAACCTGGAGCGGACGCGCAAGCTGAATCCTCGCATCGTGGGTTTTTCGTGCTGGCTCACCGCGAACCGGACGCGGCTCCTGCAGGCGAAGGCGGCGTGAACGCATGACGCGCGCCGTTCTCAGTGCTCTGGTTCTCTTGCTGACAGGGCTCGGTGCGGGCGGCGCGCGCGCGGAACCGGCGCGCGCGCTGCCTCAGCACTTGCGCGACACGGGCC
>JAEYUC010000074.1 GCA_023433705.1 Pseudomonadota bacterium
ATTATCGACAGTCGAAGAAATAATTTCATCGGGTGCTGACCTGAAAATTTGGCTTGACCTTGGAGCTAGTGAACAAGACATAAAGAAGCGAAAAATTGCACTTGACAAGTTCCTTGAAAAAATAAAATCAGACAGACCTAAGGCCAAACCAAGAAAAAGAGAAAAATTAAAAACGCCAATTTTCGCCACAGGAGACTGCTTAGTTTTTAAATTGACGAATGGAAATTATGGCGGTGCAGTTGTCTTAGCGACAGACAATAATCCTGAGACTGCATACAATTTAGTAGCAACAACAAGACTAAATCAAAGCAACAAACCGACACTCAAAGACTTTGAGAATGCCGAAGTTCTAATTTGCAATTTTGGACAGTCGCAAGACAAAGTAGATGTAACTTGGTATATGCCTGACTTATTTTATAAAGACTATGCCGACAAATACGAAAACATTGGTAAAATTTCGGTGGACTTAGAATATGACACAAAGAATTATGACGGAAAAGGTTATTTATTCAAACCTTCTTATACATCAGGCTGGAGTATGAACAGTTCAGCAGAAAGACAATTTGAATCCGAGTTAACGAAACCGAAACCGACAAAAACTATAACCATTAAGCAACTGACTAAAAAAGAGAAATGGTGGAAAGTATTCTAAGAAAAACGCCCTATAACACGGGTTTTGCGTCAGGCAGGCTGACGTGCAAACTTGGAGCTTTGTGCTTCTATCAAAGTTTCTGCTTGGTTGACAGTGAAGTGCTCCGAAATCGCCACCTTCGGGTAGCTGCTAACCGTTATGTGTAATTTAAACAGACAACAACAATGACAAAAAAAGAAGTAAGAAAAGTAGTAAAACAAAGTATTCTTGACGGCAAGACAAAACAGGAAACTTTTGAAACTTTAAAAGAGACGGCTAAACTTCCGACCGAAGACCTGGCAAAAATTATTCAGTCAATACCTTCGCTACAAGCAAGACAAAAATATAAGACGCTAAATATGATTTTAATCGGTCTTTTATCCTTGACCGTTCTGTTTAAAATGATGGCGGGAATTCCAATAATTATAGAAAATGGAATAAAATGGTTTCCTGTTTTATTTATTTTGCCAATAATCAACATTCTTTTATTAATTGGCGTAGCGACATATAGCCAAAGTAGTCATAAATGGGTTGCTATTTTTACAATACTTGGATTACTTCGGTCGCTAAGTGACATTTTAGGACAACCCTTCGAACCACTCATAATAATTGACTTGACAATAGCGGCAGGACTTATTGGTCTTGGGTTTTACCTGAACTCTAAACTTTGTCCCGACTACTTGACAGTAAAAGAACGTTACCAAAACAATCAAGGGCAAGACAGATTGAGAAACGTGATAAAATTTAATGACTAGGAAAAACTACACATAACAGCACCTACCCAAAAGTGGCGGTTCAGTGGTTAAATCAAGCTTTGTGCTTCTATCAAAGTTTGTGCTTTACTGACAGTGAAGTACTTCTTAATCGCCACCTTCGGGTAGCTGCGAAACGTTATGAGCAACAAAACCCAAGCTTGAACCTTAACATCCACCGGCCGTTTTACACATCGGCCTTTTGGCGCTAATCGCGATTTAATCTCATTTTAATTTAAAAAAGAAGCATTTAAAAGGCTCCGGCAAGTTTGCGCTGAGGCGCATAATCAATTGCGATTCGCGAAGCGCTGCGCTCATTCTACGCAAATAACTCAGAATGATTATTTAAAAATACAAATAAAAAAATAGAGTCTTAATCTATAAAGAAATAAGAATGATTTGCGTTTGATGCGCTAAGCCGATAAAGCATTGATGTCGATTGGGATACTTTTAATATTGTGTTTTGCTGCTCATAACCCCGGCTTGGCAACAGGCGGAAAATCTGCACAATTTGCAAAAATGGAATAAAACCCTAAATTTGTCTAAGGCTTTGGTTATAGGCAATTTCCGCCCGTCGCCAAGCCCGAAACCGTTAGCAAGCATTTAAAGCGGAAACAAAGAAAATAAAATGGATAAAACAAAAATCTTCTTGACACTACTGTTTATTTTGACAATTTCTTCTTTGATTAGTGCTCAGAATTCAACAGATAATTTGACTCCTTCGTTGACTAATAATCAGGACTCCATTGATTACTTTAAAATAAGAAATGAAAAGGTGTCTACATCTTGCACAAAAGTTGACACATTCTCTGTAAATATGACATTAAAGAATTTATTATCAATGGATACCTTAAAAATAACTAATGGCCTCTGTGATTATTACTATGACTTAGGTATGAATTATTATTTGAAAGCTGCATTATATAAACAGGACAATTGGTTTTATCTTGCAATAGCAAGTTTTAATAAATGCATTTCTATTGACTCTACAAGGGGAGATTGTTACCATAATATTTCTTTGATTTATTATTTTTTAAAAGATATAGGTAAGGCAAAAAGCTATTTAGTTCTTTATAAAAAATATACAGCTGAGCCATATTGGGACAAGGAATTTATTGACAGAATTGAGAAAGAAAAAGATAATAAATAATAAACGCTTGCTAACAGGGGCTTTGCATCAGGCGGGTGCGGGAAAATTTGACACGAATGGAAAATTAATTAATTTTATGGACGGGTTGACACGGCAGGCCAGTTAAAAACCCGCCCGCTGCAAAGCCCCGGAACGTTGGCAGCAAGTGTATTAAGACAGCGATACGACAAACAAACGACTGACAGAAACAGAAAAAAGTAAACCATTTTGACAGGTGAACACAGACATAAAAATGATACAACAAATAGACAACGAGTAAGCCGACACTCTTTGCCAACACTTCAATATTTTTTATTTTCCCAACCGCACATTTTTTTTAATTCAATTTTAGCCAGCCGCACATTTGGCACATTTGGTTTTGCCCGACACACAAGCCAACCCTTCGCAAAACCAAAAGAGCCAAATTTTCCCACCCACAGAAAGAAATTTTTAGAGCGACATTGTTTGGCGTTTCACCGAGATAGTTTTGTAGCAGAAATTAAAAAAGACATCGGTATGGCAAACGCAACACTTAAACAAGAAATACTTAACAGCATTGGTTTGGTTTATAACTTGGCAGAGAAATCTAAGTTAGACGATTCATTATTTGAACTAACTGACAAGGAACTTTCATTTCTAGCCGATTACTTTCACATTACAAAGTCCCAAGCACTTTTAATTGCTGTTATTTTTACTTTGAATTACAAAGGGCGAAAAGTTGATTTAGATGATTTGAATTCACATTTTGAATGTAATCCAATGAAACTTCTTGAATACAGCGATGACTTTGTTGAATTATATGAGAAACGTTTGCTACGCAAAAACAACAAAAGCAATAGACACAGACAAATAAAACTCAAAGGTGCTGACGAAGAGTTTTGCATAAACGAATTAGTTTCTGAAAAAATACTTAAAAGCGAACCTATTCCTGAAATTTTGATTGATGTTGTGAAATATGAAGAC
>JAEYUC010000007.1 GCA_023433705.1 Pseudomonadota bacterium
GCATCGTGGCCATCGCGAACGCCTTGCTCGACGGGCGCATGCGCGAGCGCTTCCATTCCGACGTCGCGGTGCAGGCCACCGAACTACTGCTGCAGGAGCGCACGCCGCGCGACGTCTCCGTGGCGCATCCGCGCGCCGAGGAAGTCGGCACGGCCGCGCGTGTCGCCGATCTGCAGATGCCCGAAGTGCGCCGTGTCCGCACCCCGCACGAATCCGCGCCGCAGACTCACCTGCTCTCGAACGGCCGTTACTCCGTGATGATCACGGCCGCGGGCTCGGGCTACAGCCGCTGGAACGACATCGCGGTGACACGTTGGCGCGAGGACGCGACCCGCGACGACACCGGCAGCTATTTCCTGCTGCGCGACGTCGAGTCCGGCCGCGTGTGGTCCGCGGGTTTCCAGCCGCTTGCGACGCCACCCGACTCCTACGACGTGAGCTTCACGGAAGACCGCGCCGAGATCATCCGCGGCGACGGCGATCTCGTTACCACGCTCGAGGTCCGTGTCTCGTCCGAAGACGACGCCGAAGTGCGGCGCGTATCGATCAGCAACGCCTCGGGCCGCGCGCGCGACGTCGAGATCACGTCTTACTCGGAAATCGTGCTCGCAGCGCAGGCGTCGGACGTCGCGCACCCTGCGTTCTCCAAACTATTCGTGCGCACGGAGTTCGTCCCGCGGCACGGCGCACTGGTCGCCACGCGTCGGCGGCGCGCGCCGGACGAGCCGGAACTGTGGGCTTCGCAACACGCGGTGGCCGAAGGCACTATCATCGCGGGACCGGAATACGAGACCGACCGGGCACGTTTCATCGGCCGCGGACGCGAACTGCGCGATCCGCTCGCGATCCTCGAGGGCCGCGCCCTGTCCGGCACGGTCGGCACCGTGCTCGACGCGGTGTTCGCCATGCGCTACCGGATCCGCGTGCCGGCCGGCGGCAGCGCGCGCATCAGCTTCTGGACCTGCATCTCCAACAGCCGCGGCCACCTCATCGACCTGCTCGACAAACACCGCGACCCGAGCGCGCACGTGCGCGCCGCCACGCTGGCCTGGACGCAGGCACAGGTGCAGTTGCGCCATCTCGGTATCGTTGCCTCGCAGGCGAACCTGTTCCAGCAACTCGCGGGCCGGATCCTGTACGCCGATCCGATCGCGAGGCCGCCGAGCGACAACATCCGGCGCGGCGCCGGCGGGCCGCACGGCCTGTGGGCGCAGGGCATCTCGGGCGACCTGCCCATCGTGCTGCTGCGGATCGAGGAAGCCGATGACCTGGCCATCGTGCGCCAGCTCCTGCAGGCGCACGAATACTGGTCGCTGAAACGCCTGGCGGTGGACCTCGTGCTCCTCAACGACCGCGCCGCCTCGTACGTGCAGGACCTGCAGGTGTCGCTGGAAACGCTGGTGCGCGTGTGCCAGGGCCATCCGCGCATCGCGGGCTCCGACACGCGCGGCAAGATCTTCGTGCTGCGCAACGACCTCATCTCGCCCGAGACCCGCGCGTTGTTGATGGCCACCGCGCGTGTCGTGCTCACCGGCCGGCGCGGGAGTCTCGCCGACCAGGTCGAGCGCATGGCGCCGACGCCCGCGCTCGCGCCGCGCATGCCTCCACTCACGCCGGCCTCCGCGGGCGCCACGCCCGCGGAAACGCCGGCGAGGGAACTGGAATTCTTCAATGGCCTCGGCGGATTTTCCGCGGACGGCGCCGAATACGTGATCGCGCCGGCCGCGGGCCAGCACACACCGGCGCCGTGGATCAACGTCATCGCCAATCGCGACTTCGGTTTCCACGTGTCCGCCGACGGCGGCGGCTATACCTGGGCGCGCAACAGTCGCGAGAACGCGCTCACCCCCTGGGTCAACGATCCGGTCACCGACCGGCCCGGCGAGGCTATCTACCTGCGCGACGACGACACGGGCGAGATCTGGAGCCCGACGCCCGCGCCGATCCGGCACGAAGACGCTTACTACTCGTGCGCGCATGGCCACGGTTACAGCCGCTTCGAGCAACGCTCGCACGGCTTCGAGCTCGGCCTCACGATGTGGGTGCCACTCGAGGATCCGGTCAAGATCTGCCGGCTGACCATCCGCAACGCGGGAACACGCAAGCGCGTGATCTCCGCCGTGGCGTACGTCGAGTGGGTACTGGGCCCGTCGCGCGCCGTCGGCGCGCCACACGTGCTGACCGAGGTCGATTCGGCCACGCAGGCGCTGTTCGCGCGTAATCCCTGGAACTTCGCCTTCGAAGGAATCGCGTTCGCGGATCTCGCGGGCAAACAGAGCGAGTTCACCGCGGACCGCCGCGAATTCCTCGGGCGCCACGGGGCGCTCGACTCGCCTGCCGCGTTGATCGGCGGCGCTCCGCTGTCGGGTCGCACGGGGGCCGCGCTCGATGCCTGCGCGGCACTGCGCACCCGCATCGAGATCGAGCCGGGCGCGAGCGCGGAGGTGGTCTTCTTCCTGGGGCAAGCGACCGAAAAATCCGAGGCGCGCGCGCTGATCGCGAAGTACCGCGAGGCGGATCTCGATGCCTCGCTCGGCGCGGTGCGCGACTTCTGGAAGGACCTGTACGGACACGTGCAGGTGAAGACGCCCGATCGTGCGTTCGACATCATGATGAACGGCTGGCTGCTCTACCAGACGCTCGCATGCCGCACGTGGGCGCGCGCCGCGTTCTACCAGGCGAGCGGCGCGTACGGCTTCCGCGACCAGCTTCAGGACGCGATGGCGCTCGGACTCATGCGCCCCGAACTACTGCGCGCGCAAATCCTGCGTGCCGCCTCGCGCCAGTTTCCCGAGGGCGACGTGCAGCACTGGTGGTTGCCGCACAACGGCAGCGGCGTGCGCACGCACATCAGCGACGACCGCGTCTGGCTCGCGTTCGTCACGGCGCACTACATCGCGCTCACCGGCGACCGCGCGATCCTCGACGTCGAGATCCCCTTCATCGAGGGCGCGCCCCTGCCGCGCGACCGGCACGACGCGTTCTTCGAGCCCTCGGTGAGCGACGAAAGCGCACCACTCTTCGAGCATTGCCGGCGAGGGCTGGAGGGCTCGCTCTACATGGGGCCACATGGACTTCCGCTCATCGGCACCGGCGACTGGAACGACGGCATGAACCGCGTCGGCGAGCATGGCCGCGGCGAGAGTGTCTGGCTCGGCTGGTTCCTGCACGCCACGCTGACCGCGTTCGCGCCGCTCGCGCAGTCGCGCGGCGAACTGGCACTAGCTACCAACTGGCTCAACCAGGCCTCGAAGCTGCGCGTCGCGCTCGAGCAGCACGCCTGGGATGGCGAGTGGTACCGGCGCGGATTCTTCGACGACGGCACCCCGCTCGGTTCCGCCGGAAACGACGAATGCCGCGTCGATGCGATCGCGCAGTCGTGGGCCGTGATTTCCGGCGCGGCGAACCCCACGCGCTCCGCGCGCGCGATGGCCGCGGTCGAAGCGCAACTGATCCGGCGCGATCCGCCGCTCGCGTTGCTGTTCACGCCGCCGTTCGACAAGTCGACGCAGGAGCCGGGCTACGTGAAGGCCTATCCACGCGGCATCCGCGAGAACGGGGGGCAATACACGCACGCGGCGATCTGGACCGTCATCGCGCTCGCGCTGCAGGGCAAGGCGGATCTCGCGATGGAAGTGTTCTCGATGCTGAACCCGATCCGCCGCGCGGCCTCGCGCGCCGACGTGCAGCGCTACAAGGTCGAGCCCTACGCCGTCGCCGCCGACGTGTACTCCGAACCACCGCACGCCGGGCGTGGCGGCTGGACCTGGTACACGGGCTCGGCCGGCTGGCTCTATCGCGCGGGCCTCGAGTGGATCCTCGGATTCCGTCTGCGCGAGAACCGGCTGACCCTCGCGCCCTGCGTTCCGTCGACGTGGCCGCGGTTCAACATCGATTACAAGTATCGCGGGACGCCCTACGAAATCACCGTCGACCAGATGCCCGGCGCGGATGCGCTCGCGCAGCTCACGCTGGATGGAAAAGTGATGAGCCCGGGGCGCAACACGATCGAGCTGGTCGACGACGGCGAGCCGCACACGATTCACGTCGCCTGGCTGCCAGCCGCCACGGGCGAGGACTCGCAGATAGGCGCGGCGCCCAGCGTGTAGTCGGGTCGGGCGGCTCCAAACGAGAATCGCTCGCATCCGCCCATGGACGCCTGAATCTCACGGCATAATCAACGCATCCATGATCGCGTTGATCGAAGCGCACCGCGCAGGCCTGCTGCAGCGGTCTCACCTGTGGCGTAACTGTGTCGCGGGACTCATCGTCGGCATCGTCGCGTTGCCGCTGGCCATGGCCTTCGCGATCGCCTCGGGCGCGACGCCGGCGCAGGGCCTCTATACCGCGATCATCGCGGGACTCGCGACTTCGCTGCTGGGCGGCACGCGGGTGCAGATTTCGGGTCCGACCGGCGCCTTCATCGCCGTGCTCGCCGGCATCACCGCGCAATTCGGTGTCGCCGGCTTGCAGACGGCGACGCTCATGGCGGGATTCATCCTGCTGTTCATGGGCATCGCGCGCCTCGGCAGCGTCATCAAGTTCATTCCGAATCCGGTGATCGTCGGCTTCACGACCGGCATCGCGATCATCATCTGGGTCGGGCAATGGAAGGATTTCTTCGGATTGCGGCCGGAGGCGTCGGGCCTGCATTTCCACGAGAAGTTCGCTTCACTGCTGCAGGCGCTGCCGACCATCGACCTGCCGACCACCGGGATTGCGATCCTCACGCTCGCGACACTGATCGCCGGGAATCGCCTGCTGGAGAAGATCCCGTACCTGAAGCACATACCGGCGCCGCTGCTGGCGATGTTGCTCGCGCTCGGCGTGCAGGCGATCTGGCAGTTCGAGAGCGTGGCCACGATCGGCAGCGCCTTCGGCGGCATTCCGCGCAGCCTGCCGGGGTTCGCGTGGCCCAAACTATCCGTCGCCGACATGCTCCAGCTCGTCGGTCCCGCGTTCGCGATCGCGCTGCTGGGCGCGATCGAATCGCTGCTCACCGCGGTGGTCGCGGACGGCATGACGGGCACGCGGCACAATTCCAACCAGGAGCTGATCGGCCAGGGCGCCGCGAACATCCTCTCGCCGCTGTTCGGGGGTTTCGCGGCGACCGGCGCGGTCGCACGCACCGCGACCAACATCCGCAATGGCGCGAACAGTCCGCTCGCCGGCATCGTGCACTGCCTGTTCCTCGTGTTCGTCATCGTCGTGCTCGCGCCGTGGGCGGCGCTCATTCCACTGGCCGCGCTCGCCGCGATCCTGTTCTTCGTCGCCTGGAACATGGCGGACCTGCGCCACGTCAGCCGCCTGTTGCGCACGGCGCCGCTGGCCGACCGCTTCCTGCTGCTGATCACGCTCGTGCTCACGGTATTCGTCGACCTGGTCGTCGCGGTCAACGTGGGCGTGGTGCTGGCCGCCCTGCTCTTCATGCGCCGCATGGCCGAGAGCGTGCGCGTCGGCAGACAGGAGTTTGGTGGAGCGAATGGCGGGTCCAACGGTGGCAGGCCCGATCCCGACGAAGACGTGGTGCTGCCGCCCAACGTCCTGGTCTATCGCATCGAAGGACCGCTGTTCTTCGGCGCGGCCGAGAAACTCGAGAGCACGCTCGAACGCACGCACCTGGGAGTCGACACGATCGTGATCCGTCTCGGGCGTGTGCCGTTCATGGACGCGACCGGGCTCGTCACGCTGGCGGAGATCGTGCAGCGATTCCAGCGCCGCCGCGTACGCGTCCTGTTGTGCGGAATCCACGAGGAACTGCGCGCGCCGCTCCAGGCGGCCGGTGTGACCACGCTGGTCGGCGCCGACAACATCTGCCGGAACATGGACGAAGTCGCCGAACGGACCAAGGTCGCGGAAAAATGAAGGCGGAAGCACACCCGGATTTTCTCGAGCTCGAGAGCCCCTGGTTCTGCCAGCCGGGCGTCGTGCGCGTGCCGGTCCGGCCGGGCGAGAATCCCGACGCCGCGCTCGAGGTGCTCCCGGATCGCGAAGGCATGTCGCGGCCGTACATCTTCGAGACGCCGTACGAGCGCCGACTGCACTTCACGCAGGACGCCACGCAGAGCGCGATGTCCTTGCTCGAGCCCGACTCGCTCATCGCGCCCTACACGCGCAAGATGATGGCGTTCCTGCTCCTGAATCCGAACCCCCGCCACGTCGTCATGGTGGGACTCGGCGGCGGATCGCTCGCGAAGTTCTGCTACCGGCACCTGCCGAAGACGCGCATCACGGTGGTCGAGATCGACGAGCACGTCATCGCGATGCGCGACGAATTCCTGATACCGCGCGACGACGAACGCTTCCGCGTGGTGCACGACGACGGCGCGCGTTATCTCGAATCGGGCGACGAGCCGTTCGACGTGTTGCTGGTCGACGCGTTCGACGCCGACGGCGTCGCGCTGTCGCTGGTCGACGAGCGCTTCCACCGCGCGGCCGCCCGCCGCCTCGCCGAGGGCGGTGTCATCGTGACGAACCTGTGGGGCAAGACCGAACGCTATGGCGCGTTGTTGAAGCAGGCCGCGCGGACATATGGATCGAACGCGACACTCGTGCCGGTGAGCGGCGAACTCAACCTGCTGCTGTTCGCGTCGCGGCGCCCGCCGCCGACCCGCATCACGGACGACCTGGAGACGATCGCGAAGTGGCTGCAGCGGCGGCTCGACCTGGATTTTCCCCGCTACCTGCGGGTCATCTGCCAGGGGCACACGTTGGTCGAATCCTGACCGCGCCGCAACACCGGCTTTGCGCTCGGCTACTGACTACTCCTTCCAGCCGCCGCCCAGTGTCTGGTAGAGCTGGACGGCATTCGCCGCACCTGCGAGACGCGTCACGATGAGCTGGCGCTGGGCGGTGTAGAGGTCGCGCTGCGCGATCAGCGCGCCTAGATAGCTGTCGACACCGCCGCGGTAGCGCACGTCGGCGAGCCGGTAGCTTGCCTCGGCCGCGCGCGTCAGCGCCTCCTGGGCCCGCAGCTGCTCTTCGAGGGTGCTGCGCGCGATCAGCGCGTCGGCGACTTCGCGGAACGCGACCTGGATGGACTGCTCGTAACGCGCGATCTCGGTGCGCTTGCGCACGTTGGCGAGATCGAGATTCGCGAGATTGGCGCCGCCGTTGAAGATCGGCAGTCGCACGACGGGGGTGAAGCTCCAGCTCGTGTTTCCCGACGCGAACAGACCGGAAAGATCGTCGCTCGCGCTGCCGTAGAAGCCGGTGAGTCCGATGCTCGGGAAAAACGCGGCGCGTGCCGCGCCGATGTTCGCGTTCGCGGCCTTGAGCGCATGTTCGGCCGCGCGGATGTCGGGCCGGCGCGTGAGCAGCTCGGCGGGAATACCCGCGGGAAGCTCGCGCGCGAACGTCTGTTGCTCGATGGGCTTGCTGTTCGCGCCGACGTCCGGCGGCAGCGGCTCGCCGACCAGCAACGCAAGCGCGTTGCGATCCTGCTCGACGCGGCGCTTCTGCTGCGCGATGTCGACCTCGGCTTCGCGCCACGCGGACTCCGAGCGGTACAGTTCGACTTCGCTCGACACGCCCGAATCGAAGCGCAGCCTGGTGAGCTCGTACGACTTGTGCTGGCTCGCGCGCGTCTCCTCGGCGAGCGCGAGCAGCTCGCGATCGGCGATCAACGTCAGCCACGCGGTGGCGACCTCGGACACGAGCACGAGTTGCGCCGCGGTGCGCGTTTCCTCGAGAGCGAAATACTGCTCGAGCGCCTGGCGCCGCAGGCTGCGCACGCGGCCGAACAGGTCGAGCTCGAATGCGGTCGCGCCAAGCCCGGCCGAGTACGTACGTTGGAGAGTGCTCTCTCCCGTCGGCGAAACCGGGCCCGGCGTCCGCTGGTTGGTCGCCGTGCCCACCGCATCGATCGACGGCACGAGATCGGCCCGGCGAATGCGGTACTGCGCGCGCGCGGCTTCCACGTTCAGCGTCGCGATGCGCAGGTCGCGGTTGTTGGTCAACGCGCGCCGGATCAGGTCCTTGAGCTCCGGATCCGGAAAGAACTCGCTCCACGCGATGTCCGCCGTGGCGACGGACGCCGTCGTGGAATCCACTCCTTCATATGTGGCCGGCGTCGGCGAGGCCGGCTGCTCGTAACGGGGAGCCAGCGTGCAGGCGGTGAGCGTGGCCGCCATGGCCAGCAGGCCGATTGAACGTAGATGACTCATGTGGTGCTCGCGTACGGCTCGTCGGCCGGCGTCTCGTCCACTTTCATCGCCACCGGTTTCACCTTGAAGTAACCGAGGATCACGACGAAGAACACGGGCACGAAGAAGATGGCGAGGAACGTCGACGTCAACATGCCGCCGATCACGCCCGTACCGACCGCGTGCTGCGCGCCGGAGCCCGCGCCGGACGCCATGGCCAGCGGCAACACGCCCGACATGAACGCGAGCGAGGTCATGAGGATCGGACGCAGGCGCTGCTTGGTCGCGTGCATCACCGCCTCCACGAGCCCCATGCCGCGATCGAAGTTCTCCTTCGCGAATTCGACGATGAGGATGGCGCTCTTGGCCGCGAGGCCGATCGTCACGAGCAGGCCGACCTGGAAATAGGCGTCGTTCGTGAGCCCGCGCGCGAGCGTCGCGAGCACGGCGCCGAGCACGCCGAGCGGCACGACGAGCAACACGGTGGCCGGGATCGACCAGCTCTCGTAGAGCGCCGCGAGGCACAGGAACACGATCGCGAGCGACAGCGCATACAGCATGGGCGCCTGCGAACCCGAGGATTTCTCCTCGTACGACAGGCCGTTCCACTCGAGACCGACACCCGCGGGTAGTTTGGCGACGAGCTCTTCCATCGCGGCCATCGCCTCGCCCGAGCTGCGGCCCGGCGCGGGCGCGCCCTGGATCTGGTACGCGGGAACGCCGTTGAAACGCACGAGTTTCTGCGGACCGTAGGTCCACTCGCCGCGCGCGATCGCCGAGAACGGCACCATGCCGCCATCCTTGTTGCGCACGTACCAGCGGTTGAGGTCCTCGGGCTGCATGCGTGATTCGGGAACGCCCTGCACGTACACGCGTTTCACGCGGCCGCGGTCGATGAAGTCGTTCACGTACGTCGACGCCCACCCGGTCTGCAGCGTCTGGTTGATGTCCGAGATCGAGACGCCGAGCGCACTCGCCTTCTCGCGATCGATGTCGAGCTTGAACTGCGGCGCGTCCTCGACGCCGTTCGGGCGCACGTTCGCGAGCCGCGGGTCCTGCGCGGCCATGCCGAGCAACTGGTTGCGCGCGGCGAGGAACGCGTCGTGGCTCAGGCCGCCGCGATTCTGCAGCATGAGGTCGAAGCCAGCCGTGTTGCCGAGCTCGAGCACGGCGGGCGGCGGGATCGCGATGACGTTCGCGTCCTTGATCGACGAGAAGAACTTGTTCGCGCGCCCGAGGACGGCGCCGACCGAGAGCTCGCTCTTCTTGCGTTCGTCCCAGTCGCGCAGCTTGATGAAGATCAGGCCCGAATTCTGTCCCGGTCCCGCGAAGTTGAAGCCGTTGACGGTGAGCACGCCTTCCACGGCATCACTCTCCTGTTCGTTCAGATACTGCTGCGCGGCATCGAGCACCGCCCAGGTGCGCTCCTTCGACGCGCCGGGTGGCGTCTGAACCTGGCCGTACGCGAAGCCGGGATCCTCGGCCGGCAGGAACGACGAAGGGATCCGGGTGAACAGCACGGCCACCAGGGCGACGATGCCGAGGTACACGAGCATCGTGCGGCGCGGGCGGGAGAGCATCGCGGTCAGGCCGCGCTCGTGACGATCCCGGCCCTGGTCGAACTTCTTGTTGAACCACTTGAAGAAGCCCTTGTGTTCGACGTGCCCCGCTTTTCTTTCGGACAAGGGCGGGAGCGGTTTGAGAATCGTCGCGCACAACGCGGGCGTGAGGATGAGCGCGACGAGCACCGACAACCCCATCGCCGAGACGAGCGTGATCGAGAACTGGCGGTAGATGACGCCGATCGAGCCGCCGAAGAACGCCATGGGCACGAACACCGCGCCGAGCACGAGCGCGATCGCGACCAGCGCGCCCGTGATCTGGTCCATCGACTTGCGCGTGGCTTCGCGCGGCGACAGCCCCTCCTCGGCCATGACGCGTTCCACGTTTTCCACGACGACGATCGCGTCGTCGACGAGCAGGCCGATCGCGAGCGCCATGCCGAACATCGTGAGCGTGTTGATCGAGAACCCGAAGGCCGCGAGCACGCCGAACGTTCCGAGCAGCACGATGGGCACGGCGATCGTCGGGATCAGCGTCGCGCGCGCGTTCTGCAGGAACAGGAACATGACCAGGAACACGAGCACCACGGCTTCGACGAGCGTCTTCACGACCTCGAAGATCGAGGTCTTGACGAACGGAGTCGTGTCGAGTGGATAGACGACCTCGAGCCCGCGCGGGAAGAAGGGCCGCAGGCGATCGATCGTCGCGTGGATCGCGTCGACGGTGTCGAGCGCGTTCTGGCCCGCCGCGAGCCGGATGGCGACACCGGCCGCGGGCTTGCCGTTGTACTTCGTATCGCGCGTATAGCTCTCGGAGTTGAGGGACACGCGCGCGACGTCGCCGATGCGCACCTGCGAGCCATCCGGGTTGACGCGCAGCAGGATGTCCTTGAACTGGTCGGCCGACGAGAATCGCGTGGGTCCGATTATGCTGGCCGTGATCGCCTGGCCCGGCGCCGCCGGCAGGCCGCCGATCTGTCCGACGGATACCTGCACGTTCTGCGCGCGGATCGCCGCCACGACGTCACCCGTCGTGAGCCCGTAGTTGTTGAGCTTCGCGGGATCGAGCCAGATGCGCATCGCGTACTGCGAGCCGAACATCGTGACGTCGCCGACGCCCGCCGTGCGGTTGAGGGGATCGAGGATGTTCGTCGCGACGTAGTCGGTGAGGTCCTCGCTGCTCATGCTGCCGTCGGCGGAGATGATGCCCATGACGACGAGGAAGTTGCGCGCGGGTTTGTTGACGCGGATGCCCGATTGCTGGACTTCCTGCGGCAGCAGCGGCAGCGCGGTCTGCAGCTTGTTCTGCACCTGAACCTGCGCCGTATCGGGATCGGTACCCTGCGCGAACGTCAGCGTGATCGTCGCGCTGCCGTCCGAGTTCGCCTCGGACGTCACGTACGTGAGGTTGTCGATGCCGTTGAGCGACTGTTCGATGACCTGGATCACCGTGTCCTGCAACGTCTGCGCCGAGGAGCCCGGGTAGTTCGTGCTGATGCCGACGGTCGGCGGCGCGATCGCGGGGTACTGGCGGATGGGCAGGTTGAGCACCGAAACGGTGCCCGCGATCATCGTGATGATCGCGATGACCCACGCAAAGATGGGCCGGTCTATGAAGAAACGCGAAAGCATGACTAGCTATTCACCCGGAAATTCCTGGATCGTACGGATCAGCGCCTGGCGACTTCGGACTGGCCTTCCGCGCGTCGCTCCGCGCTGCCTTGTTCGGCCGCCGGGATCGGACGCACCACGGCGCCCGGCTTGACCTTCTGCAGGCCGTCGAGCACGACGCGTTCGCCGGGTTCGAGTCCGGCCGTGATGAGCCACTCGCCTTCGATCGCACGGTCGGCGGTCACGACGCGTTCGCTGACCTTGTCGTCCGGCCCCACCACCATGACGGTGGCTTCGCCGCGCGGGGTGTGCGACACGCCGCGTTGCGGCACGAGCAGCGCCGCGGCGCGTGTTCCACGCGTCAGCGTCGCGCGCACGAACATGCCCGGCAGCAGCTCGCGTTTCGGATTCGGGAACACGGCGCGCAGCACGACGGAACCGGTGGACGGATCGACCGACACTTCGGACACCTTGAGACGGCCGCGCTCGGAATACAGGCTGCCGTCCTCGAGCGTCAGGCCGACTTCCGCCTCGTTGTCGTCGGTCTTCACGAGCTCGCCGCTCGCGAGCTGGCGCTGCAGGCGCAGCAGCTCGGTCGACGACTGCGTGATGTCGACGTAGATGGGATCGAGCTGCTGGACGGTCGCGAGCGCGGACTGCTGCCCCGAGGTGACCAGCGCGCCCTCGGTGACGAGCGCACGTCCGATACGCCCGTTGATGGGCGACAACACCTGCGTGTAGACGAGGTTGATGCGCGCGCTTTCGACCTGCGCGCGGGCCGCGGCGATGTCGGCTTCCGCGCGGGCGCGCGCCGCGATCGCTTCGTCGTTCTCCTGCTTCGAAACCGCGTTCGCCGCGATCAGCGGCGCGTATCTTTCCTCGAGCAGCTTCGCCGTGACGGCCTGGGCTTCGGCACGCTTGAGCGCGGCCTGCGCCTGGGACAGCGCGGCGCGGTAGCTGCCCGCGTCGATCTGGAACAACTGCTGGCCGGCCTTCACTTCCGTGCCCTCGGCGAACAGGCGCTTCTGCACGATGCCCGTGACCTGCGGGCGGACTTCCGCGACGCGAAATGCCGTGGTGCGACCGGGCAACTGATCGGTGATCGCGACCGGGCGCGGCGCGAGCGTGATGACGCCCACTTCGGGTGGCGGCGGCGGACCGGCATCTTCCTTGCCGCAGGCGGCGAGTGTCAGCGCGGTGAGCGCCAGCAATCCAGCGCGAAGGAAATCAATGCGAATCATCACGGGCTCCGTTCGCGAGCATGCGGCTCAGAAAGCCGTTGAACTGCGCGAGTTCTTCTTTCTTGAATCCATCGAGGTGCACGTGCATGCCCTCGACCACGATCGGCCAGATCTTGTTGGCCACCTTCTTTCCCTTCGCCGTCAGGTGCAGGTTGACCACGCGGCGATCGGTCTCGCTGCGCTCGCGGCGCAGCAGGTCCTTCTCTTCGAGGCGATCGAGCATGCGGCTCATGGAGGCAAGCCCGACGCCCGACATGCGCGCGAGTCCCGCGACCGTGTCGGCGCGCTTGAGCCAGAGCATGAGCACCGGCTCCCACTGCATGCCGGTCAGCTCGAGCGGCTGCATGTGCCGGTCGACGCGGCGCACGAGTGAATTCATCACCAGCTTCAGCTGCCGGCAGATCATGCGATGCGGATCGTCCTCGGGCGGCGGAACGATCTCGGGGGCTTCGCCCGATCGTTCGCGTACGGATCGGGCGGCGGCAGCGGCGGTCATGGAAGCTCGAGGTGGGATTTCAGGGGGCGCGCAGGATCGCGTGCCAGTGCAATAGTTGTCAAGGCAACTATTTCACGTCAAAGCGTTTCGATGCGCCGCACCAGGGATGCACCCACCGGGCCATTCCGGCCGCAAATCACTGATGAAGCGGATAAATTCCGCTGCGCGGCCACCGGTGACCCGCGTACGCCACGAAAGCTCCGCTTAAGTACGGAACAGAAATTCGCGTGCAACTGGCCCTTGGCGCGATTGTGTGCGCAACGGAAGATGACGCGATGAACGGAATCGACAAACGCCTGCTCGGCGTCATGATCGCCGCGGGCTCGATCCTCATGATCACGATGGGCCTGCGCCAGTCGCTGGGCCTGTACATCGCGCCGATCATCGACAGCACGCACGTCGGTTACGCCGCGATGAGTTTCGCGATGGCCATCGGGCAGCTCATGTGGGGCGTCGCCCAGCCCGCGTTCGGCGCCCTCGCCGACCGTCATGGCGCGCGCCCCGTGCTGCTCATCGGCGCATTGATGCTCGCGGCGGGCGTCGCGCTCACGCCGTTCGCGGCGAGCGAGTTCGCGTTCGTCGTGACGCTCGGCGTGCTGGTCGCGGCCGGCGCGGGCGCGGGCAGCTTCGGCGTGTTGTTCGGTGTGGTCGCGCAAAGGGTGCCGGTCCAGTCGCGCTCGTTCGCGTCCGGGTTCATCAATGCCGGCGGCAGCCTCGGCCAGTTCGTGTTCGCGAACCTCAACCAGGCGCTGATCAGCGCGTTCGGCTGGGTGGCCGGCATGTGGGCGATGGCCATCGCCGCGCTCGCCACCATCCCGCTGATGCGGCCGCTGCTACGGAAGCCGGAGCCGAAAGACCCGCAGGATGCGCGCGCCGAAGCGGCGGCCGCGATTCACGCCATGCCCGCCGCGTCGGCGCTCACGATGCGCGAGCAGCTGCGCATCGCCGCGCGCGACCGCAGCTACTGGTGCCTGCACCTCGGCTTCTTCACCTGCGGATTCCACATCGCGTTCCTCGTCACCCACCTGCCGGGCGAAGTGCAGCTGTGCATGCTGCCGGCCTCGGTCGCCTCGATGTCGCTGGCCATCATCGGCCTCGCGAACGTCGCGGGTAGTTTGTGGGCCGGCTGGGCTGGCGGCGTGATGCGCATGAAATACCTGCTGTTCGCGATGTACGCGAGCCGCGCGGTGGCGGTGCTGGTCTATCTCGCCGCGCCGAAGACACCGGCGACGTTCTACGTGTTCGCCGCGGTGCTCGGCTTCACCTGGCTCGCGACCGTGCCGCCGACCGCGGGACTGATCGGCAAACTATTCGGCATCCGTTATCTCGCGACGCTGTTCGGCCTCGCGACGTTCACGCACCAGATAGGCGGCTTCTTCGGCGCCTCACTGGGTGGCTGGGCGATGACCCGCTTCGGCGATTTCTCGTGGATGTGGTACGCGGACGCCGCGCTCGCGCTGCTCGCGGCGCTCGTGAACCTGCCAATCCGCGAAGCGAAGCTCAAACCTGTCCCCGTTACTGTCTAATGGGGACATTCCCCGTTTCCTGGCAAACGGGGACAGACCTGCCGGCTAGTCTTCCGCCTTGCGCAGCAGACCTTCCGTCCAGCGCGCGAGTTGCGGTCCCACCGTCGCGGCTTCCAGCTCGTCGCGCGCGCCGCCGCGCTTCGTTCCCAGCAGCCGGCCGTCCGCGTCGAACAGCGCCATCATCGGGTAACTCTTCACGCGCACCTGGTCGATGAGGTCGCGCGCGTTCGGCACGACCCGCCACTTGAACTTGTAGCGATTCACGAAGCCGCGTGCTTCGTCGGGTTCGTCGAACGTGATGGCCACGAAATTCATGTGCGGCCGCGCGGCCGCGAACTCGTTCAACGGCCCGACTTCGAGAATGCAGGGCTTGCAGGTCGCGAAGTAGAAGTTCACCAGCGTCGGTTTGCCTTTCAGGGTCTCGGCCGTGATCCGTTTGCCGTTCAGATCGCGAAGGTCGAACGCCGGCATCTGCGCGATGGGTGGATAGGGCGCGGGGCACGCCGACGCACCACGACCGCGAATGGTCAGCGTGATCGCCGTGCCGTCCGCCGAGCGATCGGTATCGGTGCGCATGCCTTCCTGCGACATTTGCCGCGAGAACTCGTCGAACCCGACGGGCTGGCAGGCCAGATTGCGGTAGGCGATGCGCAGCGTGGGCCCGAAGCCCATGCTCGCCCTGAAGCTTGCCTCGGTGAGTTGCGCGGGGCCGGGAGCGGCCGGTTGCGCGGCATGGGCCACGGGAACTGCAAACACAAGAACAAAGAGCGGTCGGAACATGCCGCGCATTATGGCCGAACGCTCACGAAAGGACTGCCGCGTTCCAGGAACCTCAGCCGCCGGTGCTGATCGCGCGACAGGCCGATGCGCGTGGACACCTGGATGTCGACCTTGCGACCCGGCGCGCGCTCCAGCCACAGGACCCGGCTCTCCGTGAGATCCACACCCGAAAACTCGAGCCCGACGCCGAGCGCGGCGCAGACGCGCCCCGGCCCACGCGCGAGATCGCGCAATCGGGACGCGGGCCGCCTGCGCACCATGAGCTCGATGCCCTCCGTGGGCTCGAGCGCGCGGATCAGCACGGCCGCGCCCGTGCCCTTTTCTTCTGCGGCGACATTGAGCGTGAGGCACGAGCCATAGACCATGCGCACGTAGCCATGGCCGCGCGCCTCGAACAGCGGCGCGTTGCTCACCGTGCGGCCCGGGCGCGCATAACCGGTCGGATCGCCCGGTGGATAGGCTTCGGTCTCCACGATGCGCCCGGCGACGCGGCCATCCGGCGTCGAATGGACCAGGATCTTTCCGATGAGAAAGCGCGCGAGCGCGACCGTCTCGAGCGGCAGCGATCGGCGGTTCAGGCGCCGCATCGGATTCGGCGAACCTCGAGGACCATGAGGAATCCTTTCACGATGAATGAATCTCCGCGACGGCAATGATCCCGATTCCCGGCGCGGAATGGCAATATGCGTGGATGGAGGGGCGACTGATGATCGGCAAGATTTTCCCGAAGCTCGTCGGAATCGCACTGGCAGTGAGTGCCGCGCAGGCTTTTCCCCAGACTCCCGCGCAGACAGCGGCCAAGCCTGCAGCCGAGCCCATCGAACCGCCCGAATGGCTGTTCCCGATCGACATCGAGACGCTGCGCGCGGCGGAGCAGAAGGATGCGCCCAAGCTCGACGACGTCGAGCTGCTCACCGTCCCGGACAGCAAGGAGCAGTTCACGCGCGCGCGCATCAACGACAAGTTCAATCCGCCCGACTGGCGCCCGGCGAGCCACACGCCGATGCCCGACATCGTCGCGAAGGGACGCAAGCCGAACGTCTGGGCCTGCGGCTACTGCCACACGCCGAGCGGCCAGGGCCGCCCGGAAAATTCCGCGCTCGCCGGCTTGCCGGAAAACTACATCCGCCAGCAGCTCATCGATTTCCGCAGCGGCGCGCGCAAACCCTACGGCCCGGAAAAATATGCGCCGAGCCGCGACATGCACAAGCTCGCGAAATTCCTGACCGACGCCGAGATCGACGAGAGCGCGAAGTATTTCTCGCAGCAGAAACTCAAGCGTCGCGTGTACGTGATCGAGAGCCTGCGCATCCCGCGCGCCGAACCCGCGTTCTGGATCTACAAGGAATGGGGCGGCACCGAGGACCTGGGCGACCGCCTGCTCGAGGTGGCGCAGGACC
Organism: Pseudomonadota bacterium; assembly: GCA_023433705.1. Lineage (GTDB taxonomy): Bacteria > Pseudomonadota > Gammaproteobacteria > Steroidobacterales > Steroidobacteraceae > CADEED01. The sequence goes on from JAEYUC010000007.1 coordinate 16,761, forward strand.
TGGAGCGCCACGAGCGGCGCGACGATCGCCTCGAGTACATGGCGTACGTTCCGCCCGGCGCGATTTCGCGCGGCAAGAAACTCGCGGTGCAGGCCGAGGGCAAGAAGACGCAGGTGTGCTCCACCTGCCACGGCACGAATCTCAAGGGCATGAACGACGTGCCCGCCATCGCCGGACGTCAGCCCAGCTACCTGCTGAGGCAGATGCTCGCGTTCAAGGCGGGAGTCCGCACGAACTCGGAGGCCGCGCAGATGACGCCGGTGGTCGAGAACCTCGATCTGAACGAGATGATCGACGTCGTCGCGTACGTCTCCTCGCTTTATCCCTGACGCACGTCCTCGCCGTTCAACGCACGCGCCAGGTTGTCGATGAGGCCGAGCGTGCCGCGCTCGCGGCTGCCGGCGTCGTCGTAGCCGTCGAGGAACGCGCCGTTCTCGGTGACGATGAGCTTCGTGCCGGCGCCCGCCTTCACGAACTCGATCGTGGCGAGCGAGACGGAAAGCTTGTTCCCCTTGAAATACATGTCGTAGGCGTAGACCAGGCGCCGGTCCGGCACCACGTCGAAGTACAGGGCTTCGAAGCGCGATTCGGAACCGTCCGCGAACCGGCCGAGCAGGCGCTCGCGGCCACCCGGACGAACGTCCATCTCCCTCACCTGCTCCTTCCACTTGTCGTGCGGGCCATTGAACCAGCGGGCCTTGGCGTCGGGCTGGGTCCAGGCCCGGTAGAGGAAGGCGGGATCGAAGTCGAACTTGCGCTCGATGACGAACGTGCCGTGTTTGATGGAACGCGCGCTGGAACTCATGACATGCCCCGCAGGTAGTTAGCGAGCTTCTCGTAGGTCTGCTTGCCGAGCTCGACCGCGCCGCGAGCCTTCGCCGCCTCGCAAGCCTCGGTCGTCGGGAACACCATGTGGGCCATGTATCGCGTCTTGTTCCCGCTCTCCTCGAACGTCACCGTGACCCGGAACCAGGGTCTCTCGAAATCCCCGTGATCGAACACGATGCGCGACGGCTCCTGCACTTCCAGGAACCAGAACTTGTTGGGCCAGTCCTTGCCGTCGGGACCGTGCATCGTGAACTTCGCGGTGCCGCCCGGACGCAGGTCGTAGTGATCGTAGGTCGTGCGGAAACCGTTCGGTCCCCACCAGTTGACGAGGTGTTCCACCCGCGTGAACGCGCGCCACACGAGCTCGCGCGGCGCATCGAAGACGCGTTCCAGGATGATTTCGCGATCGGCAAGTTCAGCGTTTGGCGCGGGCACGGCGTTTCCCCTTCTGGGTTGGTGTGGTTCGCGAGAGTGTTCGCAGATAGTCGTCGAGCCGGTCGAGGCGTTGCTCCCAGTGGCGCCTGTAAGGCTCCATCCACTGCGCGGCCTCGCGCATCGGTGCGGCTTCGAGACGGCAGGGACGCCACTGCGCCTCCCTGCCCTGTGAGATGAGTCCCGCGCGTTGCAGGACCTTCAGGTGCTTGGTCACGGCCGGCAGGCTCATGTCGAACGGCTCGGCCAGCTCGGTGACGGATTTTTCCCCGGAAATCAGCTGCGCGAGGATCGCGCGCCGCGTCGGATCGGCGAGCGCGGCGAACGTGGTGCTCAGCGTGTCGGCGGGCATGTGAAACCCATCAGTTAATTAACCTTTCGGTAAAGTACAACGCGACCCGGTCTGGAGTCAATCGCGACGGAACGGCGGGAGCACCCGAAGCATTGTCGTGGGTGGAAGTGAAACCACTGGCGATTGCCAACCCGATTGGCGATGGGGGATTTATGAATCATCGGATGCTCGCGGCCATTCTCGGTTCGATGGCCGCATTACCCGCCGCGGCGGGCGGAAGCGACGGACCTGGGCACGACTCCGCGCCTTCCCTGTCCGCGCAACTGCGCGAGGGCCGCGAGACGTTCCGCTATGCAACGTTCGGCGACGAATCATTCTGGGGCGACGGACTCGGACTACATCTCGCGATAGCCGGCGCGGATAACGGTGGCGTCGGCCCGGGCGTGTCGCCAAACACCGCGCTTGCGGTCGGGCTCAAGGTGGACGTCGCGGCGCTGCCACGTTCACTGCAGCGGGCGGCGGCCCGCGGCGAAGTCGACCTCGACGATCCGGCCACGACGCTCGAACTACTCAAGATCAACGCCGTCGTCGGTGTCACGGGATTCTTCGACCGCGAAGGCAACATCACCTCGATGGGAATCCAGTGCGCGTTGTGTCATTCGACCGTCGACGATTCCTTCACGAAGGGCATCGGCCGGCGCCTCGACGGCTGGGCCAACCGCGACCTGAACGTCGGCGCAATCGTCGCGCTCGCGCCGCGGCTCGAGCCGTTCGCCGAAGTGCTCGGCGTCGACGTGGACACGGTGCGTACGGTGCTGAACTCGTGGGGCCCCGGACGCTTCGACGCGTTGCTGGTACTCGACGGCAAGGCGTTCCGGCCCGACGGCAAGTCCGCGTCGGTGCTGATCCCGCCCGCGTTCGGCCTCGCTGGGGTCAACCTGCACACCTCGACCGGCTGGGGCAGCGTGCCGTACTGGAATGCGTTCGTGGCCAACCTCGAGATGCACGGTCAGGGAACGTTCTTCGATCCGCGACTCGCGGACGAGGAGAAATTCCCGGTCGCCGCGCGCAACGGCTTCGACGACGTGCGCGCGGAGGAAGACATGATCACGCCGCTGCTGCCCTCCCTCCATCTCTATCAACTCTCGTTGCGTGCCCCGCCCGCGCCGCGTCGCAGCTACGACCGCGACGCCGCGCGGCGCGGCGAGGAGCTGTTCAACGGCAAGGCGGACTGCGGACGTTGCCACGTGCCCCCGCTCTACACCGAGCCGGGCTGGAACATGCATACAGCGGAGGAGATCGGAATTGACGATTTCCAGGCGAACCGTTCGCCGGATGAGGCCTATCGCACGGCGCCTCTCAAGGGCCTGTGGACCCACGGCAAGGGCGGTTACTACCACGACGGGCGATTCCCGACGCTGGCGGCGGTCGTCGATCACTACGATACGCATTTTTCGCTCGGCCTTTCCTCCGGCGAGAAACGCGATCTCGCGCAGTTCCTGAAGTCGTTGTGATGAAGATGGTGCCCTGGCGCGGAAATCCCGGGAGAAGCGGAGCCGACGTCCGCTACAGGCTGAGCGATTTCGCCGCATCTCCCGGGATTTCCGTGCCAGGCACCTTGTCCCGCTTGCGAGGTGGCGGCCTGTTAGGGTAAACGCTGGTCGATGGATGTCATCGACCAGCGTCGCCGGGATCTCGGCGGATTCGAAGTAGGACGTGTGCTGCCGTACACGCGGCGGCACATGGTCGGGCCCTTCATCTTCTTCGATCACATCGGGCCCGTGCACTTCCAGGCGGGCATCCCGAAAACGGTCGACGTGCGCCCCCATCCGCACATCGGCCTCGCGACGGTCACCTATCTATTCGCGGGCGAGATCATGCACCGCGACAGCGTCGGCGTGCAGCAGGCCATCGAGCCCGGCGAGGTCAACTGGATGATCGCGGGCCGCGGCATCACGCACTCGGAGCGTTTCGAAAAGGCCCGCGCCGAGGGCGGACCGATGCACGGCATCCAGGCGTGGGTGGCGCTGCCGCGCGAGCACGAGGAGACCGATCCCGCATTCTTCCACTACGGCGCCGCGGACCTTCCGGTGCACGAACACGACGGCCTGAACCTGCGGCTGCTGGCGGGCTCCGCGTTTGGGCTGAACGCGGGCGTGAAAACGCACTCTCCCCTCTTCTACGCGCACTGGCAGCTCGCGGCCGGCGCGCGCACGTCGCTGCCGGAAGAATATTCCGAGCGCGCGGTCTACGTCGCCGCCGGCGAGCTCGAGGTCCGGGGTCAGCGCTATGGCGTCGGCAAGATGCTGGTGTTCGCCGCCGGCGAAGATTCCACGATGTCCGCGACACAGCCATCCATCGTCATGGCGCTCGGCGGCGAGCCGGTCGGCGAGCGATTCATCGAATGGAACTTCGTGTCGTCGTCGAAGGCTCGAATCGAGCAGGCCAAGGCCGACTGGCGCGCCCACCGCATGAAACTGCCGGACTTCGACAACCAGGAATTCATCCCGCTCACATGAAAAACCCGCTGTTCATCGCGCTGCTCGCAATCGGGCTGGCCGGCTGCGCGGTGAAGGCGCCCGCCCTGCGCCATTCGTTCAGCGTGCGCCAGATACCGTACACGCCCGACAGCGGGTCGTTGGCCATCCGCTGCGGCCGGCTCATCGACGGCATGCTCGTACACGACCGCCGCAACATGCTGATCGTCGTGCGCGACGGCAAGGTCGCCGAAGTGCTCGATTCCGGCAGCACGCGCGCGGCGGCCGCGACGCACCTGCCGGTGCTCGACCTGTCCGGGTTCACGTGCCTGCCCGGGCTCATCGACATGCACACGCACCTGACGGACCGGCCCGAGGATACGGCGGACCTGCGCGTGTATTTCACGCGCACGCCGGAGGAGACCCATCGGATCGGGCTCGAGAATGCTTCCGCGACGTTGCTCGCGGGATTCACGACCGTGCGCAATGTCGGCACCTACGCGATACACACGGATACCGCGTTGCGCGACGCGATCGACGCCGGGCGCGCGGCCGGGCCGCGCATGCAGGTCAGCGGGCCCTACCTGACGGTGCCGCATGGCGGCGGCGATCTGTACGTGCCTGACTACCAGGAGCCCGAGGACAACGCGCGCTTCCACGCCGGCGTCGCGCGCGGACCCGGTGAGTTCCGCGGGAAGGCGCGCGACCTGCTGAACAACGGCTCCGACCTGCTCAAGGTGATCGCCTCCGGCGCGGTGCTCGCGCACGGCAGCGTGCCCGGCGAGCCGGAGATGGACGAAGAGGAAATCACCGCCGTGGTCGAAGTCGCGCACTCGGCCGACCGCAAGGTCGCCGCGCATGCGCACGGCGCGGAGTCGATCAAGATGGCGATGCGCGCCGGCGCGGACACCATCGAACACGCCTCGTACCTCGACGACGAAGGCATCGAGATGGCGCGCGATCTCGACGTCGCGCTCGTGATGGATGTCTACAACGGCTCGTACATCGACACCGAGGGCCGGCGCATGAACTGGCCCGAGGATTTCCTGCGCAAGAACCTCGAGACCACCGAAATCCAGCGCAAGGCGTTCACGAAGGCCGTGCGCGCCGGCGCGCCGATCGCGTTCGGGACCGACGCCGCGGTGTACCCGCACGGCCTCAACGCGCGGCAGTTTCCGATCATGGTGGAGCGCGGCATGACGCCGATGCAGGCCATCCTCTCCGCGACCTCCGTCGCGGCGAAATACATGGGCTGGAGCGACCGCGTCGGAATGCTGGCCCCCGGCATGTTCGCCGACATCATCGCGGTGCGCGGCGATCCGCTCGAGGACATCGCGGTGCTGCAGAAGGTCGACGCGGTCATCAAGGGCGGCGTGATCTTCAAGTTGCCGGATTGAAGACGGTGCCTGGCACGGAAATCCCGGGAGAAGCGGAGCCGACGTCCACTACACGCTGAACGATTTCGCCGCTTCTCCCGGGATTTCCGTGCCAGGCACCCTCTTCATTCGAAGTACCGGGCATATTTCGGAGGCATCTCCGTGATCGGCCGGATCGCGATGTCGCGATAGAACACCTCGGCCGCCTCGCTCTGGATCTGCAGCTTGCCGCCGGTCATCGGCACGACTTCGTCGCCCCGCCGGAAACGCGCATTGGCGAGCGCCATCACTACCTTGTCGTTGACGATGTGCACGCAGTCGTCCTGGAAACACACGAGCTCGAGCAGGTTCCATTCACCCGGCCGGTCTTCGTCAGTGCCCGCGAGCGCATGGTTGTTGGGCGAGCCGAACGCCATCCACGGCGCATCGGGATTCCAGCGCGGCGCTTCTTCGCCGTCCTTCTTCGGATACGCGCGGATGTCGAAGCCGGACGTCGCCTGGCTCCAGTATTCACCCATGCCGTGCTCGATGACCTGGAACTCCTGCGACAACGCCCAGGACTTCCAGTAGTCGACGCCGAATGGTCCCTGGCTGTGATACAGGATGCCGGAGTCCTTCGGTTCGTCGAGGCGCGGCTCCCATTTCCTGTCACCCCACTTCACGCGGGCGCTGAAGTGGTAGTTCGAATATTCCTGCTTCGTGACGAGGCAGCCGTACCACTCGCCCGTGATGCGCAGCGTGGGCTCGCCGTCCAGCGTCACGACGGAGAATACGTCTTGCGATGGAGGATTGAGCCCGATGGGTCCGAGCGTTTCCGGCGCCGTTCCGCGGATGACACCCAGGATGTCCTTGCCGTGGTAGCTCAGGTAGATGTCGAACTTCGACAATTGCGAATCGAGTAGCGGCTGCCATTCGCCGCCGGCCGCCGCGGTGGACAGGAAGATCGTCGCCCACGCGACTCCCAGGAAGTTTTTCATGCGCGCGCGAGTACACGCGAAGACCTGCGCGTGGTCAAGATCGGCGCTCGAGCGCGTTCGCCAATCGAGCGCGGTCACGCGCCGCGATGGAACACGTTCAGTGCTTTTGTGCCAGCGCCGAGGCCACCCAGTTCTCGATGTGAGCGAGACCGGTTGCAGGATCCTTCAGCGCTTCGACGTCCAGTCCCGAGTTTCGCGCCAGGATCCGGCCATCGGCCGCGACGAGCATGTATGTGGGGTAGCCGGTGACCCCCGCCGCGTCGACGAACTTTTTTGCGTCGGCCACGATCGGCCACTCGAAATTGCGCTGCGCGGCGAAGCCGCGCGCTTCCGGGACAGGATCGAAAGTCACCGCCACGTAGTTGTATTCGGCGTGTTTGCGCCGGAACTCGTTGAGGAAGGGCACTTCCTTGATGCAGGGCACGCAGGTCGAGAAGAAGAAATTGAACAGCGTCGGCCTGCCTTTCAGGTCCGCGCCGCGTACGGGCTGGCCGGCAAGATTCGTGGCGTCCAATTCGGGCAGGAACGCGGGAACAGCGCCCGCATCGGCCTTTGCCTTGGCCAGTCGAAGCGTGAGCTTCTTTCCGGTGGGATCCTTTTCGATGGCAGCCGAAACGCCCTGCTTCATCATCGCGCTTGCGAACTCGTCACTCGTGAGACGAGTGCCGTCCTCGCCGACGAACACGATCGACGCGTCGGAAGGAAGATCCATCGACTCGCGAAATTGTTTTTCCAGCGCAGCGCCGGAGACCGGGGCAGGAGCCGGATCCGCCGAGTGAGCGAACGGCGAGAGAATCAGGGCGATCAGGCAGGCGCGCGGCAATGTCCGGACCATTCTTCATCTCCCTGAAGCTCGCAACCCGCGGGCGGAACTAACTATAGCCCAGCAAGCTGAACGTCCACTGAATCAGGGCCGAGGAAAGGTGCGCCGGTGCCAGGCACGGAAATTCCGGGAGAAACGGCGAATCCGCTCAGCTTGTAGCGCGCATCAACTCCGCTTCTCCCGGAATTTCCGTGCCTGGCACCGTCTTCTACGCCGCCTCGTCGTGTGGATCCTGCGCCCGCGCCTCGAGATTCGAGATGAGCCACTTCCGCGCCTCGGCCTGCGTCCAGCCCTTGCGAGCCGCGTAGTGCTGCATCTGTTCGAGATCGATGGGGCCGACGGCGAAGTACTTCGCATCGGGATGCGCGAAATACCAGCCGCTGACCGCGGCGGTCGGATACATCGCGTAACTCTCGGTGATCTTGAGGCCGATCGCGCGCTCGACATCGAGCATCTGCCACAACGTGCCCTTCTCGGTGTGATCCGGGCACGCGGGATATCCCGGCGCGGGGCGGATGCCGCGATACTGCTCGGCGATGAGCTGATCGTTCGTGAGCCGCTCTTCGGGCGCATAACCCCACAGCTCGCGCCGCACGCGCAGGTGCAGCGCTTCGGCGGACGCTTCCGCCAGCCGGTCCGCGAGCGACTTCAACAGGATGTCGTTGTAGTCGTCGTGCGACTTCAGGAACCGTTCGAGATGCTGCTCGATGCCGATGCCCGCGGTGACGGCGAACGCGCCGATGTAGTCGACCTTGCCCGAATCCTTCGGCGCGATGAAATCGCTGAGCGCGTAGTGAGGCTGGCCGGAAGGCTTGCCCTTCTGCTGGCGCAGGTGATGCAGCCGGTGCAGGACGCGCGTACGGGTGGTGTCGCTGTAGACCTCGATCTCTTCGTCCACGCTGTTGCACGGGAAGAACCCGACCACGGCGCGCGCGGTGAGCCAATGCTCACGCAAGATGGTCGCGAGCATGTCCTGCGCGTCCTTGTACAGCGAACGCGCGGCCTCGCCGCGTTTCGGATCGTCCAGCACCGCGGGGAACGTGCCGCCGAACTCCCATGCATTGAAGAACGGCATCCAGTCGATGTAAGGCGTCAGCGACGCGAGCGGCACGTCCTCGAACACCTTGCTGCCGAGGAAGCGCGGCACCGGCGGCGAGTAGTTTGCCCAGTCGGTCGCGAACCGGTTCGCGCGCGCCTGGCCGAGCGTCAACTGCGCGCCCTTCACCTTCTTGCCGGCGTGTTGTTCGCGGCGCCGGACGTTTTCGGCCTTCACTTCCGCGACGTACGCCGGTTTCATCTCCGGCGTCACGAGCTGGCGGCACACGCCGACCGCGCGCGAAGCATCCTTCACGTACACGACCGGTCCGTCGTACTGCGGATCGATCTTGACCGCGGTGTGCGCCGGCGACGTCGTCGCGCCGCCGATGAGCAGCGGCACCTTGAAGCCGCGGCGCTGCATCTCGCCCGCGATGTGCGTCATCTCCTCGAGCGACGGCGTGATCAGGCCCGAGAGCCCGATCATGTCGGCGCCTATCTTCTCGGCGGTCTCGAGTATCTTCTCCGCCGGCACCATCACGCCGAGATCGACGATCTCGAAGTTGTTGCACTGGAGCACGACGCCCACGATGTTCTTGCCGATGTCGTGCACGTCGCCCTTCACTGTGGCGAGCACGACCTTGCCGTTGGTCTTCTGGAGACCATCGGCGAGTTTCTCGATGAACGGGATCAGGTGCGCGACCGCTTTCTTCATGACGCGCGCCGACTTCACCACCTGCGGCAGGAACATCTTTCCCGAGCCGAACAGGTCGCCGACCACGTTCATGCCGTCCATGAGCGGGCCTTCGATGACGTGCAGCGGATGAGCCGCGGCGAGGCGCGCCTCTTCGGTGTCCTCGATGATGTACTGGTCGTTGCCCGACACGAGCGCGTGGCTCAGGCGCTCCTTCACCGGCAGCTGCCGCCAGGCAAGGTCTTCCTTGCGCTCCCGGCTGCCGCCGTCCTTGTACCGCGTGGCGATCTCGAGCAGGCGCTCGGATGCATCGGCGCGCCGATTCAAGATCACGTCCTCGACGCGCTCGCGCAGCTCGGGCGGAATCTCTTCATAGATGGCCAGCTGCCCGGCGTTCACGATGCCGAAATCCATGCCGGCCTGGATCGCGTGATACAGGAACACGGAGTGCATCGCCTGGCGCACCGGCTCGTTGCCGCGGAACGAGAACGACACGTTGCTCACGCCGCCGGAGATGTGCGCACCCGGGCAGCGCTTGCGGATCTCGCGCGTCGCCTCGATGAACGCGAGGCCGTAACCGTTGTGTTCCTCGATGCCGGTCGCGATCGCGAAGATGTTCGGATCGAAGATGATGTCTTCGGGCGGGAATCCGACCTTCTCGGTCAGTACCTTGTAGCTGCGCTCGCAGATCGAAACCTTGCGCTCGAGCGTATCGGCCTGGCCCTGCTCGTCGAAGGCCATGACGACCACGGCCGCGCCGTAGTTCAGGATCTTGCGGGCATGTTCGATGAACGCCTCCTCGCCTTCCTTCAGCGAGATGGAGTTCACGACGCCCTTGCCCTGGATGCACTTGAGGCCGGCCTCGATGACCGTCCACTTGGACGAGTCGATCATGACCGGCACGCGCGCAATGTCCGGCTCCGAGGCGATGAGATTCAGGAAGCGCACCATGGCGGCTTCCGAATCGAGCATGCCCTCGTCCATGTTCACGTCGATGATCTGCGCGCCGTCGGTCACCTGCTGTCGCGCGATCGCGAGCGCCGCGGGGTAGTCGTTGGCCTCGATGAGTTTGCGGAACTTGGCCGAGCCCGTGACGTTGGTGCGTTCGCCCACGTTCACGAAGCGGATGTCGTCGGTGAGGTTGAACGCCTCGAGACCGGAAAGCTTCATGCGCCTTTCCGTCTCCTTCTTCCTGCGCACCGGCTCGCACCGGACGCGATCGGCAATCGCCTTGATGTGTTCGGGCGTCGTGCCGCAGCAGCCGCCGACGAAGTTCAGGTGTCCATGATGGGCGAGATCGCCGAGCACCTTCGCGGTGTCCTCGGGCGCCTCGTCGTATTCGCCGAAGGCGTTGGGCAGTCCGGCGTTCGGATACACGCCGACGTTCGTCTCGGCAAGACGCGAGAGCTCCTCGACGTACGGCCGAAGTTGTTTGACGCCGAGCGCGCAGTTCAGGCTGATCGTGATCGGCTTCGCATGACGCACCGAAGCCCAGAACGCCTCGACGGTCTGTCCGGAAAGCGTGCGGCCCGACGCATCGGTAATCGTGCCGGAGATGATGATGGGCAGGTCGACGCCCGCGGCATCCAGCGTCGAACGCACGGCGAAGATCGCCGCCTTCGCGTTCAACGTATCGAAGATCGTCTCGATGAGGATCGCGTCCGCGCCGCCGTCGATGAGACCGCGCGTGGCTTCAGAGTAGGTCGCGACGAGACCGTCGAAGGTCACCGCGCGGAATCCTGGATCATTGACGTCGGGCGAAATCGACGCCGTGCGGCTGGTCGGACCCAGCGCGCCGGCCACGAAACATTCGCGGCCCAGCTTCTGCGACTCCGAATCCGCGGCGCGCCGCGCGAGCTTCACCGCGTCGCGATTGATCTCGTAGACGAATTCCTCGAGCCCGTAATCGGCCAGCGACATCGAGTTCGCGTTGAACGTGTTCGTCGCGACGAGGTCCGCGCCCGCCTGTAGATAGGCGCGGTGGATCTCTTCGATGACCTGCGGCTGGGTGATGACCAGCAGGTCGTTGCAGCCCTTGAGATCGCGCGGCCACGCCTTGAATCGCTCGCCACGAAATGCCGCCTCGTCGAGCTTGCGCCGCTGGATCATCGTGCCCATCGCGCCGTCGAGGATGACGATGCGCTCGGCAAACAGCGCGCGCAGTCGTTGCGCGCGCTCGATCTGCTGTTTGTCAGGCATTGGCCACCTTGCGCTCGTTCTGCTTCGGACGCACGCCGAGTGCGTGGCAGATCGCATAGGTGAGCTCGGAGCGATTCAGCGTGTAGAAATGGAACTGCTCGACGCCGTGACGCTGCAGCGTGTGAACCTGCTCGATCGCGACGGCGGCGGAAATCAGCTTGCGCGTCTCGGGATTCTCCTCGAGACCGTCGAAGCGATGCTCGAGCCACTCGGGAATCGACGCGCCGCAGCGCTTCGCGAACCTGGTGATCTGCGGAAAGCGGGTGATCGGCAGGATGCCCGGCACGACCGGCGCGGTGATTCCCTTCGCGACGCAGGCGTCACGGAAGCGCAGGTACTTGTCGTTGTCGTAGAAGAATTGCGTGATCGCACGGGTCGCGCCCGCGTCGATCTTGCGCTTGAGGTTGTCGAGATCGAATTCGGCGCTCGGCGCTTCCGGATGAGTTTCGGGATACGCGGCGACCGAGATCTCGAAATCGCCCACGGACTTGAGGCCCTCCACGAGGTCCGCCGCGTAGGCGAAGCCATCCGCGCGCGGCTCGTACTTCGTGGTGCCCGCCGGCGGATCGCCGCGCAACGCGACGATGTGGCGGATGCCCTGGTCCCAGTAGCGGCGCGCGATGTCGAGCACCTCGCCCCGGCTCGCGCCGATGCAGGTCAGGTGCGGGACGCAATTGAGACCCGTCTCCTGCTGGACGCGCGACACCACGTTGTGAGTGCGCTCGCGCGTCGAGCCATCCGCCCCGTACGTCACCGAAACGAAGGTCGGGTTCAGCGGCTCGAGATAGCGAATCGATTCCCAGAGCGTGCGTTCCATCGCCTCGTCGCCGGGCGGGAAGAACTCGAAGGAAACGGAAACGGGGGCGTGGCGGGACATGGAATTCCTGATACCTGTCATATGGTTACGTGATGAATCTTAACGCACTACCGGGAGCGCGTTAACGCCAATTATTGACTATGATCGCAGGCTCATTAGCATGTTTGCACCACAGATCAGTGAAAAATAGGTCATGGCAGCCGAAAAGCTCGACAAAGTCGATGCAAGAATCATGGAAATCCTGTCGCGCGAGGGTCGAATCAGCTGGCGCGACCTCGCCGAGCAGATCGGCCTGTCACTGACCCCCACCCTGCGCCGGATCCGGCGCCTGGAATCCGAGGGGTACATCACCGGATACAGCGCCCAGTTCGACGAGCAGAAGCTCGGGTTCGGCATCACGATGTACGTCTGGGTTTCTCTCGAGCGCCAGGTGGAAGAAACGCTCAAGGTCTTCGAACGGCGCATCGCCGACGTGCCGGAAGTGATGAGCTGTTACCTCATGACCGGCGAAGCCGACTACGTGCTGCGCATCGTCGTGCCCGACCTTCCTAGCTACCAGCGGTTCATGCTCGACGTGCTGACGCGTATTCCCGGCGTATCGCGCATCCAGTCGGGCCTCGCGATCAAGCCGGTGTTCCACCGCGCGGCGCCGCCCATCCCGCGCTGATCCCGACCCGGATGTCGGACGGTTCCGACAGCGGCTAACAAAAGTGTGAGACTCCGCCGATAGGCGAACCCTCAATATCCTGAGTCAATACGCGCGCAGGTATTTCGAACCCGAAGCTGTGCGCGTGAGCGACCGCGGTGGTGCATCCCCACCGTTGCGTCATCCATTCACGTTTCGGACTCAGGTTGCATGGCCAGGAAAAAATCCTCGCATCGGCAGATAGGCAAGGCGCCCACAGGGATTTCGGGACTCGATGACATCACTTTCGGCGGGCTGCCAGCGGGCAGGCCCACGCTCATTTCAGGCGGTCCCGGCTCGGGCAAGACCCTGCTCGGTGTCAGCTTCCTCGTCGAGGGCGCACGCAGGTTCAACGAGCCCGGCGTGCTGCTCAGTTTCGAGGAAAACGCCGACGATCTCGCGGAGGACGTGCGCTCGCTCGGTTACGACCTCCAGCAGCTCTGCGACGAGAAGAAGCTGCTCATCGACTACATCCACGTCGACCGCAGCGAAATCGAGGAAACCGGCGAATACGACCTCGAAGGCCTGTTCGTCCGCCTCGACCACGCGATCAACCAGATCGGCGCCCGTCGCGTCATGCTCGACACCATCGAGACGTTGTTCGGTGGACTGCGCGATCCCGGCATCCTGCGCGCAGAGCTGCGGCGGCTGTTCCGCTGGCTGCGCGACCGCAAGATGACCACGGTCGTCACGGCGGAGCGCGGCGAGCAGCTGTTCACCCGGCAGGGTCTCGAGGAATACATCACGGACGCGGTGATCGCACTCGACCATCGCGTGCACGAGCAGATTTCGACCCGCCGCATCCGCGTGGTCAAGTACCGCGGCTCCACGCACGGCACGAACGAATATCCGTTCCTGATCAACAACGATGGCATCAGTGTCCTGCCGGTCACCTCGCTGCTGCTCGAGCACGACGCGCCGGACGAGCGCATCTCGACCGGACTGCCCGCGCTCGACGGCATGCTGGGCGGCAAGGGCTACTACCGCGCGAGCACCGTACTGCTGTCCGGCAACGCCGGCACGGGCAAGACCACGCTCGCGGCTCACCTCGTCGATGCGACATGTTCGCGCGGCGAGACGTGCCTGTATTTCCTGTTCGAGGAATCGCCGCAGCAGATGATCCGGAACATGCGCTCGGCGGGCATCGACCTGCAGCGCTGGGTCGACAAGGGCCTTCTGAAATTCCACGCCGACCGGCCGAACCGCCACGGCCTCGAGCGCCACCTGCTCGAGATGCACAATGCGGTGGAAGCGATTCACCCGGATGTGGTCGTCCTCGATCCGGTCACCAACCTCATGTCCGTAGGCACCACCGCGGACGTGCGCGCGATGCTCACGCGCGTCATCGACTATCTCAAGACCCGCGGCATCACCGCCGTGTTCACCAGCCTCACCACGCCGACCGAGACACTCGAATACACCGAGACTCTCATCTCCTCGCTCATGGACACGTGGGTGCTGGTCGGGGTGGACACCGTCGGCCACGAACGCCGGCGCAAGATATACATCCTCAAGTCGCGCGGCATGCCCCATGCGGAGGAAGTGCGCGATTTCCGGGTGACATCGCATGGCATCGAGATACAGCGCGCGCCCCGCAGCCGCAAGCAATCGACGTCGGCGAGGAAGCGCCGATGAACAGGGCACACGAGGAATTCGCGTTGCGGCTGTACGTCGCCGGCCAGACGCCCAAGGCCGTGCGGGCGTTCGAGAACCTGCGCAAGATCTGCGATGAGCACCTCTCGGGCCGCTACACGATCGAGGTCATCGACCTGATCGAGAATCCGGCGCTCGGCCGGGGCGACCAGATCCTCGCGTTGCCGACGCTCGTGCGGCGCCTGCCGACTCCGATCAAGAAGATCATCGGGGACCTGTCCAACACGGAGCGCGTGCTCGTGGGGCTGGACCTGCGTCCACGCCGGGCGAGTGCGTGAGCGCGAATGAGCACTACGTCCTGCGCCTGTACGTGACGGGCATGACGGCGCGTTCCACCCGCGCGATCAACGTGGTTCGCAGCGTGTGTGAGGAGCATCTCGCGGGTCGCCACACGCTCGAGATCATCGACGTGTACCAGCAGCCGGCGCGCATCCGCGAGGACCAGGTGGTCGCGTGCCCCACCCTCGTCAAGTGCGGTCCGTCGCCGTTGCGACGCATCGTCGGCGACATGTCGAACCGCGAGCGCCTTCTTTTCGGCCTTGGACTGCCAGCGTGACCCACATCGACGACATGAATATCGAAGAACTGCGCGCGCGGCTCGCCGAGGCGGAGGGCAACTTGCAAGCCATCTACTCGGGCGAGATCGACGCGCTCTTGCTCAATGACGAGAGCGGCGAGCGACGCGTATTCACGCTGCGCAGCGCGGACGCGCCGTACCGCGCGCTGGTCGAGCGTATGCAGGAGGGCGCGGCGACGCTCACGGTCACGGGCGACATCATCTATTGCAACCAGCGTTTCGCCGACCTCGTGCGCCTGCCTCTCGAACAGGTCATGGGCGCGTCGATCGGGCGGTTCCTCCCGGCGACCGAGGACGAAATTTTCCGCACGATGCTCGCGCACGGCTCGGGCCGTTACCAGACGCAACTCGTGGTCGACGGGCGCGAGGCGAACGAAGTCCAGGTCACGCTCTCCTCCATCCTGCTCGACGACGTCGAGCACCGCACGTTGATCCTCTCGGACATCAGTTCGCTCGCGCGAGCGCAGCGCGAGAGCCGCTCGAAGGACGAGTTCCTCGCGATGCTGGCGCACGAATTGCGCAATCCGCTGGGAGCGATCCAGGGCGCGGTGCACGCGCTCTCTCTCATGAACCGCGGCGAATCGATGGCGCTGCAGGCGACGGGCATCATCAAGCGCCAGGTGTTGCACATGGCGCGGCTCGTGGACGATCTGCTGGACGTCGGCCGCGCCGTCACCGGGAAAATCGTGCTCAAGCGTTCGGACGTGAATTTCGCCGACTCGGTCCGCGCCTCGGTGGGTGCCCTCACGGGCAATGGCCTCGAGGGCCGCGTGCGGCTGGAGAGTGAACCGGTCTGGGTGAGCGGCGACACCGTGCGGCTCGAACAGATTGTCGGCAACCTGGTTTCGAACGCGCTCAAGTTCACGCGCCCCGAAAGCGTCGTCGATGTGTCGGTCGCGCGCGAGGGGAACGAAGCCGTGCTGCGTGTCACGGATCAGGGCATCGGCATTCCGCAGGAGATGTTGCCGAAGATCTTCGACCTGTTCGTGCAGGCGCACCAGACCATCGACCGGGGACGCGGCGGACTGGGCATCGGGCTGACCCTCGTGAAGCGGCTGGCGGAGATGCACGGCGGCAGCGTGCAAGCCGAAAGCGAAGGTGAAGGCCGCGGCGCGACGTTCATCGTGCGTCTGCCGGCGATTTCCACGCCCGCCGCCGAGGATCTCGCCGGCGGGAGTGCACGCAATGGCGGCACGCGCATGCCCGTGACGGAAGCGCGCCGTGTCATGCTCGTGGACGACAACCACGATTCCCGGGAGATGTATCGCGCGGTGCTGCGCGCTCACGGCCACGCGGTCTGCGAAGCGGGCGACGCCGAGCGCGCGCTGGACCTGTTGCAGAAGGAAGCGCTCGGCGGACCCATCGACGTCGCGTTCATAGACATCGGCCTGCCGGGCGGCATGGACGGCTACGAGCTCGCGCGCCGCATTCGTAATCATCCGCTGGGCCGCGGCGTGCGGCTCGTCGCGCTGACCGGTTATGGATTTCCGGAGGATCGCGTGTTGTCGCGAAAGGCGGGCTTCGCGCGCCATCTCGTGAAGCCCGTCGATCCGGACGCGCTGAATCTCGAGCTGCGCGCGGCCGGGCCGCGGGCCAACTAGTTCTCGAACCGGTAGCTGAACTTGACCAGCAACTGCTCGTCGTCGCGCAGGCCGAACCCGCGATTGATGAGGCTGCCCGTGTCGTCGTACACGGATTCCTGCTGGTAGCCGCCACGACCATAGACGATGTATAGATAGGACAGCGGCTTGAACTCGTAGCGGTAGCGCAGCTGAAGTCCCAGGTTCTGCACGGTGAAGTCGTCCACCGGTTCGTTCGAGGCGATCGCGCTGCCGTTCTCCACGCGGTAGGGCTGGCGCAGCTTCGCGCTGAGCGCGATGACCTGGAGCTTGAGCCGCAGCTCGTGGCGGCTCGTCATGATCCAGTTGAACCCCGCGTTGAAGTTCGTCTGGCGCTCCTCGAAGCTGGCGATCAGGTTGTCGTGCTGCCAGATGAGCCAGTCGGGCGTATAGTCGTGCAGCACGCCGACGTAGAGATTGAACTCGTCGCTGATGAAGTAGCGTGGCTCGACGCTCAGCGTGTAGCCGAGCTTGTCGTTGCCCGAAAGGCCCCCGCTGAACAGGTTGGCTTCGACCTCGTAGCCCCAGCGACCGATGCGCGGGCGTTCGTAGTCGAAGTAGCTGTTGAAGTTGGGCGGGATCCAGACCTTGCCGTTGCCGCGCGTCAGCATGTCGTCGTAGCCCGCGCTGTTGACGTTGACCTGGCCGTACTCGTAGGCGCCGTTGCGCAGGCGGCTCTCCCGGCTGATGCGAAACTGATGATTTCCCAGGTCGCCGTGATCGTTGTAGAAGGTGCTGACGCGCCAGCGCCAGTCCTTCGAGTTGTAGCGTGAACTTTCCGGCAGCTCCGTGAAGCGCTTGTTCACCTGGTAGTGCAGGTAGTTGGTGTTGTTACGCTGCAGGTAGCCGGCGTCGTTGATCTCGAGCTCGTCGCCGAAGTGCATGGCGATCACCTGCTGCCGCCATCCGCGATCCATCTCGTAGTCGGCCCAGAGCGTGGCGCCAGTATCGCGTGAATTTGTTCCCGCCTCGTCGATGTCGCTCGCGAACAGGCGCGTGCGCACGTTCCAGCGCGACGTCGGGCGCCAGTTGTGATCGACGCCGACCACGCTCGCGCGCCGGTCGAGCCAGGGCCGGTCGACCCACGTCGCCATGAGGCCGACGTTCTGTTTGCTGAAGTCGCGCACCAGTCGTCCCGCGGCGAAAGTGCGGCCCGCTCCATCCGCTTCGTCCGCGCCGAACAGGCCGTACTTCGTGTCGCCCATGCTGCCGTTGAGCTTGAGGGCCGCGGTGATGTCGCCCGCGCCCACTCCGTCGTCGGCCGGGCCGCCCACGCGCCGCGTGTACAGGAGCTGGCTGAAATCCGACGGGGTGGTGAATTCGAAGATGCCCTGGTTCTCGGTGAAGAACGGGCGCTTGTCGCTGATGAAGGTTTCGGTGGCGCTGAAATTCACGACGAGGTCGTCGCTTTCGACCTGGCCGAAATCCGGGTTCACCGTCGCGGTGAGCTGCATCTGGCCGTTCGGCTTCCAGAAGAAGTCCGCGCCGGCGTCGCCGTCGCTGCCGCTGCCCACGTTGTCGTACAGGCCGGACACGTACGGCGTGACCGCCAGCAGCGACTGGCTGTAGTTAGCCACCTCGATGGGCGTGAAATCGGAGAGGAACCGCGGCCGCTCGAAGCTCGCCTGCGGCCACGCGAAACGCTCGCCGGTCGAGCCCACGATGCGCGCGACGTAGATGCCGACCTTGCGGTTGCCGTCCGCGTGGCGCATCGGCGCGATGTACCAGGGGATCAGCACCTCGACGGTCCAGCCCTCCCCGTCGCGGACGACCGCGTGTCGCCAGTTCCCATCCCAGTCCGAGTTGAAGTTGTTCTCGTTGGTGATGATCGAGTCGCTGATGCCGCCCGTGCAGCTCACGGTGAAGTCGTAGCCGGTCCGGTGATCGCCGTCGAAATCCACCATCACGTTGATGCGATCGACCTGGTCCTCGAAGTCGCGCTGCACGCGTTGCAACGTCATCGGCACGGAAGCGGGCTGTGCATTGCGGAAAGCCACGGCCAGCCCCTCCGGCGTGGCGAGGATCCAGGCCTCGGTCGCCAGGGACGCGGGCTCGCCGTTCAGTGGCTGAGTCTTGCGGAAGTCGGTGATGTGTTGCGCATCGCGCCATTCGTCGAGGTCGATGCGACCGTCGATTTCGATCGCGCTGGCCGGCAGGGCCGCGCCGACGAGCAACGCAGCCACCGCGCATCGGGCCAGGTTGCGGACACGTCCAAGTGACCCGCCCATCACATGTCTCACCACCATTTCTCCAAGGATGCGCGGTCGCGCGCGTCAGGTGAGACGATCCGACGCCCTTCCGGGTTGCAACGACCCGGCGCGCCCGGAAGCGCGCCGAAGCGAATGCGGACCGTGGATGTGTTCCCGGGCATCCATGCCCGTTACCTCAGATTTTCGCCAGTGCCTGCTCCAGATCGGCGATCAGGTCGTCCGCGTTCTCGATGCCCACCGAGATGCGGATCATCGCGTCGGTGATCCCCAGCCGGTCGCGGGTCTCTTTCGGGACGCCCGAATGCGTGGTCGAGGCGGGATGAGAAATCAATGTCTCGGTGCCGCCGAGGCTGACGGCGAGCTTCATCACCTGCAGTGCATCGAGCATGCGGAAGGCCTCGGCCTCTCCGCCGCGGATCGAAAACGAGAACGTCGATCCGGCACTCTTGCATTGCCGGTTGAAGACATCGATGCGCGCATCGCCGGGCTTGAGGTGTCCGAGATAATTGACGCTCGCGACCTTCGGGTGCTGGGCGAGAAAACCGGCGACACGCGCGGCGTTGTCCGAGGCGGCGCGCATGCGCAGGCTCAGCGTTTCCATCGAACGCATGATCATCCACGACGTGTTCGGATCGAGCTGCGTGCCGAGGCTGCTGCGCAGGCTGCGCACCGGCATAACGAGCGACTTGGGGCCGACGACGCCGCCCGCCACCAGGTCGGAATGGCCGCCGACGTACTTGGTCAGCGAATACAACACGAGGTCCGCGCCGTGTTCCAGCGGCTGCTGGAACACCGGGCCCAGGAACGTGTTGTCGACGGCGACCGGAGGACGATACCCGCCCTGCTGGCCGGCTATCCACTCGGACGCCTCGCGCCACAACGGCAGATCGACGAGTCCGTTCGTGGGATTCGCGGGAGTCTCGGTCATCAACAGACCCACCTTGCCGCCGCGCGCCTTCGCCTTCTCCAGCGCGGACTTCGCCCCGGACATCACCGCGTCGCGGCTGATCGCATCGGCCACGGCGACGGCGTTGATGCCGAACGCCGGCATGGTGCGGTCGATGAGGGTCTCGGTGCCGCCGTACAGCGGCTGGCTCATGAGTAGATAGTCGTTGGGCTTGAGGAACGCCCACAACGTGGTCGAGATCGCCGACATGCCGCTCGAGAAGACCGCGGCGGATTCGGCGCCTTCCCACAACGCGAGCCGGTCCTCGAGCACTTCGAGGTTGGGATTGTTGAAGCGCGAATAGACCAGGCCCGCGGCTTGTCCCGGCGGCGGCTGCTTCCGGCCCGAGGTGTAGTCGAAGAAGTCCTTGCCGTCCTGCGCGTTGCGGAAGACGAACGTGGATGTCAGGAAGATGGGTGGTTTGAGCGCCCCTTCGGAGAGGGCGGGATCGTATCCGTAGCCCATCATCTGCGTTTCGGGTTGCAGCACGCGGTTCCCAAGCTTTCGCTTGTGGTAACTGTCGACGCCCATGGAGAGGCTCCTAAATGTTCAAGATGCCCGATCCTAGCTCGATAACGTTTCCTCCGACGAACACTTCGTTGTCGGTATTGACTTCCAGGTGAAGCGTCGATGGACGACCGACGAACTCTCCCTGGCTGATTTCAAAACTCAGCGGCGGACGCCGACCCATCGCGATGAACCATGCGCCCAGATTGGCGCAGGCCGAGCCCGTGGCCGGATCCTCGAGGATCGCGTCGCCGTCCGGGAAGAAGAACCGGCTCAGGATCTTCTTGGCCCCGATCGAGGCGAACACGTACGCCTGGCTGCGGCCGTCGACGCTCTTGAGTTTTTCGAACGCGTCCGGCCGCGGGCGCGCCTTGCGCACCGCCGCCTCGCTCGTCAACGGGATGACGAGCTGCTCGCGTCCCGCCTTCACCCACAGCGGCTGGAAGCCGATGTCGCCCGATTCGAGCCCTAACAACCGTGCGATCTCGGAAGGCTGCGCGTCGACGAGGCGCGAACTGCCCGCGACCGCGCGCAACGTCCAGTGATCGCCGTTCGAGGTCACCGGAATGATCCCGGCCCGCATCTCGAGCCCGAGCTGGTTGCCGCCCAGTCCGAGCGCGCGGCACACGTGGGCGGTGCCGAGCGTGGGATGACCCGCGAACGGCATTTCGTAAGTCGGCGTGAATATCCGCACCAGCGCGGCGGCGCGCTTCGAGGGCAGGATGAACGTGGTTTCCGAGAGATTGAACTGCCGCGCGATCGCCTGCATCTGCTCTGTTTCGAGATCCTTGCCGTCCTCGATGACGGCGAGTGGATTGCCCGAGAGGCGCGCGTCGCCCGCGGTGAATACGTTGAGAATGCGGAACTTGAGCTGCATCCAGGGATTATTCCACACGTCTGGCACAAAGACGGTGCCTGGCACGGAAAAGCCGGGAGAAACTCGAGACGCGAATCACCGGTCCGTGATCGCTTCTCCCGGCTTTTCCGTGCCAGGCACCATCTTGGTCAGGCCGTTTGAGCGAGATCGCCGAATTGCAGCGAGGCGAGCCGCGCGTACAGCGCATTGGTACGCAGCAGGTCGGCATGGCGGCCGATGCCGACGATGCGCCCGCGGTCGATCACGACGATGCGGTCGGAGTTCACGGCCGTCGCGAGCCGGTGCGCGATCACGAGCGTGGTGCGGTTGCGCATGAGCTTCTCGAGCGCGTCCTGCACCAGCCGTTCGCTCTCCGAATCGAGCGAGCTGGTCGCCTCGTCGAGCAGCAGGATCGGCGGATTCTTGAGGATCGCGCGTGCGATCGCGATGCGCTGTTTCTGGCCGCCGGAGAGCCGCGCGCCCTTCTCGCCGAGGAACGTGTCGTAGCCGTCCGGTAGTTTGGAGATGAACTCGTCGGCCGCGGCCGCGCGCGCCGCCTCCACGATTTCGGCGTCGCTCGCGCCGGGCCGGCCGTAACGAATGTTCTCGCGCGCGCTCGCGCCGAAGATCATCGTGTCCTGCGGCACGAGCCCGATGCGCGCGCGCACCGCGGACGGATCGGCCCGCGCGATGTCGACTCCGTCTACCAGGATGCGTCCCGATGTCGGCTCCCAGAATCGCAAGAGCAACTGGAATACCGTGCTCTTGCCCGCGCCCGACGGTCCCACGAACGCGACGTTCTCGCCGGGCGCGATGTCCAGGTCGAAGTCGTCGAGCGCACGCGAGTGCGGCCGCGACGGGTAGTTGAAAGACAGGTGTTCGAAGCGGATGGCCCCGCGCGGCGCGGCCAGCGGCTGCGGATTCGCGGGCGCCTCGATCTTGGGCCGCGATTCCAGCAGTTCGACGGTGCGCTCCATCGCGCCGGCGGCGCGCTGCAGCTCGCCCCACATCTCCGACAGCGCGGCGACCGAGCTCGCCATGAAGATGGCGTAGCTCAGGAACTGCGCGAGTTCACCGCCGGTCATGCTGCCGTCGAGCACCGAGCGCGCGCCGAGCCAGAGCACCAGCGTCACGGACGAGAACATGCAAACTACCGCGGCCCCGAGCATCCAGGCACGCACGCGCATGCGCCGGATGGCGGTATCGAAACTTTCGCGCACCGCGCTGTCGTAGCGCTCGCCGTGCAACGCTTCGAGTGTGTAGGCCTGCACGGTCTGGATGGCATTCAGGGTTTCGCCCGCGAGGCCGGACGTGTCCGCCACGCGATCCTGCGACTCGCGCGACAGCTTGCGCACGCGCCGGCCGAAAAAGAGCATCGGCACGAGCACCGTCGGAATGAGCACCAGGATGATGAGCGCGAGTTTCAGGCTCGTGAACAGCAGCAGCGCCAGCGAGCCGATGAAAGCGATGGTGTTGCGCAACAGTATCGAGAGCCCCGCGCCCGAGATCGACTGGATCAGCGTGGTGTCGGTGGTCAGTCGCGAGAGCACCTCGCCGGTCTTCGTCACCTCGAAGAACGCCGGATCCATGCGGATCACGCGCCGGTAGACCGCGCTGCGGATGTCCGCGACCACGCGCTCGCCTATCCAGCCGACCAGGTAAAAACGCAGGCTCGCGAACGCGGCGAACACGCCGGCGGCTACGAGCAGCAGCAGGAAATACCGGTCGATGGCCGCGGCGTTGGCCGCGGTGAACCCCTCGTCGATGACGTTGCGCAGCGCCATCGGCAACGCGAGCATCGCGGCGGCGGCGATCAGCAACGCGAGCAGCGCCAGCACCATGCGCGCGCGATACGGCGCCAGGAACGGCAGCAGCGCGCGGAGGGGTTTGAGAGACCGGGACTTGGGTCTTTCTGAGGAGTCAGGTTGGGTCACGGAACTTGAGTTTCCCCAGGTTCAGTTCCCACCACATGCGAAAGTCGCCCGCGAGACTGTAGAACGGATGACGAAAGGTGGCCGGCCGGTTGTGCTCGAAGCGGAAATGACCGACCCACGCAAACGCGTAGCCGCAGACGAGCGCCGCGAGCACCCACGCAAACTCGTTGGTAACGATCGCCGCGATCAGGCACAACACCGCGCACCACGTGCCGGTGAAATGCAGAGCGCGCGAGGCCGGGTGGCGATGCTCGCTCAGGTAAAAGGGATAGAACTCCGCGAAACTGCGGAAGCCCGAGTCCTTCGGTGCGGCCTGGATTCCCATGACTGGCCTTCATCATCCGGTACTCTGCAGCCCTTCGGCAATGCCCGCGATGCAGGCGAGCAGCGCCTCGAACAGTTCGCGATCCTGCCGCCCCGTTTCCCTCCATCGCCTTAGTAGATCGACCTGCAGCAGATTGATCGGGTCCACGTAGGGGTTGCGCAACGCGATGGCGCGCTGCAGCGTCGGGTCGCGATCGAGCAACGCCTCGGTCTGCTTCACGAGCAGCACCTGGTCGCGAACCTGCCGGAACTCCTCGCGCACGCGCGCGGCGAAGCGTCCCTGACCCGGCGCCGCCAGTTCCTCGTAGGCGGCCGCGATCTCCAGGTCCGCGCGCGCCAGCGAGGCCTCGAGATCGTCGATCAACGTGGTGAAGAAGGTCCACTCCGCGTAGGCGGACCGGGCGGTAGCTAGTCCGAATTCGTCGATCGCCTCCTTGAGGCCCGCGCCCGCGCCGTACCAGCCCGGCAACATGTGCCGCGACTGTGTCCAGGCGAACACCCACGGAACGGCGCGCAGCGCATCGAACCCGTCCTTGCCCGGCCGCACCGCGGGGCGCGACCCGATCTGCATGCGCGCGATCACGTCGAACGGCGTGACGGCCTGGAACCATGCGTAGAGCTCGGCGTCGCCGTGCACGAATCGCCGGTATTGCTGGCGGCTGACCGCGGCGAGCCGCGCCGCGAAGCCGACCTGTTCCGGACCGGGTGCCAGGCCGTGCGCGTTGCCGCCCAGGCTGCTCGCGAGCGCGTTGAATGCCCGCTCGAGCGTCCGCATCGCGATGGGCCTGAGCCCGTAACCCTGGTTGATGACCTCGCCCTGCTCGGTGAGCCGCAGGACGCCATTGATCGTGCCGGCGGGGGCCGTGCGCACCAGCGAATCGATGCGCGATCCGCCGCGCGCGATGCTGCCGCCGCGCGCGTGGAAGATCACGTGACGCTCGTTCGCGGCGGCGAGCGCCGCGGACAGGTCCGCCTGCGCGCGATACGCGGCGAAACGCGCGGCGCAGATGCCAGCCTCCTTGTTGGGATCGGAGTATCCGATCAGCGCGCACTGCGTATTGCCGCGCGCCTCGAGATGCCGGCGGTACAGCGGATCGCCCAGCAGCGTGCGCATGACCTCGCCGCAACGCTCGAGCGACTCGACGGATTCGAACATCGGCGCGATGTCGACGGCGATCTCGCCGCTCACGCGGTCGTACGCCTCCGCCCAGCGCGCGAGCAGCAGCGGCGCGAGCACGTCGTCGGCGCCGTTCGTGCCGCTCACGACGTAGTAGCCGATCGCATCCTTTCCGTAGCGATGCCGCGCCTGGATGATCGCTTCGAACACGCCGATCGTGCGTCGTCCGAGCGCATCGAGCTCGACTTTCACGCCGGCGTCGCGCTCGATCGCCTGCACGAGCAGGTCGTGCCGCTCGGCCGCGGAGCGCGCGAGCCATTGCGGATCGTCCAGGCCCTGGCCGATCACGCGGTGATGCACTTCCGCCTGCTGCCGCAGGTCGAGTCCGGCGAGATGAAAACCGAAGGTTTCGACCCGGCGGATCAGCCGCTGGACATTGCCCCAGCCTGCGTAATAGCCGCGATTCGCGCGCAGCGACGCGGAGATGAGCTTCAGATCGCGCAGGAACTGTTGCGGGCCTTCATAGGCGTTCGGGCGCTGATCGTAGGTGAGCCGCAGACGCTCGCCGATCTGACCGAGGAAGACGCGATACGGCATGCGGTCGTGGCGCGCCGGCGTGATGCCGAGCGCACCCGGGATGAGCGTCGAGTACTGATCGATGCGCTGCGTGAGCTCCGGCATCACGGTGCTGCGGCTCGCGCTCTGGGAGAGCAGCTGCGCGAGCGACTGGCACTCCATGAAGTACGCGTTGACGATGACCTGCTGCTGGCGCGCGAGCGTTTCGCGGATGGTCTTCGCGTGCACGTCCGGATTGCCGTCCATGTCGCCGCCCACCCACGTGCCGAAGCGGATGATGTTGGGCAGCTCGAGCGACTCGGGCAGGACGCCGTACAACTTGCCGATCGCTTCGGCCAACTCGTCGTAGAACGCCGGCACGATGGGGTA
This sequence comes from Pseudomonadota bacterium, assembly GCA_023433705.1. Lineage (GTDB taxonomy): Bacteria > Pseudomonadota > Gammaproteobacteria > Steroidobacterales > Steroidobacteraceae > CADEED01. The sequence goes on from JAEYUC010000007.1 coordinate 42,084, forward strand.
CAGGATTTCCGCGAGGTAGAACACCACGTGCTCGCGTTCGTCGGCGACCGTGAGACGCTCGCGCGGGTGATCCTCGGTCTGCCACGCGGTGGTGATCTCCGTGCGCACCCGGCTCCAGTTCTGCCGCAGCTCCTGCGGGGCGAGGGTCGGATCGAGCCGATCGAGCAGTAGTTCGGCGATGCGCTGGTTCTTGCGCAGCATCGTGCGGCGCGCGCTTTCGGTGGGATGCGCCGTGAAGACGGGCTCGATGCTGATCCGGCGCAGCAGGTCCAGCACCTGCGCGAGCGTGAGGCCGCGCGCCTTGAGATCGATGAGCGCCGCTTCGACGCCGCCCGGCTGCGCCCGCTCGCTCGCTTCGAGGAAATATCCGCGGCGTCGCCGGATGCGATGCACCTTCTCGGCGAGATTGACCGCGCGGAACCACATCGAGAATGCGCGCGCCAGGTCGCGGGCGACCTGCGGCGCACGACCGCGCAGCTGCACCGATAGTTCGGCCGCCGCTTCCTTGTCGCCGGAGCGCCGGCGGATGGACAGGCGCCGGTCCTTTTCGACCAGGTCGAACAAGACGTCGCCGCCCTGGTCCTTGAGCACGTCGCCCACCAGCGCGCCGAGCACGTGCACGTCGTCGCGCAGCGCGGAATGCTTGGCAGGGAACTGGATGTCGTCGCGCCTCACGAGGCGCGGAATTCTACAGGGATTGCCTGACCTCGCGTATCGTCACGGCCGAGGTATCAGCCAACTTGACCCAACCATCACGCGACCGGATCGGAATGCTCTTCGTGGCGGGCGCCGCCATGTTGTTCGCGAGCAAGGGATTGTTCGCCAAGGCGCTGTACCAGCGCGGCGTCGGCTTCGAACTGCTGGTCACGGTGCGCGCGGTGCTCGCGATGCCGCTGTTCGCATGGGTGGCCTGGCGCGGCGGCCCGGGATCGGCGACTTCCGCCGGGACGCCTCCCTTGCGCGCGCACGCCGTCTGGGCCGCGGTCGCCGCCGGCGCGGTCTGCTACTACGTGGGCGCGCTCGTGGATTTCTGGGCGCTCACGATGATCGACGCCTCGATCGAACGCGTACTGCTGTTCAGTTACCCGGCGATGGTCGTGTTGATCGATTCTTGCCTGCGGCGGCGGATGCCACGGCGCGGCGTGTTCGCGGCGATGCTGGTCACGTACGTCGGCATCTTCTTCGCGATGGGCGGCATCGACGTCGCCGAGTTGCGCGACAACCTGTTCGGCGCCGCGCTGGTGCTGGTCGGCGCGCTCACGACGGCTATCTACTTCCTGATCGGCGCGCGTTACACGCACGAGCTCGGCAGCGCGCGCTTCGCGGCCATCGCCATGGGTTCGGCCGCGCTGATGCTCGCGCTGCACTTCGCGCTGTTCCGCCCGCTCGGCGAACTCGCGGCGCTGGGCGGGCCCGACTGGACGCTGCTCGTCATCCTCGCGATTGCCTGCATGTTCCTGCCGGGCCTGATGCAGGCCGAGGGAATGCGCCGCGTCGGCGCGCAGCGTGCGGCGATCGGCAGCACCGTGGGACCTCCCACCACCATCGTCCTGGCGACGCTGTTCTTCGCCGAACGGCTCACGGCCTGGCAGCTCGTGGGCAGCGCGATGATCGTCGGCAGCGTGCTGCTGCTCAGCCTCGACAAGGCGCCGCCCTCCGGCGACTGAATTTGCTCCTTCTCAGTCTGGGGATTCGCCGCGAAACCAGGCGCTCGAAGGCCCGGTGAATAGCATCACCACCGCCGCGATCTGCAGCAGGATCTGCGCGACGGCCGCCACGATTCCCACGATCGGCGCCTGCGCATGGTCCAGGTTCGCGAGGATCGACATCGCCGAAAACGGCAGGCCGATCAGGAACGCGACCAGGTAGGTGATGCGTGCCCAGTTGTGACCCCGCTCGATCATCGCGACCAGGAACGCGGTCAGCGCCCAGACGGCCGTGATCACGCCGGCGACCACGAACATGAAAGGCGGGAAAAGCCGGAACAGCCGCCACAGGAACGTGAGCGCCCCGGCCTGGATGAGCAGCGTCAGCCAGAGCAGGCCCACCGCGATGGCGACCTGGCCCGGTCGCGGGCCGCGCTCTTCCCCGCTCGGCGGCACGTCGATCAGTTGCGCCTGGGGCGCGCGGTATGGATTGTCGGCGGCGTCGTTCATCGTTGACTCCCATCGTCCTGACTGACTGATCAGCCCGCGAGCAGCACCGCCTCGGCGTGTTCGAGCTGCTCGGGCGTGCCGTACAGGACCACGACGTCCCCTTCCATGAGCTGCGTGTCGCCGGACGGGTCGCGTCCCAGGATTCCCTGGCGCCGGATGCCGGTGAAAGCCACCTGCGCGCCCGCGCCGCGTACGTCGTCGACGGCCTTGCCGATACACCACGAACCCGGCGGCACCACCACCGAGCGCACCTGCTCTTCGAAGGGCGCATCGTCCGCGCCGTCGCCGCGCGCGATCACGTTGCGCAGCATCTCGTAACGGTTGGCGCGCAGTTCCTCCACCGAGCGCATGACGTGCGCCGCGGGAACCTGCAGCGACATGAGCACGTGCGACGCCAGCATGAGACTGGCTTCGAAGGCTTCGGGAACGACTTCGGTGGCGCCCGCCTCCTTGAGCTCGCGCGAGCGCGTGTCGTCGGCGGTGCGCACCAGCACCGGCACGTCGGCGCGCACCCGGCGCAGCGCCTTGACGATCGCGAGCGCGATGCGCGGATCGGAAAACGAGATGACGACCGCGTTCGCATTCGCGAGCCCGACTTCCTCGAGCACGTGTTCGTCGGCCGAATCGCCGTAGACCACCGGCTGGCCGATCTGTCGCGCCGCGCGCACGCGCACTGGATCGAGATCGATGGCGATGTATTCGAACCCTTGCGCTTCGAGCACGCGCGCCACGTTCTGGCCCACGCGGCCGAACCCGCACAGGATCACGTGCTCGCGGCGCGCGACGGCCTGCGTGACCGCATCCTCGCGCTCGATGGCGGTCTTCGGCGGCCCGCGCTCACCGAGCAACAACCGCGCGATCCGCTTGTTGTTGGACAGAATCAGCGGCGAGGACACCATGGCGACCACCACCGCCACCAGCATCGGCCGCGCGATCGCGGGATCGATGGCGCGGTTCTGCAGCAGCAGCGTCAGCAGCGCGATGCCGAACTCGCCGCCCACCGCCAGCGTGAGTCCGGTGCGCAGCGCCTTGAAGTTGGAATCCACGAACAGGCGCGTGGCAAGCGCCGCGACGAACGCCTTGATGGTGATCATCGCGACCGCCAGCGCGAGGATCAGCCAGAACTCGGCCCACAACTCGTGGTAGTCGAGCAGGATGCCGACGGAGATGAAGAACAGGCCCAGCAGGATGTCGCGGAACGGGCGGATGACGCTGTCGACCTGGTGGCTGTACTCGGTTTCGGCCAGCATCATTCCCGCGAGGAAGGCGCCGAGCGCCATGGAGAGTCCGGCGATCTGTGAGGCCCAGGCCGCGGCCAGCGCGACCAGCAGCACCGCGAGCGTGAAGAGCTCGCGCAGCCGGCTGTTGGCGATCACGTAGAGCAACGGCCGCAGCAGCCAGCGGCCCGCCGCCAGCACGACCAGCACGGCGATCGTTCCTTCGAGGACGAGACGCGCGACCGCGGACACACCGAATGCCTCGCTGCCCGGCGCGAGCGCCGATGCCAGCGCCAGGAACGGAACCACCGCGATGTCCTGGAACAACACGACGCTGAACGCGAGGCGCCCATGCGTGCGGTTGAGCTCGGCGCGTTCGGCGAGCAGCGGCACGATGAGCACCGTGGAGCTCATCGCGACCACACCGCCGATCACGATGCTCTGCGGCCAGGGCAGCCCGAACAGGTGCACGATGGGCGCGACGACGACTGTCGTGCCGAGGACTTGCAGGGACCCGAGCCCGAACACCTCGCGGCGCATCGCCACCATGCGCGGCCACGAGAACTCGAGGCCGAGCGTGAACAACAGGAACACCACGCCCAGCTCCGCGAGCAGGTGCGTGGTCTCGGATTCGGGGAACACCCCCGCCGCGTGCGGCCCGAGCGCCAGGCCGACCGCCACGTAGCCCAGGATCGTGGGAAGCCCCAGCCGTCGCGCCAGGGTGACGACGAACACCGAGGCGGCTAACAGGACGATGATGAGTACGAGAGGCGATTCGGACATCCGGCCCGGAAGTTAGCATGGGGCCGAACTTCATTTCCCGGCAACGGTGCCGGATTTCGGGTCCGGCACCCTTTGCCCTGAAGTGGGTATCACCCCACCTTCCTGAACATGCCCGGCTGGTAATCGCCGGCCGGCGTGCGGAAGCCTATGTTCAACCTGTTCCAACCATTGATCGCGATGATGGCCAGCGTGAGATGGGCCAGTTCGGCATCGCTGAACTGCGAGCGCGCGAGCTCGTAGTCCTCATCCGGTGCATGTCCTTCGGCGATCAACGTCAGTGCCTCGGTCCAGGCCAGCGCGGCGCGTTCGCGCTCGCTGTACAGGTGTTCGGCCTCGCGCCATGCGTCGAGAAGATAGAGGCGCTGCTCGGTTTCTCCGGCGGCGCGCGCATCCTTGGCGTGCATGTCGAGGCAATATGCACATCCGTTTACTTGCGAGGCGCGCATCTTCACGAGTTCGAGCAGCGGGTGTTCGAGGCCGGATTCGTTGACGACCTTCTGCATGGCGAACAAGGCATGCGCAACCTGCGGCGAAGCTTTCAACCAGTCGAGACGTTTCATGGGTGACTCCTTTTCACTCGATGTCACCCCGTAGACGGAACGGGACGTGCGGCTGTGACAGTCCGCGGAAGATCAGCGTACGTCGCCAGCCGCGAAAGCCCGCAGCTTGTCGGGATTCAGGATGCTGTACACACCGAGGATGCGCCGACCGTCCGTGCGGATGCTGATCACCGAGATCAGCCGGTTCTCGAACAACGCGGCGATGCCGGGCTCGCCGTTGATCGCGATGTCGCGGAATTCCATGTGCGCGAGGTGGCGATGAAACACACCGAATGCGAAACGCGCCACATGTTCGGCGCCGGTGATGACCTTCTTTGCGGCCTTCGTCTTGCCACCGCCATCGGACGTCCAGGTGGCATCGGTCGCGAGCACTTCCATCAGCGACGTGGGGTCCTGCGACTGGACGGCCGCGACCAGCCTGTGCAGCAGTTTCGTGCGCGCCTCGTTGCTCACCTGCACGCGCGGTTGCTCCGCGCGCACACGCTTGCGCGCGCGAGTGACGATCTGCCGGCAGGCGGCCTCGCTCTTGCCGAGTATCTCGGCGATCGCCCCGTAGTCCGAGTCGAACAGGTCGTGCAGCAGGAACGCGGCCCGCTCCTCGGGCGCGAGCCGCTCGAGCACCGCGAGGAAGGCCACCGACAGGTCCGAGGCCAGCTCCGCCGCGCGATCGGCCGGCGGCGCCGTGTCCATCGTCAGCGGCTCCGGCAACCACGGACCCACGTAGGTTTCCCGTTCGGCGCGCAGCTGACGCAGCCGGTCGATGCACAGCCGAGTGGTCGCCGTCACCAGCCAGGCCTCGGGCGCCCGGATGTCGTGCCCCGCGCGATCCCAGCGCAGCCACGCCTCCTGCACGATGTCCTCCGCCTCGGCCCGCGAGCCGAGCATGCGGTAGGCGATGCCGTACAGGCGGCCGCGGTGTTGCTCGAAGGTTTCGGTGCGTTCCATGGCACCTCAGACGTTGAACGAAGCCCTGCTGTGACAGCAAGCGGAGCCGCAGGTGCCTGGCAACAAAATCCGGGAGAAGCCGAGTGTTCAGCGATTCGGTGCGACCAGCTGCCGCGGCTTCTCCCGGATTCTGGTGCCTGGCACCTTCTTCGGCGAAAACGTCGAACAGTGCCCCCGGCCCGGCTTATCCCGGATTTTCCGTGCCAGGCACCGTCTTCAGGAGCTCATGAAGACGGTCGTGTCGTACCGCTCGAAGTTCTGCAATGCCCGCCGATAGGAGTTGTGCACCATGCGCTCCGCCACCTTGTCCGCGCGCGTCGAGAGCAACATGCGCAGCACCACGTCGTCGGCGGGACGCGCCTTGTCGTCGCCGAGGTATTGCTCGATGAGCTTGGTCACCCGCACGCACATCTCGTTGGTGAACCGCAGCCGGGCGGCGTCATGCACCGAATCCAGTGCCGGGCCGTACGTGGCGCGCGCTTCGGTGGTGAGCTCCGAAAGAAAACTCGCCATGAGCCTCGCCTTGTCCGCCAGTGCCATCTCCGTGAAGTAACTGATTTCGGACTGGAGGTTCATGGCGGCTGGGGATCAGGCGGCCGGGAAGAAATCGATCGGCTTGCTGACGGTCAGCGGCTCGACGTCCGCCGCCTTGAAGCGGATCTGGCGCACGCGCGCGACGATCTTCCTCTCGAGCTCCGGATCGTTGAGTTCGCTCGACACGACGCGGCACATCGTGATCTCGCCCGTCGGCGCGATGGTGAATTCCAGCACCACCTTGCCCGCGAGTTCGGGCTGTTCGCGCAGCGCGCGACCGTAGAGCGCGTAGAGCGCGCCCTTGTTCCGGTCGAACACAATTTCGACTTCCTCGCGCGCACGCGAGGCCTTGCCGCTCGTGCCGGTGCGCTGCACACGGCCACCCGCGTTCGGATCGAGACCGGAGCCGTGTTGTACCTGCGTCGTGGTGTGCTGGCCGATGGCGCCCGAGCCGCCACCGAACCCACGCGCCATGTTCGCGGTGTTGATGCCACCCGACGTGCGACCGGCCGCCGACGTGATGAGGTTACGCTCCGAGCGCGCATCCTCCACCGGCGTCTTCATCTGCGGATCCTGCAGGTCCAGATTCTGTTCGCGCAGCTCGGCGAGTTCGTCCGCGAGCGCGAGCATTCCCTGGTTGCGCACGTTCGGCTTCGGCTTCTCGACAGGCTTCTGTTCCTGCGGCTTCGGCTTCTCCGGCTCCGGCTGTTTCTCGGGTTCCGGCGGCGGTGGCGGCGGCGGTTTCTCGACGATGAGCTGAACTTCGCGCTTGGGCAGATCTTCCGCCGTGTACTTCGGCCGCTCCGGTTGCGGCAGCAGCCAAACGACGATCGCCACGATCGTCGCGAGGATGATCAGTACGCGCAGGAGTTTCTTGAACTTGCGTTCGTTCTCCTCGTCGCGCGACCACGGGAGTTCGAAACTCCGGAAGAAAGGCGCCAGCCCGAGGTTCATGCGCCGCCCCCGGTCGCCACTTCGCGCTGGATCACGGCGAGCGATACCTTGCCGAAATCCGCCGCCGTGGCGGTGGCCATCACACGCTTGAGCACCGCGAACGGCGTGCCCTTGTCGCCCATGATGGTGACTTCGCGCTCGGCGAGATCTTCCTGCGCGGCCTGGCGCAGGCTCGTGTCGGCCTGTTCCTTGAGCGCCGCGCGCAGCGGCTCGATGACGAGCTGCGCGTCGTTGCCCGTGAGCTCGGCGACCTTCGCGACGATCCGGCCGTTCACCAGGAGGTCTTCGGTCGTGACCATGACGACCACGGTCTCGCGCGGCTTCAGCTCCGCGATCGATTGCGGGATCGTGATGTTCTTCGTGTTCGGGAGAATCTCGACGTCCGAGCTGTGCAGCAGCAGGAAGACGACGAGCATGGTCAGCATGTCGATGAACGGCACCAGCGCCATGTGGCTGCCGCCATGCGAACGCTGGCGATGCTTCTTGATGCGATAGGAGATCATTTCCGGCCTCCCGCGGCGGCGCCCGTCAGCGGCGCATCACCCACCGAGATGTCGGGAAACAGCTCGACATTCTGCATGCCGATGCCGGCGCGGTTCTGCCACACGCGCACGTTGTCCATGGTCTGCACGAGCACGTCGTACGGAATGTTCTGCTCGAGCAACACGCTCGCGGCCAGCACCGTCGGGTATCGGGCCTTCACTTCCTGCAGGAAGGTGGACAGACCCTTGTAATCGTACTCACCTTCCACCTTCGGCAGCGTCCGCAGGATGCCCGAATTGCGGTCGGCGATTTCGATCTTGTCCTGGCGCACGATCACTTCGAGATTGAGCCCTTTCGGAAGCTCCGGCACCGAGGAGTTAGGCGCCGGGAGATTCAGCTCGAGGATGTTCGTGTGCGAGAACACCGCGGTGAACAGCAGGAAGAACACCAGGATGACCATCATGTCGATCATCGGCACGATGTTCAGATCGTGGCGGCCCTTGTACTTCGCATGGTTGCGAATGGAACGGGCGGCTAGCTTGGATGCGGCCATCGATGTTCCTCTGCGCGTTACCGTCTGACTTCTTGGGGTCGTTCGTCCGTGAGTTCGATCAGGCGGTTCGCGGTGCCGGGGCGCGCGGCATGCCGGGCTGCGGCGACGGCGCCGCCGGCTCGGAATAACGCTCGGTGATCGAGTTCAGGAACTTCACGACCGCGATTTCCAGGCTGTCGATGAGCGCCGTGGTCTTCGCTTCGAGGAACATGTGAGAGAGCAGCAGCACGATGGCCACGAACAGACCGGATGCGGTCGCGTTCATGGCTTCGGAGATGGCGGCCGCGAGCAGGCCGGCCTTCTCGGCCGGGTTCGCCTGCGACACCGCGCCGAACGCGTGGATCAGCGCGATGATGGTGCCCAACAGACCGATGAGCATGCCGACGTTGGCGAGCGCCGCGAGGTAGGGCGTGCGCTTCTCGAGACGCGGGACGATCTCGAGCAGCGACTCTTCCATCGCCTGCTGGATGTCGTCGCGGCGGCGCGCGGTCGCGAGGCGCGCGAGACCGTACTTGAGCACGGTGCCGATCTGCGCCTGCGAGTTGTTGGCGAGCGTGATCGCCTGTTTGAAGTTGCCCGCGCCGAGGTGCGGCGAGACGTCGTCCCACAGGTTGCGGTTTTTCATGGTCTCTTTCGTCAGGTAGAACCAGCGCTCGATCGCGATGGCGACACCCACGACGAAAATGATGCCGAGCGGGAAGAGAACCAACCCGCCGTCCTTGAAGAAATTGATGATCGTATTGAGCCAGCTCACGGTGGATTCTCCTCAGAATCGGAAATGCACAAACGCCCCCAAGCAAGGGCAAGGGCGTCCCAAGATTGCGTTACATAAGCGACGAAAACTGTTAATCACTTCTCGCTCTTGTTGGCGGGTGCAGCCTGGTTAGGCTGCAGCGCTTCGAAGTAGCGATTCTGTCGGCGAAACACGTCACGATCGACGGGCTCGAGGACCTCGTCCAGCAGGCTGTTCACGGGGCGCCCGACGAGATCGCCCAGCTCTGCACTACGCCAGGGCACGATGTACAGCACTTTCGGCAGCTCGCGGTTGCCCGTGATCTGGGTGGAATCGAGATCGAGATAGTCCTTGGCGCCGGTCCTGCCGTCCGGCTTGTTAGGCGTCGCGGCGGGCTTCGCGGCCGGGGGGCTCGCGGCAGGGGTCGAGCCGGCGGAAGGCTGCGGCGCGGTCGTGGACGGCTGCGGCGCGGCGTCCGGCGCGGGCGCCGGCGCCGGCGCCGACGTGTTCACGCCGGGTTCCATCGAGTCGTTCGGCGACGCCGGCGGCGGTGTCTGCGCGAGCGCGCTTACGGCGAGCAGCAGCAGCGCGACTCCAAGTAGTTTGTTCATGTCAGCCTCCTTCCGGCTGCGACTGCGGCTGGGCCGGCGCCTTGTTGCGCGCGCGTAGTTCGGCGAGCCAGCTCGTCACGGGCTTGTCCTCGCCCGTGAGTTGTTTGTAGGTCTCGAGCTCGGCCTGTGCACGGACCGGATCATCGAGATAAAGATCGAGCAGGACACCCAGATTGCGGTGCGCCGGCGCGTAGGACGGATTCGCCTCGAGCGCCCTTTCGTACGCGGCGCGCGCCTCGGCGAACTTGCCGGCCTGGCGCAAAGTGAGTCCGTATTCGTTCCAGGTCTGCGCGTCCCAGGGCGCGAGTTCCGTCGCCTTCGCGAGCGCGGTTTCCGATTCGGCGAGCTGGTTCGCGTTGCGATGGAGGATGCCGAGATTCGCGTACGGACCGGACAGCTCCGGATACGACTGCGTCATCAGCTGGAACTCGAGGCTGGCCTGCGTCGGATCCGTGCGCATGAGCTGCAGCGCGCGCGCGAAATCGGACGTGGCGCGCGCGGGCGCTTTCGGGATCTCGAGCGCCGGAGCCGACGCGGCGGGCGCCGTCTGCGAGTTGGCCACGGGCGGCGCGGTCGGGTTCGCGGGGGTCGCGATCGGCGGATCGGGTAATGCAGGCGGGGGCGGCGCCGCGGGCACGACCGCGTCGAACGACACGCCGATCATCTCGGTCTTGCCGTATCGGCCGGGGCTCAGTTCGGCGAGCGCCGCGAAACTCTTCTTCACGCCTTCGTCGTAGACGTTGTCGCGCGTGCGGCGCGTATTCAACTCGTGCGTCGAGATCGCCTGTTCTTCGAACGGGAACGCCTGCTCCTCGAGCAGCGAGTTGTATTCCTCGACCTGGTCGGCGTCGAGATTCTTCGGACGCTGCGAGGCCATGATGTCCTGGCCGAGCTTGCGGTAGATCTCCGCGATCTCGTAGGTCGCCATGGTGGTGACTTCGGCGACGCGGTAGTCGGCCGCGGCCTTGTAGCCGCCGAGCGCCGCTTCCATCGCCTTGCGCTTCTTCGCGAGCGAAGTCTTGAGCGGCAGCACCAGCGCGATCTTGCGGTACTCGTCGCGCGCCGGCGCGGCCAGCGCGAGCTGCGCTTTCGCGGCGAGATACTGCGTGCGGTCGGTACGCGCGGCGCCCGCGTTGCGGTCCGCCGCGACGATCTCGCGCTGCCAGCGGCGCTGGGCCTCGGTATTGCCGGCATTGCCCGCGATGTCGGCCAGCTTCTGGCGCGCCTCGATCGAATCGCTGACCGGTGTCGGATACGTGACGACGAAGCGCTCGAGCATGCCCACGGCCTTGTTCGTGTTGCCGGCCTTCGCGTACAGGTCGGCGGCCTGCAGGTTCGCCTCGCGCTGGATGTCCCTGGACTCGGCGGGATTGAGCGCGATGCGCTCGAACTCGACCGCGGCCTGCCCTGCCTGACCCGTCTCGCCATACGCCACCGCGAGCTTGCGGGTGACGTCGGCGGAGTATTCGCTCTTCGGATTGCTGGCGCGGAAACGCTCGAGCACCTGGATCGCGCGCGGCCAGTCCTTGAGATTGATGAGCTGCGCGCCGGCATCGTACTCGGCCTGCGCGGCGATCTTCGACGTGCCGGCCACCGCCGCGATGCGCAGGAAGTCGTCGACCGCGCCGGCGCCGTCGCCCGCCTGCTGCTTGGCCTCGGCCTGTCGATAGACGGCGGACGCGATGCGCTCGGTGAGATCGGCGCGCATCTTGTCGCTCGGCGGCGTGAGGTCGCGCGCCGCGATGAAGCCCTTCTCGGCTTCGGCGAACTGCATCAGGTCGAAATTCGCCTGGCCGATGATGGTGTACGCGATGCGCCGCTTCGGCGCATCGGCCGGCGGCTGATGCGCGAGAACGAGGTTCGCCACCTCGATCGAACGCTGCATGTCCTTGGTCGCGAAGATGTCTTCCGCGGCGCGCGTCAGCACGCCCGCGGCGTCGGGATGTTCGGGGAAACTCGTGCCGAACTTGATGCCGAGATCGACCGTCTGCATGTGCCACGCGGACTTGTCGGCGGCCGGCAGCTTCGCCTCGTGTTTGGCGAGCGATCCGAGCGCGGCGTAAGCGGCGGCGGCGGAGCGCGGGTTGCGCGGGTAGTTATACGCGGTGCGCGTGAACTCGGCGGCCGCGTTGCTGAAGTCGCCCGCCTCGTACAGCGTCTCGGCGAGCAGATAGTTGGTGCCGAACGACTCCGGATCGTCCGGGAAGGATTCGAGGTAGGTGCGATACCAGCGCGCCGCCTCCAGGTACTCGTCGGCCTTCTTCGACTTCTGCGCGTTCGCGTGGAAGTACGTGGCGACGTCCTTGAGGTTGATCTTGAGTTCTTTCGCGATGTTCGGGTAATCGGCGCGGTTGCGCCCCTGCCAGAACGTCGTGCCGTAGTTGTACAGCGCGACGTATTCGCGCTTGCCGTCCAGCACGAGCTCGGTGAAACCGCCCTTGCGGTAGGCCTCGATGGCCTGCATCGAAAGACCGGGCGAGAACTCGCTGTTCGGCTCGCGCGTCGCGTATGCGCGGTAGACGGAGGCCGCGTCCTGGTAACGCTCCTTCTCGACGTACAGGTCGCCCAGCCGCGAGTAGATCACCGGCGCGTAGGCGGGATTGCCGTGACCGGAGATGAATCGCTCCATCGCCGCGACCGAGTCGTCGTCGTACGAAAACGTGACGGCCATGACGCGCAGGGTGTCGTCCGCGAGCTCGCGGCTCGCGCGCGGCAGATTGTCGAGCGGCACGAGCTTCTTGTCCGTCTTCGTGAGCATCGTGCGGTCGAGCACGCCCGCGAACTGCGGCAGGCTCTCTTCGTTGAGTCCCTGCTTGAACAGCGACCAGCCGCTCTTGTAGAGACTCTGCGTCAGGAAGGCCGACTTGTCTCCGTGCGAGACGACGTATTGATAGGCGTCCTGCGCCGCGCGGTAGTTGCGCGCCGAGAACAGCAGCTCGCCGCGGCGGAACTGCACCTCGTCCATCTGCGGTGAACGCGGATAACGACGCAGGATGTCGTCGAGCGATTCGAGCGCCTTCTCGGGCTGGCCCGTGGTCTCGTACGCGCGCGCGAGCTGGTAGAGCACCTGGTCGTTGCGCGGGTAGTCGGGATAGGACTTGAGCAGCGTCGAGTACAGCTTGATCGCCTCGGCGCCCTGCAGGTCGAGCGAGCTGGCCTCGCCCTGCATGCGTTCGCCCTCGCCCGCCTCCAGGTTGAGGTCGCCGAGACGCCGCAATGCCTCGGCGCGCAGCTGCGGATCGGTCTTCTGCAGTTCGAGGAAGCGCTTGTAGTTTTCCATCGCGCGCGAGGCGCTGGCTTCCACCTTCTGATCGGGCTGGATCACCACCGGGCGGCTCGGCAGATCCGCGATGGTCTTCTCTTTCTTTTTCGGCGCGGCCGCGGCGTTCAGCGCGACGCCCGCGCACAGGGCCGAAACGGCGACGGCAAGTAGTTTGCGCTTCACGGCGTGTCACCCGCGGGCGGCTGCGGCGCGACTGGATCGGTGGGCGACGCGTCCGACGGGTTTTCATCGGCCGGCGCGTTCTCGGGCGCGGCATCGGACGGCGCCTGCTCGGGCTGCACCTGTTCGAGCTCGCCTTGCGATTCGCTCGGCTGCTCGCCCGCGGGCGCACTCACCGCACCGCCACCGAGCGCGGCCCGGTCGTAGATTGCCGCGAGCGCGAAGCGCGCCTGGATCTGGTACGTGCCGATGCGTTCCTTCTGCTGCTCGAGCTCGTCGCGCGCGAGCGTTTCGAGCAATTCGTTCTGCTGCTTGGCGACTTCGGCGAGTCGCACCTGCGCGCCTTCGAGGCGCGCGCGCAGCGCGGCGACTCGCGCGGCGAAATCGCCCGTGTTGTTGGGCATCGAGCCGCGCGCCTTCTCGACGCGCACCCAGCGGTTCTGCGCTTCGCGCAATGCCTGGTCCAGGTCCTTCAAGGTCCTGCGCTCGTTCCACACGCGCGCCTTGAAGGCTTCGGCGAGACGCCAGTAGAGGACGCCCTTCGCCAGACGGGTCTTCTCGCGGATGGCGTTGGTTTCCTCGTCCTCCGGCGCGGTCAGCAGCGCCGCCTCGAGCCGCATGATGCGGGCCCACTGTTCGCGCTCCTGCGCCGTGCCGAGCGCGGCCACGTCCTGGGTGGTCTCGACCTCGTCGAGCATGCCGCCCACGGTGGCGCGATCCGCGCCGTATTTGTCGAGACGACCGGAAGCGAGCACGGCATCTGCCTGCGGCACACGTTCGGCGTACGCGCGCTCGCGCGTGTCGAGCATGTCGTCGAACGCGACGATGCTGTCCTGCCACTTAGAAAGCGTGCCGCCGAGGAACGCGAGATCGCGGTAGTTCTTGAGGCCTTCCTGGAAATCGTGTCCGGCCAGCAGGTGATAGAGATAACGCGACTCGGGCGCGTTGGGCAGCTCGCGCAGCTGCCAGAACCAGCCGTACTGGTCCCTGCCCCTTCCGTCCCGCTGCAGCAACCTGTCGAGCATGGTGCCGTCGTTGATCTCGGCGATCGACGTATCGATGTTCGCGGTCTCCGCGTCGAAAGACCGGATGGCGGTTTCGTAGTTATCCGCGGCCTGCGCGTTCGCGTTCAGCTTGGCGAATGCGTACGGAATCGCGAGATAGGCTTCCTGCACCGCCGAGTCGAGCAGGTTGCGATCGCGCAATTCCATCCACGGAGTCAGCGCTTCCTGGAACTGTCCGCTCGCCGCGTCGGCCCAGCCGACCCCGAGCAGCGCCTTGTTCGAGTACGGACCGTCGAGCCGCACGCGCTGCAATACGGGCTTGGCGAGATCCGGCTGGTTGTTCTGTAGATAGGCGTAACCGAGCGCGAGGTTCGCGCGGTCCTTGAGCGAACGGAGCTCGCGGCGGCCGGACTCGAGCGTGCCGACCGTCGTCAAGAATGGATCCGCCTCGGCGATGAGTCCCTTGCGCACCAGCGCGACGCCCAGGTTGTACTGCGCGTACGCCAGCCAGTCCGATTGATCCTTGCGACCGCGCCAGGAATTCAGCAGCGCGATGGCCTCGTCGAAGCGCTGCTGGCGCAGCAGGATGTTGGACAGCAGGTGCATGCGCTCGGCTTCGAGATCCGGCGTGAGCCTGCCCTGCACTTCCTTGATGGCGCGCTCGGCGCGATCGAGATAGCCGCGCGCGTACCAGACCTTGCCGAGATAGAACCACGCGCGGTTGCGAACGCCCTCGGGCACCGAACGCGTCAGCAGCGTCTCGAAGCGCTCGCCCGCCTCGTTGTGCAGGCCGAGCGAGAGATAGAGGCCACCGAGCAGCAGGTTGGTCTCGGCGTCGTGGTGCGGCATGCGGCCCCACTGCTGGTAGGCCAGCAGCCGCGTGATCGCCTCGAGATCCTCGCCCTGGTAGTAATAGAAGAGTGCGTCGCCGAAGTGCAGGTCGCGCACCACCGTGGGCGACAACTTGTCGGCCTCGGGCTTGGCGGCATGCGCCGGCGCGGTCGTCAACGACGCAATGGCCATCGACGAGATGGCCACCGCGAGCAACTGTGGGAGACGCTTCAAGGTCTCACTCCAACCTTATTCCCAGTCCTTTATCGCGAACTCGGGCTGCGCGCGCCGCTGCCGGTCGGTGATCTTGAGCTCGAGGTACTTCGCGCCCACTCCCTTCTCGAACTTTAGATTGGCGCCGCGCTTGTAGTCGCGCTCGTTCGGTCCCTTGCCGCTGAAGAACGCGACGAGCTCGTGCTCGCCCACCTTGAGGTTGCCCAGGTAGACGCGATGCACGCCGCCCTTGAGCAGCGCCTCCGCCTCGCGCGGCGTGTACAGGTAGTTGGCGACTTCCTTGTTGTCGATCTTGAGCGTGAGCGAATCGAGCGCGAAGAACTCGCCGATGTCCATGGAGACGAAGATCGCGACCTGCGTGTTGGCCGGGAACAGCAGCTCTTCCTCGAGCACGAACAATTCGCGGTTGAGATCGACCACGTCTTTCTTGAGATCCTGCACGGTCTCGTCGAGCGCGCGCGTATCCGCAGGCGGCTCGCCGGACTCGGGCGGAGGCGCCTCCGCGCCGTCGACCGGCTCGGAGAGCAGCGTGCCCACGGGTGCGTCGGAGATGGTGGCGTCCGCGGGCGCGGACTCTTCCGTCTCGGCCGGTTGGGCCGGCGGCTCCTGTGCGACGGCCTGCGTCGACAGTACCGCGAAGGCGAACCATGCGACGACGTGCGCGAACTTGGTGGGTTTCGGCATAGTTAGACTCGGATTACTCGTCCAGGAGGGTGCGCAGCTCGCGCACGTAGGTTTCTTCGTCACGGGATTTGAATTCACGATGCGCGACGCGCAGCACGCCCGCGCGATCCACGAACACGACCATCGGCAGACGGTCGACTCCGTAGTCGCGGCCGGTATTGCGCGGCGTCGACACCAGCAGAGGGAACTGCACGTCCTGCGCGCGCGCGAACTTCTCGGCGCGCGCGAGATTCTCGTCGAGGTTCACGCCGATCACGACCAGGCCGGCGCTCTTGTAGGTCTTCGCGATGCGATCGAGCGCCTCGAGCTGGTCGCGGCAGGTATTGCAGCTGCCGCTCCAGAAACTAACTACGACGACTTCGCCGCGGTGCTCGGAGATGCGCACGTTCTCGCCGGAGATGTCGCGCGCCACCAGGTCGGGCGCGGGCTTGCCCACCAGCGCGGCGAGATCGGCGGCGGCGGTTGGCATCGCGAAACCGGCCGCGAGAGCGAGCAGGCAGCCGGACGCAACTGCAGCAATACGCTGACGCGCGGCATCCAGTGATCTCACTAACAAACAAGCGCTCACGGTCGGTCCAACGGTTGGTTCGGGCCTGCGGTCACCGGACAAGCGAATCCGATTCCTCGCGAAATGACGCGGGAAACCCTCGCATAGCCGACTTAACAATGTCAACGAAGCAAACCACGGTTTTCAGGGCTGTGTTTCCGGAGCTGGCGCTCCAATAGTTCAGGGGCTTCGCCCCACTCTTCACGCCGTCGAAGCGACGGCGTCCGTGAAGTTTTCGAGGCGGCTTCTGCACGCGTGGCGGTGGCGCCCTGACGGTGTCGCCGGTTGCCGACGATAGTCAGAGGATGTGGTCCGCTTCTCACGCCGTCGCGACGACGGCGTGTTTGAAGCGGATGATCGGCTCGCGGCAGCGGCTAGGCGGGGCTGCTGATCGTGCCGTTGCACACGGGCGCGAAGATGGTTAGCGCGTCGCGAGCTGCAGAGTTGCCCAGGCCGTGGCGCGGGAAGAAGGCGGGCTGTTCGAACATCCCCTCTTCGCCGTGCAGCGCCATGTAATTGAGCAACACGGTTTCCACGAGCAGGTTGACGGCGTTGGCGGCCGGACTCGAGTTGGTCATCACCGAACCCGCGGCGCTCATCGAGCCGATCTGCATCCGGTTGGGATCGCGGAACGCGACACGTCCCTGCGGCCGGTACACGAGCACCAGTGACGCGGCGGTCGACTGGTTGTCGCTCGCCCAGTCGAGCTTGCCGCGACCGTCGGGGGAGTTGTTCACGACGCCGTTGGCCGACAGCGCACCGTCGCTGAAGATGTAGATCATGAGCGGCTTGTTGCGTCGGCGGGCGTACTCGAGGCAGGCGCCGATGCAGCGGCCCGCGCGGAAGTTGCGCGTTTCGCCGGTGTTGCGTCCCTGGCCGTGGTAGTCGTAACCGCCCATCGTGATCGTGCCAGCCCCCGCGTAACCGTTGATGACCATCTTCATGACGGCCGCGGTCTTGCGGAATTCGCCATCATTCTGATACTCGGCCTGCGAGAAGATGCCGCTCGCGCCGACGATCTCCGGATCGAGATCCGGGTTGAGCGCCGCCGGCGAGCGGAAGCGGTCCGCCAGGTAGGTGGACTTCACGTAGCCGCACTTCACGAGCTGGCGCAGCGCGGCCTCGTCGGCGCTCGAAAGCTTGGTATTGGCGAGATCGGTCTTGCGGTGACCGAGGCGCGTCATCGACTCGAGGACCGCGATGGCGTCGGCCGACGTCTCGCCCGGGTTGGTTCCCGGCAGCAAACTACTGAGCTCGCCGGTGTCGACGAGGCCCGTCACGTCGCTGGCGCGATCCACCTTGGTGGGTCGCACGGCGGGGTTGATCATCGCCGCGGGCGCCATCGAGTTGCCGCCCGAATCCGAGTTCTGCGAACCGATCAGCGTCAGCAGCTCGCCGTCCGCGCCGATGCGGTTGATGCCGTACATCGGGTTGTGAGGATTGTTGCCCGTGTCGTTTTCCGAGCGCGCGGCGATTCCGAATCCGTTGGTGTTCGCGCGAGTCTCGACCTGCGTGGATTGCTGCATGCCGCGCAGGATCGCGCCGTCGGCGTGCCACAGCGCGCCGAATTCGTTGTTGACGAGGTTCGTGCCGGCGACGGCTCCCGGGGAGTTGGGCGTCATGTTGCCGGGAAGGCCGAGCGTGGCGTAACCCTGCGTCGAGAGGAAGTTGTCGGGCCGGCCCGCCTGGCCGATCAGCATTTCCGATCCGTGCAGGTTTGCACCGCCGGCGAGATCGAAGGCGATGAACGGCACCTTGCCCGCGCCTGCCGAGATGTTGCAGATGTCGGCGGCGTATTCCTCGAGCGGCGGGCTCATGGCGGCATGCGCCCGGCGTCCGTACAGCGCGCTCAGCAGCGTGCCGCCGGCGACGATCGCGGGACCGGTCGTGAAACCCTGCGCGATGAAGTCTCGCCGCGTGACGGGACGCTTGTGGCTCTCGTGCCGGATCGGCTCGTTGAGACCCAGTGTGCGCGGGCTCTTCTTGAGGATGTACATGCTCTTCTCCCTACTGAATCAGCAACGCGCCGCTGCCGAGCACTGCTCCGCAAGCCGCTTTCATGACCGTACGCCCGCCGTTCGACGCAGAGCCCGAGGGACCCGCGACCAGGCGGTTGACGAGACCGGGAGTGACATAGCCCGAACCCGGGTCCGTCACGCCGTTCAACAGTTCGTTGCGGATGTCCGTCGCGCTGATCTCGAAGGCCAGGCCCGCGCCGACCGTCTTGTCGACGATCGCCGTGACCAGGGCTTCACGATTCGCGTTGTTAGGCGCACCCGAGGTGCCGAACACCGCCGTGCCGGTACCGCTGCCGTCGAGCGAACCGTAGAACCGCGAACGCAGCGTGGCGTCGTCGACCATCACGTTGCAGTACTGCATCGCGAGCTGCGCGAGCGCGGTCTGCTGCGAGGGCCCGAACGTGCCGAACTTCTCGATGGCCGGCAGCGCCTGCTTGACCAGCGCGTAGGTGTCGCGCACCCGCTGGTTGGTCTGCGGCACACCCGTGATCTGAGACAGCGTCGCGTTGATCTCGTCGAACGTGCGCAGGCCGACCTCGGATTCCGGCGGCAGATCGGCCGGAACGGCCGGCGTCGGCGCCGGCGGATCGGGCGGCGTGTAGCTCAGCGCGCCGATGCGCTCGAACGACAGGAAGTACACGTCGTTGGCGACGGTCGTGTCGATCGGGGCAACGGTGCCCACCTGCGAAAGCTGCTGACCGGCGGCGGCGGTGTAGTTCGTGCCGCCCACGGTCGTGTCGAGCGGGACGTACGCCTGGCCCGTGTGCAGTTCCGCGCCGTTCACGCCGATGCGAATGCCAGCGATCGGCAGGTCGGACGGCGTGAAGTTCGGATCCAGGCTGATGAACGTCGGCTTGGTGAACTGCAGGCCGTAGCTGTCGAGCTGGCTGGCCTCGAGCATGATGTACGCCTGCGGCTCGTTCGGCAGCAGGTGGCCGATGCTGAACAGCATGAAGTACTTCTCGCCGACGCCGGCTTCGAAGTTCTGCTGGATCTGCGCCTGCGTGAGCGTGCGGTTGTGGATGGCGACCATGCGCATCACGCCTTCCCACTGGCGGTTCGTCGATGTCTCGTTGCCGAGCACCAGCGCGAACGTGTCGTCCCACTCGGCGAGACTGCCACCGCCCTGCGCGTCGACGTCGCCGGTGTATTCACCGTTCACGTAGAGGCGGCGGCCTTCGACCGGGCTGTAGGTGAGCACGATGTGCTGCAGGGCGGCCTGCGCGTCCTGGTCGTTGGCGTTGGTGAGCAGGACGGGATTGCCGTTCGCGCTCGTCTCGCTGCTGCGCGTGTACGCCTCGTACTGGTACATGCGCTGCGCGAGCGTGAAGTTGCGCGCGTTGTTGCCCGCCGAGTAGGAAACGAGGAACGCGTCTTCTTGCGCGACGTTGGCGTTGTTGGCCCACACCTCGATGGAGAACTCGCCCGTCGACTTGATCATGTCGGACAGCTTCTTCGAAGCCGACGCGGTGCCCTGCGCCTTGCCGGTGGGCCTGAAGACGACGCCCCAGCCGCCAACCCAAGAGTGGTCGCCGGACAGAGTGAGGTTCAGCGAGGGCTCGACACCGCTCGTGTCGTACACCGTGTTGCCCATGCCGGTCTTGAACTCGTACTTGGCGATCGTCGCCGACTCGTAGCGGTTGCCGCCGGCGGCCACCGTGCCGTCATACAAGGAGAGGCCCTTGGAGATGAGCAGCTGCGGATCGACGTTCGTGATCGGGATGCCGTTCGCGAACGCCTGGATCGCGTTCAGCATCGTGGTCGCGTTGTCGGAGCAGTTGCCCCAGCAGTTGTGGTTCTCGTCGGCCAGGCGCACGACCAGGCGCGACTGCGCCGGGTTGTCGAGATTGATCTTCGAGCGAATCGCGGCGTAGGCCGCATCCACGTCCGCGTCCGCGAACAGTGGCTGCTGCTGGATCGCGGCCGCCGAGGAATGGCAGCGCGAGCAGTTGGCCGTCGCGGTGTTGCGCACGAGTGCGTACAGCGCCGACGAGCCGAAGGCGCCCGAGTCCGCCGGGAAGTTGCGGCTGCCGCCGACTTCGCGGATCACGGGCGGAACGAGTTCGATCTCCGTGCCGCCGTTCGCGGTCGCGCCCGCCCAGTTGCGGATCCACACCGTCATGAGATCGGCGCAGGCCGAGGCGGAAGCCAGCCAGCAGTTGTGACCGCTGGCGACCTTGGTCACGAGACGCGACTGGTCCGGCTGCTGCAGGTTCGCGACCGTGTTGGCGGCCTCGTACGCGAGGTTCACGTTGTCGTTGCGGGCGAACATCGGCGTCTGGCCATTCGCGTTGTGGCACGAGCCGCAACGGTTGTTGCCCTTGATGTTCTCCCAGAGATTGATGCGGAAGGACTGCACGTCCGCGTTCTGCGCGGCGGGTCCGACGTAGTCGGTCACCGGCGGCGCCTGCGTCACCGGGTTTTCGACCGTGGGCGCACCACCGCTCGAGCAGGCGGCGAGCACCGCCACCGCGGCGACGGCCGCGAACCAGCGCATGAGTTTGTTTTGAGCGTTCATTATTGGTGCTCCCTCAATCGCCCATGCAGTACACGGCGGCCTCGGCGAAGACCTGTTTCAGCCGGTACTGGTTGTTCCTGAATCGGGTGGTCATCGCGGACACCTCGGCGCGGTCGGCCGCGTTGCCGGGCGCGCGCAGGCACACCGTCTTGAAGACCTTCTCGACCTGGCATTGCGCGAAGGCCGCGCTGGCCGCGAGCTCCTGCCCCATCGACTTGGCGCCCGTGCCCGAACCGGGCAGCGCGTTGTTCCAGCCGAGCACGGAGTTCTGGCCCTTGCGCCAGCGGTTCTCCCACGCGTCGTCGGGCGTCACGAAGCCCGGCGCGAAGTTGGTGGCGTTGTTGAAGTACTTGGGATGCACGGCGGACGGGTCGTAGACCAGGCGCATCGTGCCCGGCGCGTCGGCGTTGCCGTTGTCGAAGTCGTAGTGCGCGAACGCCTGCGCGAGCGGATCCATGCCGTTGTGGCAGCCGATGCAGTTGTTCAGGAAGATGCGGCTGTCGCCACCGGGGCTGCGGCTGACGTCCTGGCGGATGCGATCCGGCGGCAGCGAGGTGTCGAGCACCTGCTCCATGTCGCGGCACAGGTGATTCATCAGCGTGAAGCGGAACATCGCGCGGTTGGTGCCGTCGACGAAGAACGCTTCGGACGAAGCGCGCGAGGTGATGAAGCCCGCGGTCGCGGAAGCCGGGATGCCGAGCACCGACGACTGGGCGACCGGGTCGAGGAACTCCTTGAGGTTCACCGCGTTGTTCTCGGCGGCCTCGTAGTGCGCGTTGCTGGTTGCCGAGGCAGCCGGCGTGACGCCACGGACCACGTATGTGAGGTCGGCCGACAGCGCGGTGCTGAAGTCGACGTTGTCGCGCACCATGCCGATGTACGTCGCGACGTAGTCATTCAATGGGGCGAAGACCGTCTGGTCGCGGTTCGTCCACGGCACCGCCATGTTCTTGAGGGTGACGTTGTAGAACGAAGGGTTCTCGACGGCGTACTGCGTCGCGGCCTGCAGCGCCTGGCCGTTGGCCACGAGCGTTTCCATCGCGTCGAGGGTTTCCTCCGACGGCGGCACGCCCGCGATGCGGTCGTGGATGCGCTTGGCCTTGTCGCGGTCGTTCGCGGACGCCGCGGCTGCCAGGCATCCGAGCACGCAGGCAAGACCGAAGACCTTCAGTTTCGAGACCTGTTGGTTATCCATTTGTGTCATCCACATCCCATTTGACGGGTGCAGTATCGCCTCGCCCGTCGGCCACCTTGTTTGTCTCAGCTTGTGTACGTCTCCAAGCGGCGACAGGCACAATAATCACGTGTTCCAAGTAGTCTTGGACCCGAGGACTGCGAACCGCGTCACGGCGGTGAACGCCCCTGGTCTCTAACTACAAGGATCGACAAGAGAACCGCGTTGGCGGAACGGCTGCTGTGACGTCGTCGGCAGATCGCCGCGAGCGCACGCGGGATGATCGCATTACGTCACATGCACGTGCGGCAGCGCACATGCCTGTGCAGCTGGAGGACGGCAGTGGATCGATACATGAAAAACGCGAACCCGGTCACGCTCGGACGAGCCCTGTTCGACATGGGCGCGCGCGCGATCGTCGTCGGACTCGCGGTGTTGCTGGCGGCCTGCACACAGGGACCCGGCGGCGGCGGCATCGGTCTCGCGAGCGGCCAGGATCCGGATCCGGCCACGGTCGACTTCCCGATCTTCTACATCCGCCACCCCGTTCCCGAGGAGCAGGACAACATCACGCGCCTGCGCCCGTTCGTCGAGGACGAGGAATATTCCGCGACGCTGTGGAAGCGCGATCGCGCCTCGCCGGGATCGCCCGAGGTCGAAATCACCGCGCGACTGCGCACCGAGGAATTCGGCGGCGACGCCGAAGACCGCTACGACATCAAGGATCTCGCCGTCTCGCCCACCGGCCTCAAGGTGGCCTTCGCGATGCGCGGCCCGCTCGACGAACTCGACGACGAAGAAGATCCGCCGACCTGGAACATCTGGGAATACGACATCGAGACCGACACGCTGCGCCGGGTCATCACCTCCGACATCATCGCGGAGGAAGGCCAGGACGTCTCGCCCGCCTATCTACCGGACGGCCGCATCGTGTTCTCCTCGACGCGCCAGCGCCAGTCGAAGGCCATCCTGCTCGATGAAGGCCGGCCGCAGTACGAGGCGCGCGCCGTGCCCGGCAACGAGTCGGCCTTCGTGCTGCACGTGATGAACGGCGACGGCACGGACGTCCACCAGATCACTTTCAACCGCTCGAGCGACATGGACGCGACCGTCCTCCAGAACGGACGCATCCTGTTCACGCGCTGGGAGAACAGCAGCACCGGCAACGGTCTGCATCTCTACACCACGAATCCCGACGGCACCGACACGCAGCTGCACTACGGCGCGCTGTCGCACGCGACGGGCACGCCCGCGACGATTCCCGATCCGGACAACCCCGGCCAGACGATCGCCAACGATCGTTCGGTCGAGTTCACGCGCGCCCGCGAGATGAGCGATGGCAGACTCATGGTGCTCGCGCGCGAACGCACCAACGTCGATTTCGGCGGCAAGCTGATCATCGTCGACGCCAACAACTTCGTCGAAAACCGCCAGCGCGTTCCGACCGACATCAACGAGAACGTCGCGGGCATCGGCCCCGCGCAGACGAACGCGACGCTCAACGACGTGCGCACCATCCCCGGCCCGTCGCCCGGCGGCCGATTCGAATCCGGCTTCCCGTTGTGGGACGGCACGAATCGCATCCTCGTGAGCTGGTCGCAGTGCCGGCTGCTGGACGCAGAGGACCCGACGCGCATCGTGCCTTGCACCGATGCCCGTCTCGCCGATCCGACCGTGCAGACCGCCCCGCCCCTCTACAGCATCTGGATGTTCGATCCGGGTCAGAACACGATCCTGCCCGTGATGCAGCCGGTCGAAGGCGTCATGGTGACCGAGGCGCTGGCCGCGCAGCCGCGCACGCCGCTGCCCTCCGTGATCCTCGACAAACAACCCCCAGAGATCGACGGCGACCTGGCCGCCGAGGGCGCGGGCGTGCTCGCGATCCGCAGCGTCTATGACTTCATGGGCGTGGAAAACGCGCGTATAGCCAACAACACGCCGTCGACGATCGCGAATCTCTCGAATCCCACGAACGGCGCGTATCCGAATCGCCTGATCCGCTTCGTCCGCGCCGAGCGGATCATCCCGATGCCGGACGATCCGGACGCGCTCGACGACGGCGACCCTGACAACTCCGCCTTCGGCGGATCGAACGTCATGCGCCAGATCCTCGGCTATGCGCCGGTCGAACCGGACGGCTCCGTGCGCATGAAGATTCCGGCCAACGTCGCGTTCCAGCTCTCGCTGCTCGATCGCAACGCGCAGCGCGTCGGCACCTCTCACAACGTCTCGCTCTCGCTGCGCCCGGGCGAACTGCTCGAATGCAATGGCTGCCATGTGCGCGATCCGCAGAATCCGCGCGCGCACGGCCGCAAGGGCCTGTTCAACTCCGTGTACGCCGGCGCGACGGCTACCGGCACGGCGTTCCCGGGAACGGTGCTCACGATCTCCCCAGAAGTCGGCGACACGATGGCGCGCGCCCGGTCGCGCGCCGGATCTGTGTGCGTCGATCCCAACACGACTATCGACAACTGCGGCCTGCAGTCGATCACGCCCAGCGCCGACGTGGTCTACAACGAGATCTGGATGCAGAACGCGCCGCTCGAGGCTTCGTTCTCCTATAGCTACTCGCGGGTTCCTGTTAGCCCGGCGAGCGCGCCCTGCTTCCCGGTGTGGTCGCCGGCCTGCCGCATCTCGATTCATTACGCGACCGTCGGGGCCCGCGCCGGACACATCCATCCGCTGTGGTCGGTGCCGCGTCCCGCCGCGGGTGTCGACGACGGCACCGGCACGGGCACTCTCATCTATCCCGAAACCTGCACGTACTGTCATTCGCGCGTGAACCCGACGGATCCCACGCTCGTGCAATTGCCGGCCGCGTCGCTCGAACTGACTGATGAGGACAACGCCAACGGACTGCAGAAACTCGCGTTCCGCCACCTGGTGCTGGATAGCCGGCCGGAGCTGGAACTGGACGTGAATGGCGCGATTCAGGTTAGACTTATTACGAACGCCATGGGAGAACAGGTGCCGGTGTTGCTCCCGCCGCCGATGCAGGCGGGCAATGCGCGGGCGTCAACGCGGTTCTTCAACCGGTTCCGTGAGGGCGGAACTCACGAAGGTTATCTAACAGCTGACGAACTGCGCTTGTTGTCGGAGTGGCTGGATATTGGAGCTCAGTATTACAACGACCCGTTCCTGCCCACTCCGCAGAATTAGTGCGCTCGCATTCGTCCTCGCATGCCTCGTCTCGGTAAACGTCCTGGCCAGGGAGACGCCCGAGCAGAAGGCGGAGCGGATCGACGAAAAGGCGGCCGCAAGAGAGGCGGCGGAGAAGGAAAAACTCCTGCAGGTATTCGTCAGCGAGCCCTATCTCGAGCTCTCGACGGGTCCCGGCCGCGGCTTTCCCGTGTTTCACGTCATCGAACGCGAGTCGTCCGTCGACGTGCTCTTCCGGCGCACCGACTGGTTCAAGGTGCGCGACGAACAGGGAGTCGAAGGTTGGGCGCGCGCGCGCGACATGCGCCGCACGGTGCTCGCGGACGGATCGCCATTCATGTTCAACCTGGGCGACCGCGCGGGCTTCACGACACACGACTGGGAGCTCGGCATCGGTGGCGGCGATTACGGCGGCGCGAATCTCATCAGTGCATTCGGCGCCTTTTCACTCACCGACAACATGAAGGTCGAGGCTCACGTCTCGCAGTACCTCGGCAATTTCTCGAACGGCTGGAAGGCCGAGGTCGGCATCAATCACGTGTTGTTCCCGGAGTGGCGCTGGTCGCCGTTCGTGCAGCTCGGCACGGGCGTCGTCTACGTCGAACCGGCCGCGACCATCATCCTGCCCGACGACCGCACGGACCAGACTGCGTACGTGGGCGCGGGCATGCGTTTTTATCTCACCCGGCGCTTTTATCTCCGCGCCGACTATCGCTGGCACACGGTATTCACGAGCCGCGATGACAATCAGGAGTTGGAAGAATGGAAAGTTCTAATCGCCTGCTTCTTCTAGCAGTGCTTCTGATCGGTGCGTCGCTTGCGACCGGTTGCGCGTCCAGGCGTGCACTCGAGCAGCAGCAGACCGAGGAACAGGCCGCGGCCGAGGAAGCCGCGGAAGAAGCGGACTCGACGCCGCCGCGCGTCATCGAGCCCAACGTCGTGCGTCGCAAGATCAAGACGCCGAAGATCGACAACGAGAACTGGGAGATCGGCGCGGGCGCCGGCTTCCTGTCCATCGAGGATTTCGGCACCAACCAGACCTACGCCGCGCAGCTCACCTACCATGTGACAGAAGACTTCTTCTTCCGCGGCGACCTGGGGCAATCCACGGCCGGCCGCACGAGTTTCGAGACGTTAGGCGGCAACATCGAATTGCTGACGGGAGATGAGAGGCGCTTCACGTATTACAGCCTCTCGCTGGGCTACAACTTTCTGCCTGGCGAAGTCTTTTTAGGTCGCAAGACCGCCATGAACAGTGGTTTCTATGTTCTGGCGGGCATCGGGAGCGTTGATTTCGGTGGTAGCGACCACCTGACGCTCAACTTCGGCGCGGGTTTCCGCGTGTTGCCCACCGACTGGCTGGCCATTCACATCGCCGTGCAGGACCGCGTGTTCGACTCGGATCTGCTCGGCGAGACGAAGGTCACCAACAACATCGAAATGCTGCTGAGCGCGACCGTCTTCTTCTGACGGAGTCAGTCATGACGGCAGGAAAGTTCAATCGGATCTTCAAGGGCCTCGCGGTCGCGGTCGTGTGCGCGTCGGCCGCATTGGCAGCGTCTTCCTCGGGCCCCGCCCCCGGCTTCACGCTGAGCGCCCGCGGCGGCAAGAACATCTCGCTCGACCAGTTCAAGGGCCAGGTGGTCATGATCAATTTCTGGGCAACCTGGTGCGGCCCGTGCCGCCAGGAAATGCCGCTGCTCGAGGACATCTACAAGAAGTACAAGCCGATGGGCTTTACGATGCTGGCCGTGAACGTCGAGCCGGACACCCAGGCCGCCGAGGCGTGGCTGGGCAAACTCTCGAAGCCCGTCACCTTCCCGGTCGCGTTCGACGTGGATAGCAAGGTCAGCAAGTTGTACAAGGTCGCCGGCATGCCGAGCACGGTGTTCGTCGACCGCAAGGGCAACGTCCGGGTCATGCACAAGGGCTACAAGCCCGGCGACGAGAACTTCTATCTCACGCAGATCCGTTCGATGCTCAAGGAATAGCAAGGAGACATTTCGATGCGAGCCTGCAGTCTGTTGTCCGTGATCGCCCTCGCGCTGCTCGCGACGGGCTGCAGTTCCATCGAGCCGTGGGTGAAGCCGTACGACCGCGAGAATCTCGCGGATCCGATCATGGGCAGCCGCGCCGCGGTGTCGCAGGACTTCCTCGACCACGTGTTCGAGGCGCGCGAAGGATCTCGCGGCGCGACCGGCGGCGCCGGCGGCGGCTGCGGCTGTAACTAACTACCGCCCATGCCCCACAACATGCGCACAGGTCTCGCCCGATACGTCATAACCTGCCTCGCCCTGTTCGCGACGGGCGCGGGCGCGGGCGTGCTGCCCGAGGACCGCGCCGACGTCCTCTACTTCCGTTACGACGGCGGCGGCGTCGTGATCTCCGGGCCCTCGATGCTGGTGCGCAAGAGCATCGGCGAAAACGTCTCGGTGCAGGCCAACTACTACATCGACATGGTCTCGTCGGCGTCGATCGACGTCGAGACCTCGGCGAGCCCGTACGAGGACGAGCGCACGCAGTACAGCCTGTCGGCCGATTTCCTGCACGGGAAGAGCACGTACAGCATCGGCTACGTCAACAGCGACGAAAGCGACTACAAGGCCAAGACCATGTTCGCGGGCGTGAGCCACGACATGTTCGGCGATCTCACGACCATCTCGTTCGCCTACAAGACCGGCAAGAACGAGGTGTTCCGCAACATCAAGATCGACGACGTGAAACAGAACGACCCGGCGTTCTTCGACGAGATGGAGTCGCAGAGCTACAGCGTCGGACTGTCGCAGATCGTCACGAAGAACATGGTCATCTCGGGCCAGTACGAAGTGATCACCGACGAAGGGTTCCTGCGCAGCCCGTATCGCTCGGTGCGTTACTTCGTCGATCCGATCGCCGGCACGCAGGGCACGCAGTCGGAGATCTATCCGAGCACCCGTTCGAGCAACGCCGCGTCGATCCGCGCCAAGTACTTCCTGCCCTACCGCGCCGCGGTCGACACGATGTACCGCTTCTACACGGACACCTGGGGCGTCGTCGGCCAGACGGCGGAGCTCGGTTACGTGCATCCGCTCGACAATCCCATCTGGGGCGGCAACTGGATCTTCGAAGGCCGCCTGCGCTACTACACGCAGGAAGCCGCGGACTTCTACATGGACATCTTCCCGCGCGCCAACTACGCCAATTTCATGGCGCGCGACAAGGAACTCGCGACCTACAGCGCCGTGACCGTCGGCGTGGGCGCGACGTACGAATTCAAGATCGAGCGGTTCCCGTGGCTGTCGAAGGGGCAGATCAACTTCCGCTACGACTTCATGACGGTGAACTACGACGACTTTCGCGATGCGCGCCAGAGTATCGGTCGTTACGGAATTCCGCCGGAGAATCCGGTGGCCGCGGGCGCGGAAGATCTCTACACGCTCGAAGCGAACATCTTCCAGTTCTACATCTCCGCGTTCTTCTAAGTACCGGGCTTGCCGAATTGCAGGCCGCCGTCGTGCAGTCCGATGTCGGGGCGCTTGCGTAGTTCGATCATTTCGGCGCCGGCCAGCAGCACTGGTCCGTAGCCGTGGGCTGCGAGGACGTGCACGGGGCGGTACATGTAGAACATCGGCTCCCAGCCGACGCCGGTGCCGACGCAGGTGCCTTCCACCTGCCCTTTCGCGTTCACCTTCTTCGCGACCGCGTTCCAGCCGAGTGACGTCGCGGGGCCGAATGCGCGCGCATCGAGCCAGCCGCGGTTGATGCCGCGTGCGAGAGCGAACACGAACATCGCGCTCGCGGAGGTCTCTTCGTAGGAGTCGGAACGATCCAGAAGCTGGTGCCACAGACCCGCGTGGCCCTGGCGCGCGGCCAGGCCCGAGGCGTGTTCGCGGAACAGCGCGAGGATGCGCGGCCGCGCGGGATGATCCTCCGGCAGCACGTCCAGCAGCTCGGCCATGGCCATGATGGCCCAGCCGTTCGCGCGCGCCCAATGGAAGGCGGGATGCGGATCCATCTCCTGCACCCACGCGTGCATGAACAGCTTCCTGTCCTTCACGAACATGCGGTCCGCGAACTGCAGGATCTGCTTCGCCGCGTCGTCGAAATACTTTCGGTCGCCCGTGAATTTCCCGGCCTGCGCGAGGCAGGGCACGCTCATGTACAGATCGTCCAGCCACATCGTGTTAGGCAATGGCCGGTTGCGCGCCAGCGTGCCGTCCTTCAGGCGGAACTGGCGCTGGTGCACCCAATCCAGCCAGTTGTCGATCCACGGCTTCAGGGTGCCCGACCCGAGCCCCGCCCGCTCGGCTTTTATCAGCGCGGCGCACATCGCGCCGGCGTCATCGAGCCTCTCGGGCAGCAACATGCCGCGCAGCCAGACGCCATGCGCGGGACGCGGGTAGTTAGCATGCGTGGTGCCGGGCTTCATGTTCGCGCGTGCGTGCGCCGCGAGCTTCGCCACCGCCGTCATGCGTTCGTCGGCGTACCGGTCGTAGCGCGGATCACCCGTGATCCGCGACAGCAGCATCATGCCGGCGTACGTCACGCCCCACTCGTAGCTCACGATCAGCAGGTCCGTGCGTTCGAGCGCCACGGTGGGCGGCAACTTCGTCAGATCGGTCACCGCCTCGCCCGTGTCTCCATCGATCACGCGCACCGGTGCGGCTTCGACCACGTAATCGTGGATGCGATCGAGCACCGCGCGGATCTGTTCCGTCGTGGCGAGCGGATAGGGAGTCGGGTAGTCGACCTCGAGGCGTCCCGAATACACGCCGGGATTCTGCTGCGGCGACGTGTGGACTTGTTGCGGTGTGGATTGACCCGCCGCGACCGCGGTCAATCCGATGCAGAACAGGGAAGCGCGGACCATGCGAGTGAAGCGCATTCGAGACCTCGTTGAGTTGCCGGTCCGAAGGGTCCGCGTCCTTCGGGGCTGGAAGATTAACCCGCGTGCGTCATTTGTTTAAACCGGGATGATCCGGCGGCGGACTCGTCAACCCGGCGGGGCCAGGCCCTTCGAATACAACACCCGCCCATCCGGCGTCACCGCCACGGCATCCACGTCGGGCAGCGTATCGATGAACTCGATGCCCTCCTCCGCGCCCATGATGAACACGCTCTTGGTCAACGCATCGGTGCGCGTCGCGCTGGTGCTGATGATCGTCACGCTGCGCACCTTGCGCGCGGAATCGCCGGTCTTCGGATCGATGATGTGGTGGAACCGCTTGCCGTCCTCGATGAAATACCGCTCGTAGTCGCCCGAGGTCGAGAACGATGCATCGGTGAGCGGAATGCGCAGGAAGAACTTGTCCTCGTGGTCGGGATCGCGGATGCCGACCACCCAGGGCCTGCCGAAACGGTCGCCGATGATGCGCGTGTCGCCGCCCGCATTGACCATCGCGCGCGTGATGCCGAGCTTCCGCAGGATCTCGATGCCCTTGTCGACCGAATGGCCCTTGGCAATGCCGCCGAGGTCGATACGCATGCCGGGCCGCTGGAAGAACACCGTGCGTTCCTTCGGATCGAGGACCATCTTGCGCCAGTTGATGCCGGGCAGCGCGGCGTCGATCGCCTTCTGGTCGGGGTGCACACCCTTCTTGAAGTCGTAGAGGTACCCCACGCTCGCGTAGGTGATGTCGAACGCGCCGTTCGTGAGCTCCGAATATTCGACCGACACCTGCAGCAGGCGGAACAGCTCCTCGCTGATCTTCACCGGGTGTCTGGACGCCTCGCGATTGACCAGCGAGATCTCGGTGTCTTCCTTCCAGGTGCTCATGAGGCGGTCGATGCGCTTCATGTCGTCGAATACCGACGTTATGGCGGCCTCGCCCTTCGCGCGATCATCGCTCCAGAGCTCCACCGAGCAGCGCGTGCCCATGATCGCTTCGCTGCGGGAGATCCACTCGGCATGCGCGGCCGCCGGCAGCAGCAACAGGGAACCAATCACGCCGAAAACGGTATTTAGTGCACGCATGGCGGGATTATGGGGCAAGCTACAGGTCATGCGCTAAAGTAGGAGTCACCATGAAGAAACTTCTCCTCGCAACCGTCCTCGCTACGTTCACCCTCGCAACCGGCACCGCGCTCGCGGGCGCGCGCGAAGAGGCACGACTCATCGAAGCCTCCGGCGTCCTCGAAGAACTCGGCGCGCAACGCGACACCGCGATCCCCGATCGCCTGATGGCGCGCGCCTACGGCATCGCCGTCGTACCCAATGTCGTGAAAGTCGGCGCCGTGGTCGGCGGTCGTCGCGGCAGCGGCGTGATGGTCGTCCGTGACGAAAACGGCCGCTTCAGCAATCCCGTGATGATCAATCTCACCGGCGGCAGCATCGGCTGGCAGATCGGCGTGCAGTCGACCGACGTCGTGCTCGTGTTCACCACGCGCAAGGGCATCGAAGGCATCGCCGACGGCAAGCTCACGCTGGGCGCGGACGCTTCGGTGGCCGCGGGTCCCGTTGGACGTTCCGCATCCGCCGGTACCGACCAGGACTTCCAGGCCGAGGTGTATTCGTATTCGCGCAACCGCGGCCTGTTCGCGGGCGTGTCGCTCGACGGCAGCGTGATCTCCATCGACAGTCGGTCCAACACGAAGCTGTATGGCAGGTCCGCTCCGGCCAGCGACATCATCGCAGGCCGCGTCACGACGGACGCCGATGCGGCCAAGCGTTTCTCGCGCGCCATCGTGACCAGCACCGGCGGCACGACGCAGGTGGCGAGCTCGCCGAGCTCGGCGACCGCGACTCCGGACAGCAGCGCCGCGGGAACGGATGCGTCGGCCACGGGGGCCGCCGGGGCTACGACCTTCCCGCTCGAGGATTCCCAGCCAGGCGCTGAGCCGCCTCGTTAGGGCCGTCGCAGGATCTGGCCGGCCGGACGATGTGACGTAGTTGCACCGTCCGGACGCCCGGGCCCCGCATAATCCCCGCGTGCCGCGCCTGTCCCTCAACTTCCGGTTCCTCATCGCGATGCTCTGCGTCGCGGTGCTGATCATGCGCATCGGGGGCGCGCATCTGCACGTGTGCTTCGACGGTTCGGAGCCGCCGGTCGCCATGCATCTCGGCGACTCGGGCGTGCATCACGCGCAAGAACCCGCGCACGGGAACCCGGCGGGTGAACCGCATTCGGACCAGGACGTCGGAATCGGTGCGGACGCCCTCGTCAAGAAGCCGTCGGGATCGCTCGAGATACCCCTGCTCGCGCTGTTGTGCGGACTGCTGCTGTTCTATGTCGCGCGCCGCCGCGACGCGCCGCCTCTCTTCAGCTCTCCACTGCAGCTCTCGCCGATACGCGCACACCTGCGGCCGCCGCTGCGCGGACCGCCCACCTCCCTCTGACCAACGCACAGTTCGTTAGTTAGTCAGACACGGGGCGCCGATGCGTCCCCGCGGGAGATCCTCATGAACACTTCGCACGCGAGCCTCGCGCTCGTTTGCCTGTTGTCCGCACTGCCGGTCGGCGCCGGGGAAACACTGGCCCTCGCGGACGCGCTGGAGCGCGTGAGCGCCGGCAGCGCCACGCTTGCGGCCGCGGCCGCCCATGCCGAATCCATGCGCGCGCGCACGGCGCGTGAATCGATGGCGCCGCCCTTCGTGCTCGGGGCGGACATCGAGAATTTCGCGGGCAGCGGCACACTGAAGGGATTCGATTCGGCGGAGAACACGCTGCAGGTGTCCCGGCTCATCGAACTCGGCGGCAAACGCGCCGGCCGCCGCGCGCTGGGCGACGCGGAGGACGCGAGCGCCGCGCACGCGCTCGACAGCGCGCGGCTCGATGCCATCGCGTTGACCACGCGGCGTTTCGTGGAAGTCGTCGCGGACCAGGAACGCCTGCGCCTGGCGATCGAGCGCGCCGACATCGCCGCGCGCACGCGCGCGGAGGTCGAACGCGTGGTGCGCGGTGCGCGCAACCCGGAGACGGACCTGCGGGCCGCCGAGATCGCGCTCGACGATGCCGAGCTCGACCGCGAACACCACGAGCACGAGCTGCGAGCCGCGCGCGTGACGCTCGCCTCCACCTGGGGTTCGCGTGACCCGGATTTCGGGCAGGCCGCGATGTCGCTGGACACCCTGCCCGCGCTCGAACCGTTCGAATCGCTCGCGGCGCGGCTTCCCGGCAGCGCCTCCCTGGTGGCGTGGCGACTCGAAGCCGATGGCGCCGCGGCACGGCTGCGACTGGCGCGCGCGCAAACCCGGCCCGATCTGAACGTGGGTCTCGGCGTGCGCCGGCTCGAAGCCTTCGGCGATCACGGGCTGGTGATGTCGCTGTCCATGCCGCTGGGCTCATCGACCCGGGCGCGACTCGCACAATCCGAGAGCCGCGCCGCAGCGACGGCCGTCGCGCATCGTCGCGAGGCCGCGGAGCTCGACGCATACCAGCAACTCTTCGAGCAGTACCAGGAGCTGGGCCATGCCCGCGCCGAATTCACCACGCTCGGCGCATCGATGATTCCTCGCGCGGAGCAGGCGCTGGCGCTCGCGCAGCGCGGCTTCGACCTGGGCCGCTTCGGTTTCCTCGCGCTGACGCATGCGCAGGACACCTTGTTCGAGCTACGCCGCCGCCGCATCGACGCGGCCGCGCGTTTTCACACCTTGTTGGCCGACCTGCAGCGCCTGACCGCTGCCGTGGAGTCCCCATGAACCTGCGCACACCGATCATCATGCTGCTCGCGTTTTCGCTGGGCGCCTGCGGCCGCGCCCCGGAATCCTCGCACGACGAGGAACACGCGCACGGCGCGGGCGGGCAGACCGCCGAACATCACGAGGAAGCCGCGAATCGCGTGACGATTCCGGCCGCCACCGCGGCCGAAGCCGGGATCGAGGTCGAGACCGCGGGCCCCGCGAAGATCCGCGATGTCGTGAACCTCGTGGGCACCGTCGTGCTCAACCCGGATCGGCATGCGCACCTGCGAGCGCGCTTTGCGGGCACCGTGCGCGCCGTGAAGGTCCAGCTCGGCGAACGCGTGCGGCGCGGGCAGACCTTGCTCGTCATCGAGGCCAACGAGAGCCTGCGCGAATATCCCGTGACCGCGCCGTTCGACGGCGTCGTGCTGGCGCGCGAGACGAACATCGGCGACGTCGCCGGCGATCATGCGCTGATCGAAATCGCCGACCTGTCCGACGTGTGGCTGGAATTGCATGCGCTCGGAGAGCAGTCGACGCGCATCGCCACCGGACAGCCGGTCATGGTGAGCTCGGCCACGACGAGCCAGCGCGCCGAGACGAAGGTGAGCGCCGTGCTGCCGCTCGCCACTCGCGGCCAGAGCGTGATCGTCCGCGCGCGTCTCGACAACCGGGACGGGGGATGGCGGCCCGGAATGACGGTGTCCGCACAGGTGACCGTCGCCCTGCACGAAGTCCCGCTCGCGGTGCGGGAATCCGCGCTGCAACGCATGGGCGATGCAACCGTCGTGTTCGCGCGGGAGGGTGAAACCTACGAGGCGCGCCCCGTGCGGCTCGGCGCGCGCGACGGCGAATTCGCCGCGGTCCTCTCGGGGATCGAAGCCGGCACGGTCTACGTGACCGAACAGAGCTTCCTCATCAAGGCCGACATCGGGAAGTCGGCCGCCGGTCACGATCACTGAGGCGCGCCATGCTCGATCGCATCATTCGCTATTGCGTGCGGCACCGGCTGCTGGTGCTGCTGCTGGTGCTCGGCTCCGCGGGCCTCGGCGCCTGGAGCTTCGGCAAACTACCCATCGACGCGGTGCCGGACATCACCAACGTCCAGGTGCAGGTGAACACTTCCGCGCCGGGCTATTCACCCTTCGAAGCCGAGCAGCGCATCACCTTCCCCATCGAGACGGCACTCGCCGGCCTGCCCCGCCTGCAATACACGCGCTCGCTGTCGCGCTACGGGTTGTCGCAGGTGACCGTGGTCTTCGAGGACGGCACGGACATCTACTTCGCGCGGCAGCAGGTCGCCGAGCGGCTGCAGGAAGCGCGCTCGCAACTGCCCGGCGGGCTGGAACCGTCGATGGGGCCGGTCGCGACGGGGCTTGGCGAGATATTCGTGTACACCGTCGAGGCCGAGCCCGGCGCCACGAAGGCCGACGGCACGGCGTGGACATCCTTCGACCTGCGCACCCTGCAGGACTGGGTGATCCGGCCGCAATTGCGCAACCTCAAGGGCGTGACCGACGTGAACACGATCGGTGGCCACGTCCGCCAGGTGCACGTGCTGCCCGACGTGGCGCGGATGGTGGCCTTCGACCTGACGTTCGATGACCTGATCGAAGCGATTGAGCGAAACAACGCCAGCATGGGCGCCGGCTACATCGAGCGCCACGGCGAAGAGCTGCTGATCCGCGTCCCGGGCCAGATCGAGAACGAAGAGGCGCTGCGCGACGTCGTCGTCGGCTTGCGCGAAGGCGTGCCGCTGCGGCTCGGCGAAGTCGCGCAGATCGCCGAAGGCTCGGAGCTGCGCACCGGCGCCGCCACCCGCGATGGACGCGAAGTCGTCATGGGCACCGTGTTCATGCTGATCGGCGAGAACAGTCGTGAAGTCGCGCAGCGGGCGGGCGCGAAGCTCCGGGAAATCGACGCCGCGCTGCCGCCCGGCGTGACGGCCCACGCGGTGTACGACCGCACGCAGCTGGTCGATCGCAGCATCGCCACGGTCTCCAGGAATCTCGCCGAGGGCGCGCTGCTGGTCATCGCCGTGTTGTTCGTGCTGCTGGGCAACCTGCGCGCGGCGCTCATCACGGCCGCCGTGATACCGCTGACCATGCTGCTCACGATCAGCGGCATGGTGCAGAACCGCGTCTCCGCCAATCTCATGAGCCTGGGCGCGATCGATTTCGGCCTCATCGTCGACGGCGCCGTCATCATCGTGGAGAACTGTCTGCGACGCTTCGGCGATCGGCAGCGCGAGCTCGGCCGGGTGCTCGCGCGCGAAGAACGCTTCGAGGTCGCGGCCGCCGCCAGTAGCGAGGTCATCCGGCCGAGCCTCGTCGGCCTGCTGATCATCGCCGCGGTCTATCTACCCATATTCGCGCTGGGCGGCGTCGAGGGAAAGACCTTCCACCCGATGGCGATCACCGTGGTCATGGCGCTCACGGCGGCCATGGCGTTGTCGCTGACCTTCGTGCCGGCGGCGGTGGCGCAGTTCGTCACCGGGAGGATCGACGAGAACGAAACCCGGCTCATGCAGGCGGCCCACCGGGGTTATCGTCCGCTGCTGGTCCGGGCGATGAAGCATCGGCGCCTGGTCGTGGGCGGTGCGGCCGGATTCGTCATCGCCTGTGCGCTGCTGGCGACCCGGCTCGGAACCGAGTTCATTCCCGGCCTCGACGAGGGCGACATCGCGCTGCACGCGATGCGCATTCCGGGCACGAGCCTCACGCAGGCGGTGACGATGCAGGCGCAGCTCGAGCGCCGGCTGAAGCAATTCCCGGAGGTTCGCGAAGTCGTCTCGCGCATCGGCACGGCGGAGATCGCCACCGACCCCATGCCCCCGTCGGTCACGGATACGCTGGTCCTCGTGCATCCGCGCGAGCGCTGGCCCGACCCCGGCAAGCCGCGGGAAATGCTGGTCGCGGAGATGGAGAAGGCGGTGAGCGCGATCCCGGGCAACAGCTACGAATTCACGCAGCCGGTCGAGATGCGCATGAACGAATTGATCGCGGGTGTACGCGCCGAGGTCGCCATCAAGATCCATGGCGACTCGCTCGATGAGCTCGCGCGCATCGCGGAGCGCATCGAGGACGTCGTGCGCGATGTCGAGGGGGCCGCGGACGTGAAGACCGAACAGGTCGCGGGACTTCCCTCGCTCGTCATCAGCCCCGATCGCGCGGCGATCGCGCGCCACGGCCTCACCGTCGCGGACGTGCAGCAGACCGCCGCGATCGCATTCGGCGGCGCGCCCGCGGGCCGGATGTTCGAAGGCGACAAGCGCTTCGACATCGTCGTGCGCCTGCCCGAGGGGCGACGCACCGACGCCCGTGCGATCGCCGACCTGCCCGTGGCGCTGCCCGTGAAACTCGGCGCCGAAGAACACGGCACGGCGTTCGCTCCCAACTTCGTGCCGCTCGGCTCGCTCGCGACCATCGAACTACTAACCGGACCCAACCAGGTGAGCCGCGAGAACGGCAAGCGTCGCATCGTCGTCACGGCCAACGTGCGCGGCCGCGACCTCGGCTCGTTCGTCGGCGAAGTGCGCGAGCGCATCG
Organism: Pseudomonadota bacterium; assembly: GCA_023433705.1. Taxonomy (GTDB): domain Bacteria; phylum Pseudomonadota; class Gammaproteobacteria; order Steroidobacterales; family Steroidobacteraceae; genus CADEED01. The sequence goes on from JAEYUC010000007.1 coordinate 79,371, forward strand.
CCGCCCTCGAGTTGCCGCAGGGATACTGGATCGGATACGGCGGCACTTTCGAGCAGCTCATCGCCGCGACGGAACGCCTGAGCGTGGTGGTGCCCGTCGTGCTGGCGATCATCTTCGGCATGCTGTTCATGGCCTTCGGTTCGGCGCGCGACGCGGCGCTGGTTTTCTCGGGAGTGCCGCTCGCGCTCACGGGCGGCGTGCTCGCCCTGTGGGCGCGCGGCATTCCGTTCTCGATATCCGCGGGCGTGGGCTTCATCGCGGTTTCGGGCATCGCCGTGCTCAATGGCCTCGTGATGATCTCGTTCATCCGCAAGCTGCGCGCGGATGGCCGCGAGCTGGTGGATGCGATCGTCACGGGCGCGACCACGCGACTGCGGCCGATACTCATGACGGCGCTGGTCGCGAGTCTCGGCTTCGTGCCCATGGCGCTCAACACCGGGACAGGCGCGGAGGTGCAGCGGCCGTTGGCAACGGTCGTGATCGGCGGAATCCTCTCCGCGACCGCCTTGAGTCTGGTCGTACTACCGGCCCTGTATCGGCTTGCGGCACGCGATGGCTTTCGTGTTACATAATTCATTCATCTATATAGGCAAGTTCTTTTCAGAACGGTGAGACGCACATGCGCGAGCAATACATCGAATACCGCGACGGCGAAACGCTGCTCGAAGGCTTTCTCTGCTACGACGAATCGCAGCCCGGCCCGCGGCCGGCGGTGATGATCAGCCACACCTGGAGTGGCCGCGATGAGTTCGTCGAACGCAAGGCGCGCCGGCTCGCGTGGCAGGGTTACGCCTGTTTCGCGCTCGACAATTTCGGCAAGGGAAAACGCGGCACGACGCCCGAAGAATGTTCGGCGTTGATGAATCCGTTCATGCAGGACCGCGCGAAGTTGCTGAAACGACTGCAGGCCGGCCTGGCGACGGTGCAGGCGATGCCCATCGTCGACCCGCGCCGCATCGCGATCATGGGGTTCTGTTTCGGGGGACTGTGCGCGCTCGACCTCGCGCGCGGCGACGCTGACATCCGCGGCGCGATCAGCTTTCACGGAATCCTGAAACCTTCGGGGCTCACGGAACCGAAAATCCGCGCCAGGATACTCATGCTGCACGGCTACGACGATCCGCTGGCGCCGCCGGAGGACGTCGCCGCCGTGGCCCGGGAATTCACCGCGACGGGAGCGGACTGGCAGCTGCATGCGTACGGCCAGACAGTGCACGCCTTCACGAACCCCTCGGCGCAGAACCGCGCGGGTGGGATGCAGTACGACGAGGCCGCCGACCGGCGCTCGTGGCATGCGCTCGAGCAGTTCCTGGGTGAAATCCTCAAATAATCGACCGCGCGCCGTGATAGCGTGGCGACCGGTTCCCCGGGAGCATATCGAATGAAAAAAATCTCGGTCCTAGTGCTCGTGGTTGCGGCGTTGTTGATGGCGGGAATCGCCGAGGCGGCGCCCAAGAAGAAGCGCACCCGGAATGCGAACCGGATCGGCCCGTACGCGGGCGCGATGGTCGCGATGTCTAGCTACACGAGCGAACAGGAAATCAACGAACCGGCCATCATCAGCTTCTTCGCGCAGCAGAACATTCCGTTCACGAACACGGTGAAGTCCACCGACGACAGCGATCTCGGCTACGAGGCGGTGTTCGGTTACCGCTTCAATCGCTACATCGCGGCCGAGCTCGGGTTGTTGCAGGTCGGCGAAGTGGAAAACCGGTTGACGGGCGACTTCGGTCCTCCGGGCGCGACGGTACCCGGGTATCTTTCGCTCGATTACGAGTTCGGCGGCCCCGTCCTCGCGGCCATCGGCTTCCTGCCGCTGAACGACAAGTTCGAATTCTTCGCGCGTGGTGGCGTCCTGTTCGCAAGCTCCGACCGGGACGTGAAGGTACGCATCGGCGACGAGAGCTCCAACCTCGGCGGCACCCGCGGCGATTCGACCGAATTCGTCTACGGCGGCGGGCTGCAGTTTCACGTCAACGTGATGTTCACGATCCGGGCCGAGTACATGTTCTTCGACGAAGTCGGCGATCCGAACACCACGGGGACCGAAAGTCTCAACACCCTGGGCCTGGGTCTGCTGGTTCGTTTCTAGCCGCGTCCACAGGGGGTCATCCGACGCGCGGATGCGGCTTCCTGCCGCTGCGCGCTGGCGCAAACCGAGGCGATACTGAGGCCATGAAACAGCGAATCTTCCCCGCGATTCTCGCCATCCCGTTCGCACTCGTGAGCGCCGATTGCAGCGGCGTGGATGCTCAAGCCCCGGTGCGGATCGGCAATGCGTTCGTCGCGACGCCGGTCGCGCAGTTCCGCGAGCCCTGGGCGATGACCTTTCTGCCGGACGGCAGGCTGCTCGTCACTGAGAAGAAAGGCGCGCTCAAGCTGGTCGATGCCGAGAGCGGCAAGGCCGGCGACATCAGCGGGATTCCCAGGATCGCGTACGGTGGCCAGGGCGGGCTCGGCGATGTGATCCTGCATCCGCGGTTCGCGGAGAATCAGGTCGTCTACGTGAGTTATTCGGAGCCCGGAGAAGGCAGCACGAATGGCGCCGCCGTCGCCCGCGCGAAGCTCGTGCTCGAGGGGGCCGGCGGCCGCCTCGATGGACTGACGGTGATCTGGCGCCAGGTGCCGAAGGTCTCGAGCCGTGGGCATTGGGGACATCGGCTGGCGTTCGGACCCGACGGCAAGTTGTGGATCACGTCCGGCGAGCGGCAGCAGTTCACGCCCGCGCAGGACATGAAGGCCAATCTCGGGAAGATCGTGCGATTGAACGAGGACGGCTCCGTGCCCGATGACAATCCGTTCGTATCGCAGGGCGGCGTGACCGCGCAGATCTGGTCGCTCGGACATCGCAATCCGCTCGGCATCGCGTTCGACGCGCAGGGCCGGCTGTACGCGCACGAGATGGGACCGCGCGGCGGCGACGAGCTCAACCTCATCGAGAAGGGAGCTAACTACGGATACCCGGTCGTCTCGAACGGCGATCACTACGACGGCCGCTCCATCCCCGATCACGACACGCGCCCGGAGTTCCGCGCACCGCTGGTCACGTGGACACCCGTGATCTCGCCCGCCGGGTTCATCATCTACTCGGGAAAGATGTTTCCGGACTGGACCGGCAATGGATTCATCGGCGGACTGTCATCGCAGTCGCTGGTGCGTGTGGAGTTCGGTCCCGACGGCCAGACCGCGCGCGAGGCGCAGCGCTTCGACATGGGCAAGCGCATCCGCGAAGTCGAGCAAGGCCCCGACGGCGCCCTCTGGCTGCTCGAGGACGAGCGCAACGGCTCCGGCGGCCGCCTCCTGAAACTGACGGCCCCAGGTGGGGATTAGGTGCCGGTGTAAAAAGTGGGGATTGTTCGAACTCGCGGCTACCGCGTCCCTCACGTAATCCCCACTTTTTACACCGGCACCTAATCCCCACTCCGTCTCGCGATTCGCTTGCGCGCGGCGGGGGTCGCCAGCTGGCGCAGTGCGTCCTTGCCGATCCAGCGCGGCGCGGGATCCTTCGAGGCGGCGAGTTTCTTCGCGAGCGCGACCGCGGCTTCGTTCAGCGCGACGCTGCGTTCGCCCACACCGCGCAACGCCCAGTTCACGCCCTTCTTGACGAAGTTGCGCTCGTCGGTCGCGGCCTTCTCGATCAGCGGCAGGCAGCGTGCGAGATCCTTTTCCGACACGTCCTTTTTCTTGAGCGCGACGCTCGCCAGCAGCGCGAACGACGCGCGCTTCACGTATTCCTCGCGGCTCGTGGCCCACTTGCGGATTTTCGCGAGCGCATGCGGCGTGCGCACCCACAGCGCGAAACACAGCGTGTCGCAGATCGCCCAGTTGTCGAAGTCGCGCGCCTGTTTGTCCATCTGCGCGGCGGTGACCTTCGCGGGATCGTCCACGTACGCGCACAACATGCGCGCCTCGTAGACGCCGGTTTTCCACAACTCGAGGGCGAGCGCATGGTCGGGACCCAGCTCCTTGCCGAGTTTCTGGATGTCCGCCATGCGCACACCCAACGCGTCCTCGCTCGGAATCGCATAACGCGCATAACCGTCGAGGGTGGCTTTCGAGGAGCGCTTCTTCAGCCAGCCGAGCGCGTATCCGACGGTCTTGTTTGCCATGGTGGCGCGCCTCGTTCTCAGAGTGGCTTCGCGAAATACACGACGCGCTCGGTCTCGCGGAATCCCAACGCGCGGTGCGCGCGCTGGCTCGCTTCGTTTTCGAGCAGCGCATCGGACGCGAGCTCCTGGCAACCGCGCGCCCGCGCCCAGTCGCCGATCGCCTCGAACAGCATGCGAGCGACGCCCTTGCGCCGCATCGACGGGATCACGTAGACGCCCTCGACGAAGCCGACCGGCGAGGACTCCGTGCCGTTCACGTAATCGTTGCGGATCGAACCTTCGATGAAGCCGACCGGCGTCCGCTTCTCGTCGTAGACCATGAGCTGCAGGAAACGCTCGGGCTGGGCCAGCGCGATGGCCATGTAGCCGCGGTGTTCCTCCGCCGTGGCGTCGTCCCACAGGGCCCTGCGCAGTTCGAGCCAACCGGGCTGAGCGAGCGACGCGCATCGTTCGATGGTGAATTTCAAGGACATGCGGCGAGCCTAGCAGGCAGCGCCGACCTGCATACAGTGGTCCGGCGGATCGGGCACTGGTTGGACGCGATACGGCGCGATGAAAACAATACCGCCATGCCCCTGCCCGCACACACCATCGACAAACTGTCCGACCGATCAGGCGCTTACGTCATCTGCGTGAAATGCCGCAAATGCCGCCACGAGCGCGAAATCCTGCCGAAGTCCCTGGCTAACATCCTCGGCTGGAACGCCACGCTCAAACAAGCCTGCACGCGCCTGCGATGCTCGAAATGCCAGGCCCGTAGCTTCGACGTCGGCATCGCGTTCGATCGCAAGCCTCGCGGATGGACCTCCAACCCCAGTTAGGGACAAATGGGGACATTCCTCGTTTCCTAGCAAACGGGGACAGACCTGATATCACCGACATCCATGCACGGCATGGACGGTGCACATGCGATGGGGCTGAGCGTGCGCGGCGCATCCGGCGTTCGCGCAATGCACGGAGCCGGCAAGGAACACCTCAGACTGCGCCAGGCGCTTTCGATGACAGGCGGAGACAGATAACCCGCCCCCGCGGCCGGCGGGCCATCGCCTGGCGCCTTCAATAGCTGGGGCGCACCGCGGCAGCGAAACTCATCGCGTGGGCGACGGCCATTCCGTCAGCGCGGACGCGGTAATCGCCGGGACGCATCGAGCCCCACATCAAGGTCTGTCCCCGTTTGCTAGGAAACGAGGAATGTCCCCATTTCCGTCTTCACCGCCACCCTATCTACTGGCGGAGAATTCGAGCTTCGTGAAGACAGCGCGGGGTACGGAGGTGCAGTCGACCGAGCCGCGGGCGCCGTCGCGTTGCAAGGGCTGCGCTTGAACCGCGCAGCCGCCGAGATCGATGGGCGGGACGATGCGCCCGTTCAGCACCAGATACGGCACGATGTGCGGCTCCTCGCCGGCCTCGGTCACGGGGACGCGCAGCAACAGGTATTGCGTATCGCCGGAGCCGAACTCGAGCAGCGCGGTGCGCACGCCGTTTTCGTACGAATAGAGTCCTGGCGCGATGGAATGTCGGCCCGCGACATCGAGCGGCAGCGTGTACTCACGCCCGGCGTACGTGAACCTCGCCGACCCGCTGCCGAACGTCGCCTCCTGGCGCCGCGCGCCCTCGCCCATGCGCGCGTTGCGCATGCGCCGCTGCGCGGGAACGGTGGCCGTCGTGGCGCCGCCTGGCAGCTTCGCGAGCGAGAGCATCGCGACCGGGGTTCCGGACGCGAATCCGATCTTCTGCAGGTAGATAGTCAGCTTCTGGCCGGGCGGATAGATGTCGAAGCCCAGCCCGCCCGGAAGTCCGGCCATGATCCAGTACTTCTTCCCGCCCTGTTCGAACTCGAGCTCCGGCAGGTCACCGCTGAAATACATCTCGACCTGGTCTGGAGGCAGGCCGCGGCTGCTCACCCACGAGCTGACGATGGGACGAAACCGTCCCGAAAGCGGGCGCTTGCGGCCCGTGTACGTCGCGGTCGTATGGAACCACTGCCCCGGCGCAGCGAGCTCCGCCTCGTCGTTCTGGGAGCGCGCGCTGCCGCCCATCACCTTCGCGAGCGTGGACGGCGCATACGCCGACTCGTCCGTGTCGGCGGGCTGGCCCCACGCCGATCCCGCGCCGGCGAATCCGGCGCCGAAAACCACAGCCAAGACGAGCCATTTGCGCATGTCAGCCGAACCTTAACGAATTCCGGCCGGCGCGCAGCGAGTCAGTTCACGTCCGTGAAAATGGCCTCGATTTCGGCGGCATTGCCCGGCCGCACCACCCGGCCGCGCTCCGTGCCCCGATCCACGAGCACGAGCGTGGGCCACAGTTTCACGCCGAACTGGCGGCCCAGGCGCTTTCCCTTGCCGTCTTCGACCTTGATGTGCCTGACCGTCGGGTGCCTTTTCAATGCCGCGGCGATGTCGGCCTGCGCCGCCTGGCAATAGCCGCACCAGCTGGCGCCGAACTCGATCACGGCGGGTTCCGCGAGGGCATTTATCTCTTCGAGTGAGGGTTCTGCGTCCATGCCGGAAGCTTAACCCGGCCCGCCAGGGCCGGCACCGCGGCCGTACGGGTCGCGTAGGAATCGTCCGATCTAACAACACCCGGGTGGTCACAAAATGACCAACTTAAGAACATCCCGGATTCAACGCCTGTAATTTTGTGCTGAAGTTCCGGCCACTGGTTAGGCGGCCACCGCATGCGGACTAACAACATCGTCCTGATCCACGGCCTCTGGATGACGCCGTCCAGCCTCGAAGGCTGGACGGATCACTTCCTCGAGCGCGGCTTCAACGTGTACGCCCCGCCCTGGCCCGGCATGGATCGCGACATCCGCGCATTGCGCCGCGACCCGCATTCGTTCGCGCATAGCGGCATCCGGCCCCGCATCGACATCCACGAGATAGTCGATTCGTACGAACGACTGGTCCTGGAGCTCGATTCGCCGCCCATCATCGTCGGACATTGCCTCGGGGGACTCGTCGCGCAGGCGCTGGTCGGCCGCGGCCTCGGGTCGTGCGGCATCGCGCTCGCACCCGTGCCGCCGAAAGGCGTCTGGCGCATGCCCTGGGCGACGCTGCGCGTCGTGGCGCCGCGATTGCTCGCCAGGAATGGCGCCGGCATCTCGCTCACGCCCCGCCAGTTCCACTACGCCTTCATGAACGCCTCGCGCCGCGAGGAATCCGACTGCGCATATCAGCGATACGCGGTGCCCGCGGACACGCACCTGCTGCTGCAGGCCGGGTTCGCCAACTGCGATCCCTATGCGCAGACGGTCGACGTGCGGCGGCACAAGCGCCCGCCGCTGCTGCTGGTCGCGGGCGAGCGCGACCGCTTCGTGACGCCGTCGGTCGTGCGGGCTAACCACCGCCTGTACCGGAAATCCTCGGCGATCACCGAGTACCGTGAGTTCGCGGGCCGCACGCATTTCCTCATCGGCCAGGAAGGCTGGCGGGAAATCGCCGACCACGCGCTCGAATGGGCGCGCGGCCAGCAACTACTGCACGAGCGCGAGCGCCGCCGCATCGCGCGCGAACTGCAGGCGCGGCGCGTCGCGTGAGCTCCCGCCCGCCAACTCAGCGATTTCTCACCCGGCACCAACCCCGGTCGCGATCGACAGGCCGATGATGTCGACGAGCACGTGCGCGACGATCAGCGGCCAGAGCTGCCGCGTGCGCACGTAGGTGTAGCCGTACAGCAGCCCCATCGGCACGATCGTGATGATGCCGATCGGGCCCTGGTACAGGTGATACAACATGCGCACCACGGTGCTCACGTTGATCGCGATCCATTCGCCGCGCCGTTCCTTCAGCGCGGTGATGATGTACCCCGCGACGAACACCTCCTCGAAGATGCCGTTCACCGTGGACGTCAGGAATACGAGCTGCATGCTCAGGCCGCGCGCGGCGGTGGGATATTGCTCGGCCGCGAGCGCGTGATCGATCGGCAATACGATCTGCGCCAGCGCCTGCGCGCCGATCGTCACGACGTAGGTCACGACGAGCAGGCCCAGTCCCCACACGGTGCCGCGCCCCGTGATGCGCAAGCCCAGCTTTTCCAGCGTCCAGCCGCGAATGCGCAGGAACCAGACCAGGAACGCGGCCTGCACTACTTCGAATATCAGGATCGACAGCAGAGCTTCATCGTTGAACGCGACCGCGGATTCGGCGCCGGCGCCGAGGATCGCGACGATCGACGAGAAGATGGGCATGCCGAATGCCCAGACGAGGACGATGAGGAACTCCACGCCGGGCTGCAGCCGGCGGATGCGCTCGTGCAGGGGATTCATCCGGCGCGAACCAGCCCGGTGAGGGTATCGGCGGCCGACGCGAGGAGTCGCGCACCCGAATGGTGGCCCGGCGGGTCCCGTTCCTGCAGCGGCAGTAGTTTGTCCACGTATTCACCCACGAGGTCGGGCCGCTGGCGCGCGCGGCCTTCGAGCGCGTTGACGAGCAGCATGCGCGGACGCAACAGCCCGCCGCCGTTCTCGCAGACAAGGAAAAGGTGATCGAACATCGCGCGCTCCGGATGCAGGAACGATTCACCGACGTCCTGTCGCATGGCGAGCCAGACCGCGAGCGCCTGCTCGAGCGCGATCATGTAGTCGGACAGGCGCCCGCTGTCGGGCGCGGCGAGCGCGGGATCGGCGTCCTTCCGCTGGATCGCGAGCAGCATGGACACCCGCATCATCAGCGTCTCGAGCAGCGCCACCACACCTTGCGCGACGTTCGCGGGATCGATGCTCTGTCGTATCGATATCGCGGGCGACCCGGATTCCCGCGGCTGCTCGAGGGTCAGGCACGCGCGCCACGGCGCCTGCATCGCCTCGATGTGCGTGAAGACGACGAGCTGCAGCGGCGCCGGATCGGACGGTAGCGAGTCCCGCGTCCAGGGTTGCGCCGAGAGCACGAACCCGCCCTGCCTCATCCACGGCAGCACGAACGTGGACTTCGCCCGCGTGCACAGGTAGAGCTCCTCGGCGAGGAACATCGGCAGTGCGCGCGCGAACCGGCCGAGATCGCGCGCCGAGTCCGGCGGCCCTTCGGCGCTCGCGCAGACGATGTGGATTTGCGGCGCGGATTCCGACTTGCGAGGCAACACCGCCTCGAATCCGAAAGCTCCGCTCGCCCATACGGGTTGCTCGAGCCGCAGCACGATCACGTCGCCCGGCGCCGCGATCGATCCGCGGCGTTTGCGCGCGTCGTCGAGCTTGCGATGCCACGCGAGCAATTCGTCGCGCCACTCCGGCCGCCGCTCGGCTTCGAGGCGTTCGATCAGCTGCCGCGCCTCCGTCAGCCGCCCGAGCTCGATGTGCGCGCGCAGCAGGTGGCTGCCGACGATGAGACCATGCGCGGCGTGATTGAAATGCGGCACGACCAGGCGCACGAGCAGCTCGTGTCGATCGCGATCCGCGAGATCCAGCGACATGCGCGCCAACAGGTCCGTGGGCGGCGGCGCCACGCGTCCGAGCGCCTCCTGGTACAGGCGTGCCGCTTCATCGTGGTCGCCGCGTGCGAGCGCCGCGCGCGCGAGCGCAAGGTGCGCGCGCCAGCTCCCGGGCAACATCGCGGCGCGCGCGTGAATGGCCAGCAGCGCCACCTGGCCACCGGCGGCGCCGGCCCGCGATGCCACCCATTCGAGCGCGGCTTCGTCGTTCGGATCGAGCGCGAGCGCGCGCCAGATGAGCTCGTCCGCGCGATCGTCCTCGCCGAGCTCCGCGAACGCGCGGGCGAGACTCGCCAGTAGATAGGGGTCCTCGCCGTGCCGCGCGATCGCGCGTTCGAGCACGACGCGAGCGCCTTCGAAATCCCTCAGTTGAAGGAGGACCGCTCCGAGCAGCAGCGCGCCCCGGCGCGGTTGCGGGTCCGTATCGGCGAGGTGCCGCGCGTACTCCAGCACGTCGAGCGCAAAATCGTCGCGGAGTGCATCGCGGATGAGGCCGTGGAGCGTGTCCGGGTCATCTCGCTTCGCCGAAAGACCGGGAAGCAGCACATCCCGACGCCAGGCTTCACGGCCCACCTCGATCTTGCGGCCGTGCTGGTCGTAGACGCTGATCGGCCGTTCGGTGGCCTGCGGCGCGTGACCATCGACCTTGGGCGGCGCCGGCAACTCCGTAATCGGCGGGAGCGAGTCCGCGCGCGCGGACAGGCTTGGCCCGCCGACCGGGGATCGGCCCAGGATACGGTCGATGATGGACATGGGCCGCCGAGCTTACACCGGCGGCTTGCCGGCGGAATTCCAGTGTCATCGCGAGAGGTAGGCCGCGAACGCCGCGTCCCGGGTGCACTGGTATTCGCGGGTGACTTTCCAGACCTCGCAACGCTCGCCGGATTTGACACTGCAGTTGCGCAGGTTGCCGGGAATGCGTGCTGCGTGTTCATAGCCCCACGAAGAACAGCGGTTTTCCGCGATCTGGCCAGCGTGCTCGTCGTCCAGCCCCGGATCCGTGTCCTTGGCGTACTCGTAGGAGATCCGGACGATGCCGAGGTCCCGGTCGCTGCCGGAGGCATTCAGGAAGTCGGTGCTGGTGGCGCAACCGGCCGCGGCCAGAAGGGGAATCAGAATCGCGAGACGTCGGATCGTGTTCATGGGCGCATCCTGCTGCTGTGAATGCAGGATGCGCGTCGAGCACTTAACTCATGCTGAACCCGAAATGAATGCCAACTGAACGGGACCCTGTACGCGGTCAGTGACGCAGCGTGGACACGCGATTCGTGATGGCTTCCTGGTCGCGGAACGACAGCGTCGCGAATTCGTCGGCGAACTTCTGCTGCTCGAGGCTGATCTGGCGGGCGTTGAGCATCGCGTCGACGCGCCACTGACCGTCGCGGCGCGTGAGCACGAACAGTTGCATCGAATCGCGGCTGGAGGATGCGTTGGTCTGACCCTGCAACGTCGTCGTGCCCCATGCGTGCATGACGGCGAGCGCAGGCCCGAGCAAGCGCACGAAGTGCACGCCGCCCTCGAGCCGCGTGCCCTTGAGGACCGTGTCGAACAACTGCCGGTGGAATTCGACGATCTGCTCGCGCCCCTTGAGGCGCGTGCCTTCGAACGCGATGAAGTCCGCGTCCTCGGCGAACGCGCTCGCGAAGCCGTGCGCGTCGCCGGTGTTCCAGGCTTCGATCATCTGCATCGGGATGTCCTTGATCGTGGTTTCGTCGTAATCCTGTGACTTCATGAATGGCGCCCTCCTTGCGTGGCCTCTTCATGTGAGGGCGGTGTTTCGCACGGAGTTCCGCGGCGCCCGGAGGCGCGGTGCATTCGGTCAGCCGGGTGCGTCTCCCGCTGACTTCGCCACGACCGTCGTGCGCGCAACATCCTTGCACGCGAACCAACGGGAGCGCACATGACCTGCATCCGCAAAGTGATCCACATCGATGCATCGCCGGCTCTGGTCTGGGACGCGCTGCGCGACGTCGGCGCGTTGCACAAACGCCTCGTGCCCGGATTCGTGAAGGACACGCACATGGAGGGCAACACGCGCGTCGTCACGTTCGGCAACGGGATGGTCGCGCGCGAGGAGATCGTGGGGATCGACGACGAGACGCGGCGCGTTGCGTGGGCCATTGTTGGAGGGCAGTTCCGCCACTACAACGGCGCGGCCCGCGTGACGGATGACGAAGACGGCGGATCGTGGTTCGTGTGGACCGCGGATCTGCTGCCGGATGAGCTCGCCGAACAGGTCGAGTCGATGATGGCCGCGGGGATCCTGGTCATCAAGAAGACGCTGGACGGCGCCGCGACGAACTAATCTACGAAGTATTAACTCCGATATCCGCCTTTGCGCGATTGAGCCCTGTGAAAACGCACGCAAGCCAGCGAGTCAACAAGTCTATCGTTGCAGTGGCTCAACTAACATCGCCCAAAAGTATTCGCTTGCACCATCTTGCGACAAGTGCTCGCCAGTTCCACCACGCACTGAGGACATTAGTGGCCTAAGGAACATATCTTGTTCGCCTGTTTCGACAGAAAGGCTCTCATTGAATGAATTGTCGCGGTTGCTAGCGTTGTTCGAGTACGTAATTCCCTGACCGAAGGCATCGCCTTTTCGACTAATTCGTATGAGGCAACCTCCTTGTGACTTGCCGCCACGATACAAAGAAACACGAAAAGAATCGGCATCAATGCGGGTAAATGTCCCTTCCACGCCTTCATTCCGTAACTTCAGCTCACTAAGTGAGTTTTCGAAGAACCTGTACATGTACTCAAAAGTATCGGCTAGGAACTTGTCCTTTTCGACATCCGAAAACTCTCGTCGGGTCCGTAGATTGCTTGATCTTGGCCAATCGCTGCGCACGGTTGGCCTGGTGCGCGTTACCTCACGCCTCTTGAGTGGAACTTTGTCGCCAAGCGCATTTCTGATTTGCCGAACGACATCAAGGAATGCCTCGTCACGATCAGCCCACTTTGTAATGGGCTTTCCATCCGCAGGCGCGGCAAGCAATTTTCCGAAGGGGGCACTATGCCAATCACATGGACGAAGAATGATCGGAATCGTCTTGCACTCACCGACTTGCGCGCGCTCCACTGCCCGCCGGACTTCGATGTCGTAGCAGTACCTTGACGCAAGAAAATCTGCGCTGACGAGCAGCAGGACAATATCTGCGCTTTCCAGATTTCTGTCGATTTCCCCTTCGAACTCATCGCCAACTACGATGCGGCGGTCGTGCCAAGTCTGTATCGCGCCTTCGTGTTTGAGCATCGCGAGATGAGTTTCCAGCTGATTACGAAGTTCTTCGTCTTTGTGGGAATATGAAAAGAAGATTTTTCTCATCCCCCCTCCTGCAAGGTCACTCTGCCGCTCAAGATACTTCAACACTTAAGTACTGTGCACAGCGATGCGTAGCACACATGATCCGTTACTCACAACTTTAACAAGTTCAATGCCTTACAACGCTCAGGAAATGGACTTATTAGGGTTTTGTGGCTGCAATTCCTAACTAGCTCGTAAAGTCTTTATGAGACAAACTACACTGCGTATCCGCTTGCTTCGCTCGACTAACAAGGATGGCAGAAATGACGATTGTGGCCAGATACCGGTGCAAGCATTGCAGAAGGGAGTTCGACATCCCTATTCTCACGGACAAAGAACGCAGAGAAGCCGAAAGGGAACGGCGGCCCGTGTACCGGGTCGTATGCGAACATTGCCAAGCACCCGATCCTGAACGAATTCGCTAGAAGGAGTCGATTTCTAGTTTAACTTCAGTTTCGCAAGCAACTCCGTTTCCTTCTCGAATGTAAGCCCAGCGCGCAGCTTCTGCTTCTCCGCCGGGCGGGACGCTTGCCAGGCAAGCGTATCGCGGATGGTAGTCTCGAGCGGGCGCCACTTCAGCCCGCTCGCCTGCGCGCGCGAACAGCTCATCGTAAGTATGCCCGCATCCTCACTTCCGGCCGGCGTCCAGATGGGCATGAAATTGCCCTCCGCTTTCTCACCGATGATCGCGTGTTCAGTGAGGAACTCCGGGTCGGCCCAGACGATCTTCGTGTCCGCACCCGTGACTTTCTTGCTGGCGTCGAGTAGCTCGCCCATCGTGATGGGGGGCTTGCACAGGTTGAACACGCCCGGGATCTTCTTCTCGACGCAGTCGCGGATGAATCCGGCCAGGTCTCGCACGTCGATGTACTGGAACGGATCGGCCGGCGAGCCCGGCGCGAGCATCTCGCCGCCTTTCGAAACGCGCCAGGGCCAATAGGTGAAGCGGTCGGTGACGTCGCCCGGCCCCGCGATGTATGTGGGCCGGATGATCGTCGCGTCCCTGCCGTAGATCTCCTCCACCACCTTCTCAGCCAGCACCTTGAGACCACCGTAGGTCTCGCCGGTCACGTTGTCGGCGGTTGGATCCTCCAACTGCGCGAGTGGATAGTCCTCGGTGATGCCGGGCTTCCTGAAGTCTGCATAGACCGCGACACTCGATATGAAGATGTATTGGCCGACGTGCCCCTTGAGCAGTTCCGCCGTCGCGCGCACCTGCTTCGGTGTGTAGCCGGAGTTGTCGATGACGACGTCCCAGTCGCGGCCTTCGAGTGACTCGAGGTCGCCGTTGCGGTCACCGATGAGTTGCTCGATGCGGGGTTTTGCCTCTGGATCGAGTTTGCCGCGGTTGAACAGCGTGATCTTGTGATTGTTGGCCAAGAGCGCGTCGACGAAGTGCGGGCCGATGAAGCCTGTGCCGCCGAGGATCAGCACCTTCTTCGGTTTCGACTTCGCAAAAGCCGGTGTGATTATCACCAGCAGGCTTGTGGCGCCGGCGAATTTCAACACATCTCGACGATACATGATCGATCCCTTTATAAAGTGAGAGGTTTAGCGTCGCTCTATTGCCTGCGCGCCGCGAGCACATTTATGACTAGTTTCAGTTCGCTTCGGCGCATCGAACCGATAAGTCGCCTTAGAAATTCCTTCTGTGGGATCAATTTTGAAGGCTCAACTAATTGGGCAGCCCTTCCACTGTCACAATCTGGTCTGTCAAACTAGCGACCAAATCGTCCAGTAAAGGCAAGAGAGATGTCTTCCAAAGAGAATCCCGCATTTCCAGTTCCGCCGCCCCCAAACACGCTCGCTGGACTTACTGCCCTGTTTGGCCATCCGGTAATTAACGGCCTTTGGTATCACAAGAAGGAGGTCCATCTTGATGGGTACAAATTCCAATACTGTCGCTTTGACGAATGCACACTCATCGTCAACACAACGAACTTTCAGCTGGATCACTGCATAGTAGACGCGCAAACAAAGATTCTTTTTGGCCCCATAGCAGCTAAGCCAATTCGCCTTTATCACTTGCGGCACGACTGGGCTTACCAGCAAGCGCCCTATTTTGCCCCAGTTAAGAATGACGATGGAACAATCAGTCTTGTTTAGGACAGTTGAATGAAGACTAGCGTCAAGGCTGGAATTGACTTGCGACCACAGCGTAGCCAAATTCTCGTGGCGCTGTTCGGAGTTGCGTCGGCCGTATGCGCAGGCGCTAGTTTTCTGTTCCTTTGGTTTCGTCCAGATTACGGCTGGATATTGCCCGCGGCGTTTTCAATTGGCTTCGGTTCCCTTAGTGTAGTTTGCTGGTTGCGATCACACGTCAATTCAGATCTTGTTGGAGCGCACCCAGTAAAGTTCCTTGATCAAAAGAGTGGCATAGAGTTTCAAGCGGATTCTCGTGCTCTCTCGGCACCACAAATCCGAGATGCTGTTGCTGAGCTCCTTCAGCGTGTCGCACACATGAAACCACTTCCCCCGCCCGACGGGAAAGTGAATCCGGACGGATCACCAGACCCTTCGCGCGCGCAAGAAGCGCAAGAGGAAGTTGCAAATTTTAATGAGAAGAATGAACAAGATTTGAAACGTGCGATTGAGACGCTAGTCGGCGGCGCTGGCGGTCAAATTTCGCCAAGCGGAGGTGCACTTGCACATCATGGCCACTCCTCTGACACGCCTGACCCGCTTGTCGGTCCAGTCGTCCAATCGTCCTAGCGCTACGAAGTCTTTCCGACTTGATCGACGTTAGCTACGGCAGCGCGAACACCACGTACCCACCCTTGCCTAGATCCGTCGATCCGAAACCGCTTTCGCGGGTATTCAATCCCGAAGTGAGTGGCGTCGTCGCATTCACGACGATGTAACTTCTGCCCCTAATCTGGTACAGCGCCGGCAAGCCTTCCGTCGACATCGGCAGCTCGTGCGACCAGAGCACCTCGCCGTTGTCCGCGTCGAACGCGTAGAACGTGCCGTCGCGGGCGGTCGAGAACACGATGCCCGTTGACGTGACGATCATCGCCTGGCGCTGTGAGCCGCGCGGCACGCCGGTGTCCTTGCCGCCCTGCTTCGCCACCTCGGGATCCTGACCGAGCGGTTTGCGCCACTTGATCACGCCCTTGTTGAGGTCGTACGCCATGATCTGCGACCACGGCGGCGCCAGTAGATGGGGATGCCCGAGGCCGTAGTCGGTGAAGTAACGCTTCTCGGGGACTTCGACGCCGTCCGGGTAGTTCTCCAGCGCGGGCGTGGCCGGGGCGCCGGCCGACGCGGGCGGACGCGTGATGCCACCCTTCGCCACCACGGGCCCTTCGGGAAGTTTGTCCGGTACCGGGATGTCGCCGGGGCGCTGCATCCGCACGCCACCTCCGAGGAACGCCAGGATGTCGCCTATCTGTTCATCGGTGACGTGCGGCAGGGGCGGCATGCGGCCATTGCCGTACGTGACGATGCGCGCGAACTGCGTGCCGCTGAACTGGCCACCGATGGACAACAGCGACGGTCCCGCCGACGTGCCGGCGCGATCCGCGCCGTGGCACATCGCGCAGGCTTCCTCGTACGCATGTTTGCCGCGCTCGACCCTGGCCGGATCGGGCGGACCGAATCTCATGCCCGGATTGTCAGGCGTGATTTCCTTGAGCTTGTAGAAGGACGGAAAGTCCTGGTTCAGCAGATAGATGATGCCGGCGCCCGGGTTCGCGGCGGTGTTGCCCCAGTTGGTGCCGCCCACCGCGCCTGGAATGACGGCGCTCTCCTGGGTCGACGGCGGATTGAACAGCCCGGTGCGCGCCTTGCCTATGCGTTCGCGCCAGTCCGCGCGCTCCGCGTCGCTGATCAGATAAGGCGTCAGGTCGTCCGCCCTGACTACCTGCCGTGCGCTAGGCGGCAACGTCGAGAACGGCTGCGTCGGCCAGGCCTTCTCGCCGGGCATGTCGCTCGGTGGCACGGGGCGCTCCTCGATCGGCCACACCGGCTCGCCGGTCACGCGATCGAACACGAACACGAAACCCTGCTTGGTCGCCTGCGCGACGGCGTCGATGGTCTTGCCATCCTTGCGCACGGTGATGAGCTGCGGCGCGGCGGTCGGGTCGTAGTCCCACAGGTCGTGGTGCACGAACTGGAAATGCCACAGTCGCTCGCCGGTACGTGCGTTCAACGCGACGATGCAGTCGCTGAACAGGTTCGCGCCATGGCGGTCCGCGCCGTAGTAGTCGTAGGTCGGTGAAGATACGGGTAGATAGACGATGCCGCGCTTCTCGTCGAGCGTCATCTCGCCCCAGACGTTCGCGCCGCCGGCGTACTTGTACGCGTCCTTGGGCCAGGTGTCGTAGCCGAACTCGCCGGGCCGCGGGATCGTGCGGAAGGTCCACGCGAGTTTTCCGGTCACGACGTCGTAGGCGCGCACGTGCCCCGGCGCGGAGAAATAGCCTTCCCCCGGCGAACTGCCGAGGATGAGGAGGTTCCCGAAGATGCGCCCGGGCGTGGCCGAGGCCGCGCGGCGCACGGTCGCGGGATCGCGATCGAGCCCGACGCGGAAATCCACCGCGCCGTTAGTGCCGAACGTGGTGATCGACTTGCCCGTGCGCGCGTCGATCGCCTGCAGCAGGTCGTCCACGATGAACAGCAATCGCCGATCCTTGCCATCCTTGCTGCGCCAGTAGTTGATGCCGCGGTTGGTGATGCCGCGCAGGTTCGCGTGGATCCACAGCTCCTTGCGGGTCTCGACGTCGATCGCGACGAGCGAGCTGTCCTTCGCGAGCAGGTACATGACGCCGTCGGCGATCAGCGGGCTGAACTGGTAGGAGCGCTGATCGCCGGTCGGATAGATCCAGTCGATCGTGAGCTTCGAGACGTTCTTCTTCGTGATGTCGCGTACCTTGACGTACTTCGACTGGTCGGGCGAACCGCCGTAGTCGGGCCAATCCGCGGCGGAGGCATTCGCGCCGGCGAGCGTTGCCAGCAAGGCCAGCCCCAGCGAGCAGACCTGGAATCGTCTGTGAATCGGTGTCATCGGCAATGTTGTTAGTTTGCTTTCGGAGGGGGACCCGCCGCGAAGGCCG
The DNA here is from genome assembly GCA_023433705.1 of Pseudomonadota bacterium. Taxonomy (GTDB): domain Bacteria; phylum Pseudomonadota; class Gammaproteobacteria; order Steroidobacterales; family Steroidobacteraceae; genus CADEED01. The sequence goes on from JAEYUC010000007.1 coordinate 97,268, forward strand.
GCGGTGAAGTGTTGCTGACGTCGGGCGTCGGCGATGCGATGCCGCCCTTCGGAATCTCGATGCCGGCGGCCCACGCGATGCCGTTCAGCAGGAACTTGCGGTAATTGTCCTGCGCCAGGTTGTCGCGGAAATCCAGGCCACCGAACACGAACCCCCGCCCGCCATCGTCGCGCTGGAAGGCCCACGCGGCCACCTGCGGGCCCATGGCGAATTTGTCTTCCTTTGGCGTGCCGAGGATCAGCTCGGTGCGGCGCTTGTCGTTCGGCGGCAGGAAATAACGCGAGAACACTTCGTCGCGATAGGTCCAAGGCTGCACGCCGCTAAGGATCGGGTGTTTGCGGTCGAGTAGCGTCATCGACCATTCGTCGACGGGATTCTTCGAGGCGCCCTGTACCCAGAGACCGCCGGTCCACTGCAGGTAGTAAGCTCGCGCCGCCCAGTTCTCGGCCCAGCTCGCGTAGTGCAGCAGCACCACGCCGATGCGGTTCTGTTTGATCAGTTCGTCCAGGGCCTTGAGATACGCGGTGGTCTCTTCATCGTAGCTGCGGCCGTTGGTCGTCGGGTCCGGCGGGAACAGAGGATGCGTTTCCTTCTCGTGCCGGTCCGAGCTCGAGTTGATGACGATGACGGACGCGGTACGCACCGCCGTGAGATCGCGCGGCAATCTGCCCACCAGCACTTCGGTGTGTACGCCCGGAAGATTCGTCGCGTTTTCGAACGATTCCGCGAGCGTGCGCAGGTCGAGTTCATACTCGTGACGCCCGCTGGCGCCGTGATCGCGCGGGCCGGCGACGAACAGGATTTTCTTGTCGGCCGCGAAGGCAGGCTGCGGTGTCGCGCCCCACGTCGCACACACCAGGACGCACATCACGGCGCATGCGGTGAATCCGCGAGTCATTTGGTTCAAGCAACCCCCCAGAGATCGACCCAGAGACCGTGCGGCAGCGCGCCGCCCTGGCCTCGTAGTTCAACCCACGCGCGCGTCCGGGGCAAGTTGCCGCGTCAATAGATGATTGCTCGCAGATGCAGTCGATATCAGGGTTGCCCCGACGTTTGCGTTTGCCTTTGCGAAACACCGCGAGCCACGGAAGACGTCGCCTTGCGCGTCTCGACACCCTGCGTTCTCTCGATGGCATGGATAGTGGTCGCGCTCGTGTTGAGCCGAAGACTGCGGTGATATGCCGGCCTCACGAGCGCACGCTGATCAGGCGTATTTCACGCCGCACCCACCCAGCCCGCAGTACCCGTTCGGATTCTTCGCCAGGTACTGCTGGTGATACTCCTCGGCGTACCAGAACTCCGGCGCCTCGCGGATTTCGGTCGTGATCGCCGCGCGATGCGCCTTCGTCAACGCCTCCTGATAACGGCGCTGGCCTTCCTCGGCCGCCTTCTTCTGCTCGTCCGTGGTCCAGTAGATAGCCGAGCGGTACTGCGTGCCGACGTCGTTGCCCTGGCGCATGCCCTGGGTCGGATCGTGCGATTCCCAGAACGCCTCGAGCAGCGTTTCGTAGCTCACCTTGGCGGGGTCGTAGATCACGCGCACGATCTCGGCGTGTCCCGTGCGGCCCGAGCACACCTCTTCATAGGTCGCATTGGGCGTGTAGCCGCCCGCGTATCCGACCGCGGTCGTGACGACGCCGGGTATCTGCCAGAACTTGCGCTCGGCGCCCCAGAAGCAGCCGAGTCCGAAAAAGGCTTCCTCGAGACCCCCGGTCGCCGGCTGCTTGATGTTGCTGCCGTTGACGAAGTGTTTGCCCGAGATGGGCAGCGGCGTGTTACGGCCGGGCAGCGCCTGGTCCTGCGCGGGAATGACGGTCTTCTTGCTAAGGAGGGCCATTTGGACTCCTGGTCGGTAGATCGAGGGGGGCCGACCCAGTGTGGGGTGGCCCCCTGCATTACTCAAGTGTGGTCCGGTAGTGGGGTTGGTTAGACTCGCCCGCGATGACCGAATCCGTCAGCACCCCGCGCCTGCGCGCCACTTTCGCGATCTATCTCGTGCTGATCGTCGCCGCGGCCTTCATCGGCCCGCGGGGCGTTGGGTCCTGGGCCTATTACGTCACCGGCGCCATTGGCTTCCTCTGCGTGGCGCTCGCCTGCCTGGGCCGCATCTGGTGCTCGGTATTCATTGCCGGCCGCAAGGACGCGACGCTGGTCACGACCGGTCCCTACGCGGTGTGCCGACATCCGCTCTATTCGTTGTCCGTGCTCGGCGCCCTGGGCCTGGGGCTGACGACCCGCTCGCCGCTGCTGTGCGCCGCGACGGTCCTCGCGATCCTGGCGCTCGTGCTGGTCGCGGCCGCCCGCGAGGAAAAGTACCTCGCGAACGCCTTTCCGGAAGCGTTCGCGGCTTATGTCGCAGCCACTCCAAGCAAGTGGTGGCCCGCCTCCGCGAGGCCGCTGCCGGATCGCATCGACGTGCACCCCGCGGTCTACTGGAAGGCATTCCTGGACGCCGGCTCGTTCTTCCTGCTTTGGCTTCTCGTGGCCGTTTCGACGGAATATCGCCTGTCCATGTAGGACTGCCGTCTGATACGCAACGCCCCGCGACCGACCTAGGCTCGACGCATGAACACCCGAAACCTCTATGCCTGCGCTGTCGCCCTCGCCCTAACTAACCTGCCCGGCTGCGCCTCGAAATCGACGCCGGATGAACCCACACAATCCACCGCCACGCTCGTGAACACGTACTGGCGCCTCGGCAAGGTCGGGGAGCGGGTGGTGACGACGCCGCAGGGCGCGCAGGACATCTACTTCGTGATGCAGTCGGACAACCAGCGCGTAGCCGGATACTCCGGCTGCAATCGCATGATGGGCTCGTACGCGCTCAACGGCGGCGAGATCAAGTTCGACCAGATGGCGGGCACGCGCATGGCCTGTCTCGGCGACAGCATGAAGCTCGAGGACGAGTTCCTCGCGATCTTCCCTCGCGTGGCGCGCTGGGAAATCACCGGACAGACGTTGCAGTTGTTCGATGCGGACGGCAATCCACTCGCGACGTTCGAGGCCCGCTCGCCGGACCCTGCGAGTGCACGGCTCGACTAGCGCCTAGCGCGCCGCTTCCCGCACGCAGCGGTATTCGCGCGTCACGCGCCAGCGATTGCAGCGTTCATTCGTGCCGTCGATACACGCGCGGGCTTCGCCTTCGCGCGTGGCGCCCTGGCGAAAGCCCCAATCGGCGCAACGCTCGCGCACGAGCGTGGTTGCGGCGCGATCGTCGACCTGCGGGTTCTCGAAGCGGCGGAACTCATAAGAGATGCTGATGGTGCCCGCCTGCTGGTCCGAATCGGATTCCGTCCAGAACTTGTAGGTGGTGCAGCCGGCCAATACGGCCAGCACGGCAAAGATGGGCAGCGCGCGTGTCATAAGGCGAACTGTAGCCGGTTTTGAGTCACGGAACGCGGGGGTCCGTTCTGGCGCATCGTTCCGCGCCGCGATATACAGGGCGCCATGCATCGCCGTGCCGCTTCCCTGGCTGCGCTGTTGATCGCCCCGGCTGCCATCTGTTCGTCGGCCGCGGCGCAATCCAACACCGTCATCGGCGCCCCCAACCAGCTCATCAGCGATGGCGCACGCGCGATGGAGGCCGGCCGGTTCGAGGAAGGCATGAGACTCACGCTCGCGGGACTCGAACTGCCGTCGCCGCCCGCGGACGCCGCCGCGGCGCATTCGAACCTGTGCGCCGCATACGTCCGTCTCAAGCGTTACGACGAGGCGCTCTCTCACTGCAATGACGCGCTCGAACTCGACACGACGAACTGGCGCACGTACAACAATCGCGCCGCCGTGTTCGTCGGCATGAAGAAGTTCGATCTCGCCATGACGGACGTGAACACCGGGCTCACGATCGCGCCGAATTCTGCGACACTCCTCAAGACCCGCGAGGTGGTCTCCGAACACCAGGCGGCCCACATGCCCGACCGCGGGCGCAAACCGAAAAAAACCTGATGCAACTACCCGAACAGGTGCCCGGCGCGGAAGCGTCGCAATTCGCGCTGCTCAAGACCCGCCGGTTCCTGCCCTTCTTCCTCACGCAGTTCTTCGGCGCCTTCAACGACAACCTGTTCCGCAATGCATTGATCGTTTCCGTCACCTTCGGCGCGACGGTCGCCGCGGAGAAGGCGAAGATCCTCGCGAACATCGCGCCCGGCCTGTTCATCCTGCCGTTCTTCCTGTTTTCCGCGATCGCGGGACAGCTTGCGGACAAGTACGAGAAGAGCCGGCTGATCCGCCAGACGCGCGCCGCCGAGGTCGTGGTGATGCTGGGCGCCGCGGTCGCGCTGTATTACTCGCACATCCCTTCGTTGCTTACATTGCTGTTCCTGCTGGGCGTGCTCGCGACGATCTTCGGGCCGCTCAAGTATTCGCTGATGCCGCAGCACCTGCGCCAGAGCGAGCTGGTCGGCGGCAATGCGCTCGTGGACTCGGGAACGTTTCTGGCGATCCTGATCGGCACGATCATGGGTGGTCTGCTCGTGCCGACGCCGGATTCGACGGTGACCGGGAGCGGCGCGAGTCATGCGAGCATCGCCGCCTCCGTCGCGATGGTCGTCGTGGCCATCGCGACGTACTTCTTCTCGCGATTCATTCCACGCGGCGAAGCGACGGATCCCGGGTTGCGCGTGAACTTCAATCCGATTACCGCGACATGGCAGGTAGTCAGGTTCGCCGCGCAGACTCGCGCCATCTTCCTCTCGCTGCTCGGCATCTCGTGGTTCTGGCTGGTCGGCGCGTTGATCCTCGCGCAGCTCCCGGCCTACACGCACGACGTCCTGCGCGGCGACAAGTCGGTCTACACGCTGCTGCTGGCTGCGTTTTCGATCGGCACGGCGCTCGGTTCGCTGGCCTGCGAAAAACTGTCGGGACACAAGGTGGAGATCGGGCTGGTGCCGCTCGGCTCGATCGGGATGACGGTTTGCCTCATCGACCTGTATTTCGAGCGCACGGGAATGCCCGCGGGCGGGGCGCCGGTGGTCAACTGGACGCAGTTCGTCTCCGAGGGCGGCTGGGACATCGTGCTCGACTGCGCGCTGATCGGCGCGTTCGGTGGCCTGTTCATCGTGCCGCTGTACGCACTCGTCCTGCAGCGTAGCGCCGAAAGTCACCGCGCACGCATCATCGCGTGCAACAACATCCTCAACGCGCTGTTCATGGTGCTCGCGTCGGCGCTCGCGATCGGCTGGTTGTCCGCGGGCATGACGATCCCGCAACTGTTCATCCTCGCGGCCGTGCTCAACGCGATCGTCGCGACGTACATCTACACGCTCGTGCCCGAGTTCCTGATGCGCTTCCTCACGTGGGTGCTCATCAACACGATGTACCGCATCAAGGTGCAGGGCCTCGAAAACATCCCCGAGCGCGGGCCCGCGCTGCTGGTGTGCAATCACGTGAGCTTCATGGACGCG
>JAEYUC010000013.1 GCA_023433705.1 Pseudomonadota bacterium
GGATCGACACGTGCTTCATGTGGATCAGCACGACTCGTGGTTCGCCGGTCCGGGACACGACCTCGCGCTCGACGTTGCGGATCTCGCCGCGCCGGACGAGTTCGTCGTGGTCGCACAATGGACCGCCGAGCAGGCGATCGATGCTGCGCATCGCGCGTACTTCGTCGGGCGTATGGCCGAAGATCACGTCGACGTTGGGACAGACGTAGGTGAAGACGCCCCGCTCGTCCGTCATGAACACGGCGTCGGAGATGCTGCCGAGCGTCGCCCGATGCAGCTCCTCCGATTCCCGCAATGCCTGGTAGCTGCTCGACCTGCCGCCGTTATTTGATCCGCCCATCGAACGAAGCTTGCCGCATTGCGCGTTGCAGCGCACCTGCGACGATTCGCCCCATCGCGGTGCAATGCGCGGCGCGGTCCGTGGGTGGGCAGCGAACTCGCGAAGCGTCGCGGCTAACAATCGCTTCCGCGGCGCCGGGAGAGTCCGCGCACCGCCGAACCCCAGCCTCGCTTTCCGGGGAACGGCGGCACGCGGACGGGGCAACTAACTAGCTGCGACGCATCCAGCGGCGCGCGGTGAGGCCGGCGCCGAGTGCGATCAGCGCCGAGCCCAGCAGACCTAGAAATGGCACGGGGCCAGCCGTGCGCGGCAGATCCGAATAATCGTCGCTGGTCTGCGCCACCTGCTCGACCGGCGCGGCGCGGACCGGAACGATGACGGCGACCGCGGCCGGCTGCGCCGTCGGCGTCGGCTCGGTGTAGAAGTTCGCCGCGAGCCGATCCTCGGGTATGTAGAAGGTCAGTTTGTCGCCGGGACGCATGCGCGCGATGGGCGTCTTGCGTCCATCGACTTCGATCTCCATTCCCTCGGGCGGGCGCAGCGTGACCGGATCGGTACCGCGCTGGAACCGGACGTCGACTTCCTCGCCGCGACGCGCCACGCGTGTGATGTCGCCTTCGAACTTCACGAAGGTGCGGCCATCCTTCTTCACGACTTCGCGGCAGGCGACCGCGATGCGCGGAAATCTTTCGAGCGTCTCCTGCGACCATACGATCTGCGTGCAGTCTTCGGCATTGTTGGCGGTGAATGCCCTGGCGAGCGATCCTTCCTGTGCAAATGCGCCGCCGCCCACCGCGAGGGCGAGTACGGCCGCGATCGACGTGGCGTGAAGTTTCATGGCTGTCTCCAATTGTTGACCTGCAGTGATTCACCCTCGGGGGGGCTGTTGCTTTGGCTGGCGTCATCGAGTTCCGCGCGCACGATGAAGCGCTGCGGCGCAGAGCCGACGAAATAGAACGGGTAACACGTCACGAGCGTGACGGTGGGCACGCTCGTGGGCGCGAGCACGCTGTTGTCCTCGGGCGCGACGATCCTCAGATCGACGATGCGATACCGTTTCGTCTCCCCGCGGAAATCGACGTATAACGCGCCATCGACCGCGACATCCTTCAGTGCGCGGAAGAAGCCATCCCGATGCGCCGCGATGCCGGCATTACCGCCCTGGATCAGCGGCCGAACGCCATCGATGAGTCCGGCGCCGCGATTGAGATTGATCTCGCTCACCGATCCGTAAACCGGCACCTCGAGCGCAATGGAAGGAATGCGCAACAGCGCCTCGGGGCTGCCGTCCGCTCTCCGGGCGTTTTGATATGCGACGACACGCTCGTGGGACCACAACGATTGATCGGCGGGTTGGTAGGCGGCCACGTTTGCCTGGGCGACGATCATCTCGGCGCGCATCTCCGCGACGCCGGCGGCGTAGGCCTGCGCGGTCCACAGGCGCAATCCGAGGTAGCCCACCAGCAGCGCGCCGCCCGCGATCCAGGCGAAAGTTTCGATTGAGGTGCGCCCCTGTCTCACGTTCACTCCGCGGCCAGGTCGCCGGGCTTCCAGCTCTTGTCGAAGAACGTCTCGAGCGGATTGACGAAGCGCAGCAACGCGAACCAGCCGATGCCGGGAGTCGTCCTGATCCAGCGCACGCCACGGCGGGTCGGGCGCTTCGGGCCGAAACACACCTCGACCCCATCCACGACGGGGTCGCTCTCTGACGTGTATTCGGCGACGGAATACTTGAGCTCGGTGCGCACGAGCGGCCAGGTGCGCCCGTCACAGGCCGCGATCGAGAAGCTGCGACCGACGGGCACGCCGCCGGGCAGGGACAGCCAGTACGACTGGGCTCCGTCGAGCAGTTCACCGCCGTCGTCTTGCATCGACCACAGGGAACACGAGTCGATGCTCGAAAACGCCCACTCCCAGCGCCGATCCGCGTATACCGGGCGCGCGGCGTCGCAGCGCATGAACAGCGGCGCCCCCGGCCGGGCGCCTTGCAGGCCCGCCAGCAGCGAAACGCGCGATTCCTGGGTCGTGATCAATTCCCGTTCCATGACTGTTCTATCCATGTTTCGGGCAAATCTTGGCTTTTGGGCGTGGCGCGGCAATGGGCCCTTCGTCCCATACGACGCCCGCCCGCCGGCCCGGAAAGCTAGCAATCACGACCCGCGAAACCGGCGCCCGCCCCTTCCCCGGCGCCACCCGCCCCCTGGGAAACGCGATCCATGACCACTAACTACCGGCACTTTTTTCACGCCTGCGCGTGCGCCCTGCTGATGTCAGCGGCGCCGGGCATCGCCGCGGAGCCCGACCCGCTGCCCTCCTGGAACGACACCGCGCCGAAGCAAGCCATCGTCGCGTTCGTCGAGCGCGTCACCCGGGAAGGCTCGAAGGATTTCGTGCCCGTCGCCGAGCGCATCGCGACCTTCGACAACGACGGCACGCTCTGGGTCGAGCAGCCTATCTACACGCAGTTCGCGTTCGCCATCGACCAGGTGAAACTCAAGGCGCCGCTTCACGAGGACTGGAAGCGGAAGGAACCGTTCGCCTCTATCGTCGGCAACCGTCCCCAGGATGCGCTCGCGGGCGGCGAACACGCGGTGGCGGAAATATTGGCCGCGACCCACGCCGGCATGACGACCGATGCCTTCGACAACACGGTGAAACAGTGGATCCGCACCGCGCAGCATCCGCGCTTCCGCCGCACGTATGACCGCTGCGCCTATCAACCGATGCTCGAGCTGCTCGAATACCTGCGCGCCAACGATTTCAAGACCTTCATCGTGTCAGGCGGCGGCGTGGAGTTCATGCGCGCATTCTCCGAGCAGACATACGGCATCCCGCCCGAGCAGGTGGTGGGCAGCGTCGGCAAGCAGAAATACCAGTTGCGCGGCACGGACCCCGTGCTGCTCAAGATGGCCGAAGTGGAATTCGTCGACGACGGCCCCGGGAAACCCGCCGGCATCCAGCGCTTCATCGGGCGACGCCCGATCGCGGCGTTCGGAAATTCGGACGGCGATCGCGAGATGCTCGAGTGGACTATCGCGGG
>JAEYUC010000078.1 GCA_023433705.1 Pseudomonadota bacterium
GGTTCATCCAGCCGGTGCCTTCACGGCACGGCGTGCACTGGCCGCAGGACTCGCTCTTGTAGAAGCGCGACAGGCGCTCGAGCACCTTCACCATGCAGGTGGTCTCGTCCATCACGATGACGGCGGCCGAACCGACCGACGAGCCCGCGGCCTTCAGCGAGTCGTAATCCATGTTCGCGGCCATGATCTTGTCGGCCGGCAACACGTACACGGACGAACCGCCGGGGATGACGGCCTTCAGCTTGCGCCCGTCCTTCACGCCGCCCGCGATCTCGAGCAGTTCGGCGAACGGAATGCCCATCGGCAGCTCGTAGTTGCCGGGTTTGTTCACGTGGCCGGACACCGAGAAGATGGCCGTGCCGCCCGCGTTCGCGACGCCGAGCTTGGCGAACCACTCCGGGCCCTTGCGCAGGATCGTCGGCACCGAGGCGTAGCTTTGCGTGTTGTTGATGGTCGTCGGCGCGCCGTACAGGCCGTACGCCGCCGGGAACGGTGGCTTGAAACGCGGCTTGCCCTGCTTGCCCTCGAGCGAATCGAGCAGCGCGGTTTCCTCGCCGCAGATGTAGGCGCCGGCGCCCACCGCGGTGTAGAGGTCGAAATCGATGCCGGAGCCGAGGATGTTCTTGCCTAACAATCCGGCTTCATAGGCTTCCTTCACCGCCGCTTCGAAGCGCGGCACGGGTTCGCCCAGGAATTCGCCGCGGATGTAGTTGTAACCCACCGTGGCGTTCATGCAGTAGCCGCCGATGGCCATGCCTTCGATCAGCGAATGCGGGTTGTAGCGCAGGATGTCGCGGTCATGGCAGGTGCCCGGCTCGGACTCGTCCGAGTTGCACACGGCGTATTTCTGCATCGTGGCGTCGCGCGGCATGAAGCTCCACTTCGTGCCGGTGGGGAAGCCCGCGCCGCCGCGGCCGCGCAGGCCCGAGGCCTTCACCTGCTCGACGACGGAGATGCGCGTCGGCTTCTCCGCGAGGATCTTCTTCCACGCGTCGTAACCACCGATCTTGAGGTAGTTCTCGAGCTTCCAGGACTCTTCGAACTTCAACGGCTCGAACACCGTGAGGTTCATCTTGTCCTTCCACTTTTCCAGTGCGCCTGCCATCTAGTTAGACCTTCACTTCAGCTCGTCGAGCACCTTGTCCACCTTCTCGGGCGTCAGGTACTCGTGGAAAACGTGATCGACCATCATCATGGGCGCGCCCGTGCAGGCCGCGAGGCACTCTTCTTCCTTCTTGAGGAAGATGCGGCCGTCGGGCGTGCTCTCGCCGAGCTTGATCCCGAGTTTCTTCTCGCAATGCGCGACCAGGTCCTCGGCGCCGTTCAGCATGCAGCTGATGTTCGTGCAGATGCTGACGTGGTGCCGGCCGCAGGGATGCGTCTCGAACATCGAATAGAAGGTCGCGACTTCGTACACCTGGATCGACGGCAACCGCAGGTACTCGGCGACGCCATCCATCAGCTCCGGGGTCAGGAAGCCGTTGTTCTGTTCCTGCGTGAAACGCAGCGCGGACAACACGGCCGAACGCTGACGGCCCGTCGGGAAACGGCCGATCCACTCGTCGATCTCGTGGCGGGTGTGCTCGTTCAACAGGCGCGACTTCTCGCCGAGCACGGGCTCGAACGTTCCACCATCCGCAGTCTTCACGACGTGCGTCATCGATCCACCTCTCCGAACACGATGTCCTGCGTACCGATCACCGCGACCACGTCCGCGAGCATGTGTCCCTTGGTCATTTCCTCGAGCGCCGACAGGTGCGCGAAACCGGGCGCGCGACACTTCAGGCGATAGGGCTTGTTGGCGCCGTCCGAGATCAGGTAGACGCCGAACTCGCCCTTCGGCGCCTCGACCGCGGCGTAAGTCTCGCCCTCGGGCACCGTGTAACCTTCGGTGAACAGTTTGAAGTGATGGATGAGCGATTCCATGTCGCCCTTCATCTCCTCGCGGCTCGGCGGACGCACCTTGCGGTCGTCGATCATTACGGGGCCGGGATTGCGCTTCAGCCACTCGACGCACTGCTTGATGATGCGCGTGCTCTGGCGCAGCTCTTCCATGCGCACGAGATAACGGTCGTAGCAGTCGCCGTTCACGCCGATCGGAATGTCGAAGTCGAGATCGGCGTAGACCTCGTAGGGCTGCTTCTTGCGCAAGTCCCACACGATGCCGGAGCCGCGCAGCATCGGGCCGGAGAAACCCAGCGCCATCGCACGCTCCGGCGTCACGACGCCGATGTTCACGGTGCGCTGCTTCCAGATGCGGTTGTCGGTGAGCAGCGTTTCGTACTCGTCGATCGCCTTCGGGAAGCGTCCGACGAACTCGTCGATGAAATCGAGCAGCGACCCGGCGCGCGCCGCGTTCATCTGGTCCGCGCGCTTCTGCGAGCGCCACTTCGAAGCCTGGTACTTCGGCATCGAGTCCGGCAGGTCGCGATACACGCCGCCCGGGCGGTAGTACGTGGCATGCATGCGCGTGCCCGACACCGCCTCGTAACAATCCATGAGGTCTTCGCGTTCCTTGAACGCGAGCAGGAACACGGTCATCGCGCCGATGTCGAGCGCATGCGCGCCGAGCCACATCAGGTGGTTCAGGATGCGCGTGACCTCGTCGAACATCACGCGGATGTACTGCGCGCGGATCGGCACTTCGACGCCGAGCAGGCGCTCGATCGCCATCACGTACGCGTGCTCGTTGCACATCATCGAAACGTAGTCGAGCCGGTCCATGTAGCCGATCGACTGGTTGAACGGCTTCGACTCGGCGAGCTTTTCGGTGCCCCGGTGCAGCAGGCCAATGTGCGGGTCGGCCTTCTGGATGACCTCGCCGTCCATCTCGAGCACCAGGCGCAGCACGCCGTGCGCCGCCGGATGCTGCGGGCCGAAATTCATCGTGAAATTGCGGATCTCGTTCATGACTTCGACGCCTTATTTCACAGCTTTAAGGGCCGGGTCGTAACGGTTGTCGTCGCGGATGACTTTCGGCACCAGCGTGCGCGGCTCGATGCTCACGGGCTCGTACACCACTCGTTGCTTGTCCGCGTCGTAACGCACCTCGACGTTGCCGATCAGCGGAAAGTCCTTGCGGAACGGATGGCCGATGAAGCCGTAGTCGGTGAGGATGCGGCGCAGGTCCGGATGCCCCGTGAACAGGATGCCGAACAGGTCGAACGCTTCGCGCTCGAACCAGTTCGCACCCGGCCAGATGTCGACCACCGACGGGATGATCGGATCTTCCGCGTCTTCGCAGCGCGCGCGCAGGCGCAGTCGCTGGTTGTTGCTGACCGACAGAAGCTGATACGCCACCGCGAAACGCGCGCCATCGTGCGGCTTGCGCGGCCCGCCGCGATTCACGCCGCGGCTGAAGCCCGTGGTCGTCGCGGAGTAGGTCTTCCACTCCGACGTGGCGTAATCCATGTAATCGATGCCGGCGAGGTCGATGAGCACCTCGAACTGCAACCCTGGCGTGTCGCGCAGCGCGAGACAGATCTCGAGCAGCTTCTCGGGCTGCACTTCGTAGCAGAGCTCGTCGGGCAACGACGGCGCGCGCAACACCAGTCCCGGCAGGCGCGCTTCGATCTTCGTGGCAAGGGCTGCGATTTTTTCGGTCATCAGTGTTCTTATGCGGCGATCGTGCTGGTGCGCTCGATCTTCTTCTGCAGCTGGATGATTCCGTAGAGCAGCGCCTCGGCGGTCGGCGGGCAGCCTGGCACGTACACGTCGACGGGAACGATGCGGTCGCAGCCGCGAACCACGGCGTACGAATAGTGGTAGTAGCCGCCGCCGTTCGCGCACGAGCCCATCGAGATGACCCAGCGCGGCTCCGGCATCTGGTCGTAAACCTTGCGCAGCGCCGGCGCCATTTTGTTCACCAGCGTGCCGGCGACGATCATCACGTCGGACTGGCGCGGACTCGGGCGGAACACGACACCGAAGCGGTCGAGGTCATAACGCGAGGCACCGGCATGCATCATCTCGACCGCGCAGCACGCGAGGCCGAACGTCATCGGCCACAGCGATCCGGTGCGAGCCCAGTTGAAGACCGTGTCGACGGTCGTCGTCAGGAATCCGCGCTCGGCGAAACCCTGCGGTTCGTTGTCAGGTGCGTTGTCTGCTAGTCCCATTCGAGCGCTCCTTTCTTCCACTCGTAGATGAAGCCCACGACGAGGATGAACAGGAAGATGCCCATCGCGACGAGTCCGAACACACCGATGCTGTCGAGCACCACCGCCCACGGAAAGAGGAAGGCGATTTCGAGGTCGAAGATGATGAACAGGATGGCGACGAGGTAATACCGCACGTCGAATTTCATGCGGCTGTCTTCGAATGCTTCGAAGCCGCACTCGTACGGCGAGAGCTTCTCGGCGTCGGTGCGCGCCTTCGCCTTCCAGCGGCCGATCACGATGCCGAGCGTGAGCAGCACGAGCGCAAGGCCCGTGGCCACGGTGAGGAAAATCAAAACGGGCAGGTAATTTTCGAGCATGTCTGACAGTTCTGCGCCATCACGAAAAGGGGCAGCAACCTCTCGATGATGAGAGACAACCGCCCCCGGAAAAATTCGCGCGCGATTGTATCAGGTCGAATGAAAGTGATGGTGCCGACGGGGAGACTCGAACTCCCACGGATCGCTCCGCTAGCCCCTCAAGCTAGTGTGTCTACCAATTCCACCACGTCGGCGTGTTCAAAAATTCGTCAGGGCTTTTCCGGTGTCGCTGCCGGCTGCTCGACGGGAGCGGCCGGAACCGGCACCGCATTCGCGTCGACCGGCGGCGCCGTCGGCGCGGGCGCCGGGGCGGTCGTCGTCACGGGAACCTTGTCGAGCAGCGATTCCGGCGCGGCGCGCACCTCGCCCCGAAATGCGTATGTCAGAAAAAGGCTGTTGATCATGAAAATGGCGGCAACCACCGCCGTCATGCGCGACAGGCCCGTAGTAGCGCCGCGCGCGCCGAAAACCGTTCCCGATGCACCCGCGCCGAAACCCGCACCCGCGTCCGCGCCTTTGCCACGCTGCAACAGCACGAGTCCGACGATGATGAGGCCCGAGAGGACCTGCACTATTGTGAGAATGGTTCGCAACATCTTGAATGTCCCAAATCAGGCGCGGGCGGCTGCGACGATCGCAAGGAACTCGTCGGCCTTGAGCGAGGCTCCGCCGATCAGGCCACCATCCACGTTCGGCATCGAAAACAGCTCCGCCGCGTTCGCGCCCTTGACGCTGCCGCCGTACTGGATTCTGACGAGGGCCGCGATCTTATCATCGCGCGCCGCGACGCGCCCGCGGATGTGGGCGTGCACTTCCTCGGCCTGTTGCGGCGTCGCCGTCTTGCCGGTGCCGATGGCCCACACGGGCTCATATGCGATCACTGCTCGGCTGAAAGCCGCCACACCGGACAGATCCAGCACCGCGTCGAGTTGGCGATCCACGACTTCGAACGTGCGGCCACTCTCACGCTCCGCCAGCGATTCGCCCACGCACAGGATGGGCACGAGACCCGCCGCGAGCACCGCGGCGAATTTGCGGGCGACGAGCTGATCCGTCTCGCCATACAGCGCGCGGCGTTCCGAGTGGCCCACGATGGCGCCGGCGCAACCGACGTCCTTCAACATGGCAGCCGAGACTTCGCCCGTGAACGCACCCTGGGTCTCCGCGCAGCAGTCCTGCGCACCCAGGCTCACACGCGAGCCCGCCAGGGCGCGGCTGATCTCCGCGAGGTAGGGAAATGGAGGACACACCCACACCTCCGCCGAGGAGTTCGGCAGCTTGTGCACGATGTTCTCGACCAACGCCGCGTTTTCCGCGCGCGAGCCGTGCATTTTCCAGTTACCTGCGATGATCGGACGACGCATGTCTTCTGCCGGCGGCTGAGGAGGGCCGCTCAAAAAAGGGGCGGGATGATAGCGGCGGGCCCTTCAGGACGCAACGCGGCGCACGACAGCCGCGATTTCTTCCGCACAACGCTGCGTATCGGTCTCGTCCCGGGCCTCGACCATGACGCGGATCACGGGTTCGGTGCCGGAGGGCCGGAGCACCACCCTGCCCTCGTCGCCCAACTGGGTTTCCACGCGCTGCACGGTTTCCCCGAGCTCCGGAACCGATTTCGGATCGAAGCGTTTGGCAACCTTCACGTTGATCATGGTCTGCGGGAAACGGTCCATGCCGGCCGCGAGCTCGGCCAGGCTCTGGCCAGTCTCGCGCATGACGGCGAGCACCTGCAATGCGGCCATCATCGCGTCGCCGGTGGTCGTCTTGTCGAGCAGCAGGATGTGCCCGGACGATTCACCGCCCACCTCGCCTCCCGTCTCGCGCAAGGCGCCTAACACGTAGCGGTCGCCGACCTGCGCGCGCCGGAAATCGATGCCTTGCCGACGCAGCGCGACCTCGAGTCCGAGATTGCTCATGACCGTGCCGACGACGGGACCCTTGAGCGTGCCCGCACGTTTGCGCGCGGTCGCGATGATATAGATGAGTTGATCGCCGTCGACGACGCGGCCCAGGCCATCGACCATGACGAGGCGGTCGCCATCGCCGTCGAGCGCGATGCCGGCCGCGGCACGCACGCCGGGCACCGTGAGTTGCAGCAGTCCGGGTGAAGTGGAACCGCAACCGTCATTGATGTTGCGTCCATTCGGCGAGCAACCCATCGGGATGATTTCCGCGCCGAGATCCGTCAGCGTGCGCGGCACGACCTTGTAGCCCGCGCCATTGGCGCAGTCGACCACGAGCTTCATGCCCTCGAGCGTCATGCCCTTCGGCAGCGATTCGCGGCAGAAGTCCTGGTAATGACGCCGCGATTTGTCCACGCGCGTGGCGCGTCCGAGATCGACGGACGACAGCGTCATGGGACCCTTTTCGAGTTCGGCCTCGATGGCCTCTTCGATTTCGTCCGAGAGTTTGCCGCCGTCGCGGTCGAAGAACTTGATGCCGTTGTCGTCGTAGAGATTGTGAGAGGCGCTGATGACGACGCCGAAGTCGCACTCGAACTTGCGCGTCATGTACGCGATGCCCGGCGTCGGCAACGGACCGATCAGCAACACGTCGACGCCCGCGGCGACGAAACCGGCTTCGAGCGCCGCCTCGAACATGTAGCCCGAGAGTCGCGTGTCCTTGCCGATCAGCACGGTACCGCCCTCGGGCGCGAGCACGCGCGCCGCCGCACTCGCGAGACGCAATGCGAAGTCCACCGTCATGGGATGTTCGCCGACTCGTCCGCGAACTCCATCGGTGCCGAAATATTTACGAGACATCGAAATCCGCTCCCTGAACCACTGCCGCCGCGACTCGCACCGCATCGCGCGTCGCGGCCACGTCGTGGGCGCGCACGATACGCGCTCCGTTGAGAACCGCAATGGCCGCCAGCGCCACGCTGCCCGCGACACGTTCGCCAACGGCACGGCCCGTGATCTTCGCGAGCATCGATTTGCGCGACAGGCCGACCGCCAGCGTCACCCCGAGCGACGCGAGTTCATCGAGACGCTTGAGCAACGCAAGATTGTCGACGATGCGCTTGCCGAATCCGAAACCGGGATCGATCGCGATGCGACTCTGCTCGATCCCCGCGTCGCGCGCCGCGGCGACACGCTCGGCGAGAAACGCGCTGACCTCGCTCACCACGTCCTCGTAGAAAGGCGCGTCCTGCATCGTGCGCGGCTCGCCCTTCATGTGCATGAGACAGACGCCGGCGCCGCTCGACGCGGCCACGTCGAGCGAACCCGGCTCGGCGAGAGCCCGCACGTCGTTGATGATGTCGGCGCCCGCGGCGATGGCCGCCTTCATGACTTCGGCCTTGGTGGTGTCGACGGAAATGAATGTCGCGGGGAATTCGCGCCGCACGGCTTCGATGACCGGCACCACGCGATCCAGCTCTTCGGAGGTCGTCGCGGGCGAGGCGCCGGGCCGCGTGGACTCACCCCCGACGTCGATGATCGCCGCGCCTTCCGCGATCAATCGGCGCGCCTGCTCGATCGCCGCATCGCGTGCGAGAAATCGTCCGCCATCGGAGAAGGAATCGGGCGTGACGTTGAGCACACCCATGACGGCAGGAGTGCCGAGATCGATGACTCGATCCCGGCACTGCCAGGTTTCGGGGATACGCATGCCGACGACGGCCCGGGTCTACGGCCCTTGTCTACGGCCTTGCAGCCGCGTCAGGCCGGAGAGCCGACGGGGTTGCCGCCTTCGGGTGCGCTTTCCGGACGCTTCGACTGGGGCGCGCCGACCGAGTCATCCCAGTCCGCGGGCGGCTTCGGCGGCTTGCCGCTCATGATGTCCTTGATCTGCGTCTCGTCGATCGTTTCGTACTTCACGAGCGCGTCGGCCATCATGTGCAGCTTGTCGAGGTTGGCGTCGAGGATTTCCTTGGCGCGCTTGTAGTTCACGTCGATGAGGCGACGAATCTCCTCGTCGATCAGGTGCGCGGTCTCGTCGGACACCTGCTTGTGCTGCGTGACCTGGCGGCCGAGGAAAACTTCGCCGTTCTCCTCGGAATACGTGAGCGGGCCGAGCTTGTCGGACAGGCCCCACTTCGTGACCATGTTGCGCGCGAGATCGGTGGCGTGCTCGATGTCGCTCGACGCGCCGGTCGTGATGCCGTCGTTGCCGAAGATGATCTGCTCGGCCACGCGGCCACCGAAGGCCGACGAGATCTTGCTCTCGAGGCGGCGCTTGCTCGTGCTGTAGCGGTCGCCTTCCGGCAGGTACCACGTGAGGCCGAGCGCGCGGCCGCGCGGGATGATCGTCACCTTGTAGACCGGATCGTGCTCGGGCACGAGGTAGCCGACGATGGCGTGACCAGCCTCGTGATAGGCGGTCATGCGCTTTTCCTCGTCCGACATGACCATGGAGCGGCGCTCGGCGCCCATGTAGATCTTGTCTTTCGCGCGCTCGAACTCTTCCATGCCGACGATGCGCTTGTTGGCGCGGGCCGCGAACAGCGCGGCCTCGTTGACGAGGTTGGCGAGATCGGCGCCGGAGAATCCGGGCGTGCCGCGCGCGATGTACGCCGGCTTCACGTCGTCGGCCAGCGGAACCTTGCGCATGTGAACGCGCAGGATCTGCTCGCGGCCGCGCACGTCGGGCAGCGGCACCACGACCTGGCGGTCGAAGCGGCCCGGGCGCAGCAGCGCGGGATCGAGCACGTCGGGACGGTTGGTCGCCGCGATGACGATGATGCCCTCGTTGCCCTCGAAGCCGTCCATTTCGACCAGCAACTGGTTGAGGGTCTGCTCACGCTCGTCGTGACCGCCGCCGAGGCCGGCGCCGCGATGGCGGCCGACCGCGTCGATTTCATCGATGAAGATGATGCAGGGCGCATGTTTCTTCGCCTGCTCGAACATGTCGCGCACGCGCGAAGCGCCGACGCCGACGAACATCTCCACGAAGTCGGAACCGGAGATCGTGAAGAACGGCACCTTGGCTTCGCCCGCGATGGCGCGCGCGAGCAGCGTCTTGCCGGTGCCCGGCGAGCCCACCATGAGCACGCCCTTCGGAATCTTGCCGCCCAGCTTCTGGAACTTGGACGGGTCCTTGAGGAAGTCGACGATCTCGCCCACTTCCTGCTTGGCCTCGTCCACGCCCGCGACATCCGCGAACGTCACGTTGACCTGGTCCTCGCCGAGCAGGCGTGCTCGACTCTTGCCGAAGGACATGGCCCCGCGGCCACCCGCCGAGCCCTGCATCTGGCGCAGCATGTACACGAATACCAGGATCAGGAGCAGCGCGGGCGCGAGCTGCAACAGCAGCTGCATGAGGAAATTCGGCTGTTTCGGCGGCTCGCCCTTGAACTCGATGCGGGCCTTGTCGAGCGTGCCGATCAGGCTCGTGTTGTCCGTTTCCGGGTTGTAGGCCTTGAACTTCGTCTTGTCCTTGCGGATTCCGATGATTTCGTCGCCACGCAAGGTGACCGTATCGACCCGGCCATTGCGGATGTCATCGAGCACGCTCGAATACGCCACCTGCGTCGGTTCGGTCCCGGTGGGTACGTAGCGGCTGAACACCACCACCATCACCATCACGATCACGACCCAAAGCAGGATATTTTTCGTCAGATCATTCAAAGGTTTACCCTCGCGGGGCGACCAGCCCGGCATGCAGGATCAGGGGCACGCTACACCATCCCCAAAACACCTGCCAGCAGGGAAAGCTCAGAAGCGCACGCCCGGCCGTATCGGCTTGATTTGGCGGTGTCTTGGGCGGTTTTGATGTGGCCTGCACCATTTGGTTTCAACCCCAAGGCGCAAATGGCGCAAATCGAACACTTACAATGCCGCCCATGGAACTCACCGAGCGACAACGCAAATACCTCCGCGGCCTGGGTCACGAGCTGAACCCGGTGTTATGGATCGGATCCGCCGGCGTCAGCGAAGCGGTCATCGCGGAAGCGGTGCGCGCGCTGCACGACCACGAGCTCATCAAGGTGAAATTCCGCGGCGCGGAGCGCGACGCGCGTGACGCAGGTCTCGCCCAACTAGCCACCGCGACCTCGAGCGTGATGGTGCATCGGATCGGCCATACGGCCCTCTACTACAAACGCCGGAATGACCGACCCGGAATTGTGATCCCCGACGCATAAAGACTCTGCGCCGCTGGCCGATTTCTCCAGTGCGGGCGAGGATCGCCCAACGGGAATCACTGCCGCTGTTCCAGTGGTAAGTTGCTGGAATAAGTCGTATATCAAGGACACATGTCGGCTCAGAACACACGTTCGTTTGGGCGCGAGGCAGTGGCGGTCTATCTAGCCGCCGCATTGGTCGTATTCGGAACCTGGGCCGCTTCCCATTACCTCATCCTGCGCAAGTTCGAGAACATCGAGCAGAACGACGTTTCGCGCAGCATCGAGGTCATGCGCAAGGCGCTGGTCTCGGCGAACTCGGAGATCGAGATCGTCTCGCGCGACTTCGCGCGCTGGGACGCGATGTATTCGTACGCCACCAATCTCGACCCGCGCTTCGAGTACGAGAATTTCTCCGAAGCCGGCCTCGATGAGGTGAACGTCGACCTGGTCTGGGTGCTGGACCCGGCCGGCAAGATCCTCTCCTCCTTCGAGAACGACACCGACGATGCGTTGTATCGCACGCCGGCGAGCCCGGCCGTGAAGGCCGAGCTCGAGCGCCTGATTCCGCTGGTGCGCAGCGTCGTCGACCAGGAGGGCACGCTACGACTCGCGGAGATCAATGGCGTGCCGCACGTGATCGCCGCCAATACCGTCCTGCATACCGACCGCAGTGGCCCGGCGAACGGCACGCTGGTATTCGCGCGCCGGATCGCCGCACCAGAAATCGCGGGTATCGGCGCGGACACCCAGCTCGACGTCAAATTCGCGATGCTCGGCGACGCGCGCGTTTCCGCCGAGACGCCCGAACTGCTCGTGGCGCCCGATGGCCGCCGCATCGTGCGCCGCTCGGACACGATCATCGAAGGACAGTTGCGTCTCGACACCATCGAAAACCGGCCTCTCGCGATGTTGTGGACCACCCAGCCACGCGACGTCATGCAGAGCGGCAAGCAGGGTGTGCGATATCTCGTCAGCTGGGTCGCGCTGCTCGTAAGCATCGTCGTCGCGGCCTGGCACGTGTACAGCCGCCGCCTGCAGCGCGCCGCCGCGCTCGCCGCCACCAACGAAACCCGCTACCGCGCGATCTTCGACCGCGCCGCCTCGGGCATCGTGCTGTTCGACCCGACTTCGCGCCGCGTCCTCGATGCGAACTCACAGGCGCAGCATCTCGTCGGAGCGACGCTCGACGAGATGCGGCGCCGCGACATCGCGACCATCTTCGACACACCCGTCTCGCTCGAGCCCGGTAACGCGCGCGACGAGGTGGCGAATACGCGCCCGGCGCAGGTCATCCGCACCGACGAGCAACGCCGCGACGTCGAATTCTCGATCGCCGACCTGGAGCCGGGCACCGGCCGCGTGCACGCGATGCTGCTGCAGGATGTCTCGCACCGCCGCGAAGCCGAACGCCGCGCGCAGGAACACCAGATGTCCCTGCAGCACCTCGCGACGCACGACGCGCTGACCGGCCTGCCGAACCGGACGTTCCTCAACGAGGAGCTGCCGCGTCTCATCGACGAGGCGGCGCGGCGCGGCGATTCGCTCTCGATCCTCTACATCGACTGCGACAACTTCAAGAACATCAACGATTCGCGCGGTCACTCGATCGGCGACGACTATCTACGCTCGGTGGCGCGCCGCCTGCGCGACTCCATCGCGAGCCCCGACCTCGTCGTGCGCATGGGCGGCGACGAATTCCTCGTCGTGACCCGCCACTACGGCCTCGAGCCCGACAGCGCGGCCATCGCCGAACGCGTCGCGGCCGCGCTCAAGAAACCCGTGCGCCTGGGTGAGGCCACCTACTCCGCGACCACGAGCATCGGCATGTCCGTGTATCCGCGCGATGCCACGACGATGAGCGAGCTGCTGCGTTCCGCGGACATCGCGCTCTACGAAGCCAAGGCCCGCGGGCGCGACAACGTGCAGATGTTCGACGCGGCGATGAACAAGCGCGTGCACACGCGCCTCGCGCTCGAGCAGGACCTGCGCAGCGCGGTGAATCGCGACGCGATCGAAATCCAGCTGCAGCCCATCGTCGACATCCGCAGCGGGCGGCTCGTCTCGTTCGAGGCGCTCGCGCGCTGGAACGATCCACGTCACGGCTCGGTGCCGCCGCTGGCCTTCATCGAGGTTGCCGAAGCTTCCGATCTCATCGTGGAACTGGGCGAGTGTGTCTTCCGGAACGTCGCGCGCCAGATCGCGGCCTGGCAGCGCGCGGGGCTCAAACCTGTTCCGGTCGCCGTCAACGTGTCCGCGAAGCAGCTCAAGCGCTCGAACCTGCCGGAGCGGCTGGTCGCGATCGCGCACGAATTCGACATCGCGCCGCACCAGCTCGAGGTCGAACTCACGGAGTCGGTCGCGATGCAGGATTCGGAACAACACGTGACCAAGTTGCATGCGCTGCGCGATCTCGGCGTGCGCGTTTCGGTGGACGATTTCGGCACCGGCTATTCGAGCCTCGCCTACCTTCGCAACCTGCCGATCGACTATCTCAAGATCGACCGCACGTTCGTGCGCGACATGAACGTGGACCGCAACGACGCTGCCATCGTGCGCGCCATCATCAGCATGGCGCAGAGCCTGCACCTCGGGACGGTGGCCGAGGGCATCGAGACGCGCGAACACGCCTCGCAGCTGCTCGCGCTCGGCTGCTCCACGGGTCAGGGATATTTCTTCTCGAAGCCGATCTCGGCGCACGAGACGCACGAGCTGCTGCGCACCATGCGCGGCGCGGCGCCGCTCACGGGCGGCCCGAACCTGGAAATCGTCCGCAGCAGCGCTTCCTGATTACTGCGGGGTCCTGCGTCCGCGGCGGCGGAGCATGTGTACGAGAATCCCACCGATGGCGAGCACGAACGCAGCCACGACGAAGATCGTGAACATGCGCCCGCTCGACTCCAGGGATTCCACCGCCGTCGGATATTCGGCGACTTCCTCCTCTTCTTCCTTCGGCTTGGGCGGCGGCATCTTCGCCAGGTCCGATTCGTAGCGGGCGAGCCGCTTGCGGACGAGATCCGCGTGCGGCGCGCCGTATTCGAGCGCGCTTTCGTAGTAACGCTTCGCGTCTTCGGTCCCGCCATCCAGCAGGCTCAGGCCTGACGCGATCACGAGATCTCCGCCCGATGCGAACAGGTTGCCGACGACCGGATCCGGCGGCTTGGAGAACTTCGTACGCTCGAGCAGCTGGTAGTCGACCTGCCGCAGCAGGTCCTGCGCGCCTTTGAGCTTGCCCTTCTCGAACGGCAGGATCTCGGGCGCGACCGGCACTTCACCGTCGCCGAAATCCAGACCGATCACCGATTCGCGCTCGAACCACTTCGGGTCGTACGGCATCACCACGCGCGCCTTCAGAACGCGCTCGTGCAGCCATTCGGAACCCTTGTGCAGGCTCACGTCGCGCACGATGCCTTCACGGATCCACTCGAGGGCCTCGTCGTACTTGCCCTGGAGCTCGAGCGCCGAGCCGAGGTTCGCCGCGACGCGCGCGCTGTCGGGAAATTTCTTTTCGGTTTCGCGGAACAGCGCGATCGCTTCGTCGGTTTTTCCGGCGAGCAGCAGCGCGACGCCGAAATCGTTGCTGTTCTCGAGCGTGGGTTTCTCGGCGTGGGCCTTCTCGAGGTCCTGCGTGATTCTCGCGGCCTCCGCGTCGCGCTGTTCCAGTGAATAGAGCAGCTCGGGCTCGAAGGTGTTTATGCAGCTCGACGCCGGCGCGACGAAAGCCGCGCACGCCGCGATCGCGACGAGGCATCGCAAGACGCTCACGTATCTGTGCTGATGTCGTCCCACACTTAATCCAGGTAACGGGTGAACCAATTGACCCCTGCTTCGAGCCCCGCGGCTTCCCCGCGGTTCAATTCAATCCAGGCTTTTTCCCGGTATCCAGAAGTCCTTCCAGCCGAGGCCGGCCGCCTTGATGGCCTGCAAGCGGGCCTTGAGACGCGCTTCGTCGACCGAGGTCACACCGCCCGAGCTGAACGCGACTTTCGCGCCGGCGGCCTTCGCGCTCTTGAGCAGCTCCACGTCGGGCGGCTGCTCCTTGTCGACGATCACGATCACGCTGGCCGGATAGTTAGCGAGCGCGCCGTCGGGCAGCTGGCTGCCAGGCAGCAGGCCGTATCGATACACGTCGCTCCAGAATCTGGCCGCGTCACCCGCGGGTGGCGCCAGGCCGAGATCGATGAGCGGGATATTGTCGTTCGAGGCCTGCGTGACGAGCTGGTCGAGCTCGCGGTCGGCGATCGGCACGAGCCCGGCCGGCGGCGCGGCATCGTCGGGCAGCAGCTTCACCTTCATGTTGCGGTACTTCACCACGCTGCCGGGATCGTGCGCCTGCAACGCGATGGTGCCCGAGCCCAACAACCTGCTCTTCTTGTCGTCGGGCCGGTAGGCGGCTTCCGGCTCCGCGTATTCGGCCACGAGGTGATCGTCGATGAAGGTCTGGATGGTCTTGCCGACCACCCGGATGCGGTAGTTGAACCACTCGTTGTCCCTGGCGGGCGCTATCCAGGTGTTGCGCACGGCATAGATGCTGCCCGTCATCTTGTGCTCGATGTAGCCGTTCATCGACTCGGCCGGAGGGTTCGAGTTGATGACCTGCAGCTCATAGCCGGCGGCTGGCCAACCCGGCCCCTGCCATTTCGTGTGGACGTATATGCCGCTGTTGGAGCCCGCGGAGGTCATCACGTCGGCGGAGAATTCGAAGTTGCGGAAGTCGTGTTTCCCGACCTTGCCGACATAGAACAGGTGCGAACGGTCGCCCCGCGAAACGAAAGCGCCGTCCTCGACCACCCAGGACTCGGGACGCTCCGCGGCCTTCCAGCCGGCGAGCGACTTGCCGTCCTGCAGGGGGATCCACTCCGGCGGAGCCGCGAGCGAGACGGCGGAAATGGCCAGCGAAAAGAAAGTTGCGAGCGCGACGCGTCTCATCGTCTCCCCCACGCGCTAACTAGACGTAGCGCACCTTGACGACTTCGTAGCTGCGGGTACCGCCCGGCGCCGCGACGTCGACGACGTCGCCCGCGCTCTTGCCGACCAGCGCGCGCGCGATCGGCGAGGTGATCGAGATACGGCCCGATTTGATGTCGGCCTCGTCCTCGCCGACGATCTGGTAGCTGAGGCTCTTGCCGCCTTCCTGGTCCTCGAGATCCACCGTCGCGCCGAATATCACCTTGCCGCCGCTGTTGACGGCGGCCGGATCGATGATCTCCGCGGTCGAGAGCTTGGCCTCGATCTCGCTGATGCGGCCTTCGATGAAACCCTGTTGCTCGCGCGCGGCGTGATATTCCGCGTTCTCGGACAAGTCGCCGTGACTGCGAGCCTCGGCGATCGCCTTGATGACCCGCGGACGATCCTCCGTCTTGAGGCGCTTCAGTTCCGCGCGCAACGCCTCGGCGCCGCGCAGGGTCATCGGGTTCCGCTTCATGCCTTCGCCTCTTCGTGCAGGTCCTGGAGTCTGTTCACCTCGACCGCGTCGAGGTGATCCAGAGCTTCGCAGGTTGCGAGCGCGCCCGCGAGGGTCGTGTAGTAAGTGACCCGCTTGTGCACCGCCTCACGACGGATGGAATTCGACTCCACGATGGCCGTCTTCCCCTCCGTGGTGTTGATGATCATCGCGAATTCATCGTTCTTGATCATGTCCACGATGTGCGGGCGACCCTCGCGCACCTTGTTGGCGCGTTTGCACGGGATACCCGCATCGTTGATCACGCGGGCCGTGCCGTCGGTCGCCGCGAGTTCGAAACCCTTCTCGACCAGCTTCTTCGCGAGCACCACGGCGCCCTGCTTGTCGCGTTCGCGCACGCTGATCAGCACCACGCCCGAGCGCGGCAGCGTGACCCCCGAGGCGGCCTGGGCCTTCGCATAGGCCTCGCCGAACGTACGGCCTGTGCCCATGACCTCGCCCGTGCTCTTCATCTCAGGTCCGAGGATCGGGTCGGCCTCGGGAAACTTGGTGAACGGGAACACGGCTTCCTTCACCGAAAAGTAACGCGGCACGATCTCGACCAGGTTTTCGATCGATTTCATCTTGCGCCCGGTCATCACGCGCGCGCCGATCTTGGCGAGCGGTACACCCGTGGCCTTCGACACGAAGGGCGCCGTGCGCGAGGCGCGCGGGTTCACTTCGAGCACGTAGATGATGCCGTTCTGGATCGCGAACTGGATGTTCATTAGCCCGACGACATTGAGCGCCTTGGCGAGCTTGCGGGTCTGCTCGCGCAATTCCGCCTGAGTCTCGTCGCTCAGGCTGTTGGGCGGCAGCGAGCAGCCGGAATCTCCAGAATGCACGCCCGCCTGTTCGACGTGTTCCATGATGCCGCCGATCAGCACGTCCTCACCGTCGCAGCACGCGTCGACGTCGACTTCGATCGCGACATCGAGGAAGCGATCGAGCAGCACCGGGCTGTCGTTCGACACGCTCACGGCCGTCGCCATGTACGTGCGCAGGTCTTCCTCGTTGAACACGACTTCCATCGCACGGCCGCCGAGCACGTACGAAGGCCGCACGACCAGCGGGAATCCGACGGTGCGCGCGAGCGCGACCGCCTGTTCCTCGGTGCGCGCAGTGGCGTTCGCGGGTTGCTTGAGCCCCAGATTCTTCACGAGTACCTGGAAGCGCTCGCGGTCCTCGGCAATGTCGATCGAATCGGGCGACGTGCCGATGATCGGCGCGCCGGCCGCCTCCAGCGCACGCGACAGCTTGAGCGGCGTCTGGCCGCCGTACTGCACGATCACGCCTTCGGGTTGTTCCTTCGCGATGATTTCGAGCACGTCCTCGAGCGTGAGCGGCTCGAAATACAGGCGATCAGAGGTGTCGTAGTCGGTCGACACCGTCTCCGGATTGCAGTTGACCATGATGGTTTCGAAACCATCCTCGCGCAGCTGCAGCGCGGCGTGCACGCAGCAGTAGTCGAACTCGATGCCCTGGCCGATGCGGTTCGGCCCGCCGCCCAGGATCATGATCTTGCGCTTCCTGGTCGGCTGCGCCTCGCACTCCTCCTCGTAGGTGGAGTACATGTACGCGGTCGACGTGGCGAACTCCGCCGCGCAGGTATCGACCCGCTTGTAGACGGGCCGCACGTTGAGCGCATGCCGCTTCGCTCGGATCGCCGCTTCACCGGCACCCGTGAGTCTTCCGAGGCGGCTGTCGGAAAATCCTTTGCGCTTGAGGTCGCGCAGCCGCTCGGTCTCGAGCGCCCCGACGCCGCCTTCGCGCACGCTGACCTCTTCGGCCACGATTTCCTCGATCTGCGCGAGGAACCAGGGATCGATGTACGTGAGCTCCTGGATACGCTCGCGCGACCAGCCCGCGCGGAACGCATCCGCGACGTACAGCAGCCGGCTCGGGCCCGGCGCTCGCAGCTCGTAGGCGAGCTTGTCGCGGTCTTCCTCGCTGAGCGCTTCGCCGTCGCGTCCGAACGTGAATTGTTCGTTGAGGCCGTCGAGTCCTGTCTCGAGTCCGCGCAGCGCCTTCTGCAACGATTCCTGGAAGGTGCGGCCGATGGCCATCACCTCGCCCACGGATTTCATCTGGGTAGTCAGTCGCGAGTTGGCGGCGGGGAATTTCTCGAACGTGAAACGCGGGATCTTCGTGACGACGTAGTCGATCGTCGGCTCGAACGATGCCGGCGTCGCGCCGCCCGTGATGTCGTTCTTGAGTTCGTCGAGCGTGTACCCCACCGCGAGCTTCGCGGCGATCTTCGCGATCGGGAAGCCGGTCGCCTTCGACGCGAGCGCGGACGAGCGCGAGACACGCGGGTTCATCTCGATGACGAGCAGGCGGCCGTCCTTCGGACTCACGGCGAACTGCACGTTCGAGCCGCCCGTATCGACGCCGATCTTGCGCAGCACCGCGATCGACGCGTTGCGCATGCGCTGGTATTCCTTGTCCGTGAGCGTCTGCGCGGGCGCGACCGTGATCGAATCGCCCGTATGCACGCCCATCGGATCGAGGTTCTCGATGGAGCAGACGATGATGCAGTTGTCGTTCCGGTCGCGGACGACTTCCATTTCGAACTCTTTCCAGCCGATCACCGATTCCTCGATGAGCACCTCGGTGGTCGGCGATGCGTCGAGGCCACGCTCGACGATCTGCTCGAATTCCTCGCGGTTGTAGGCGATGCCGCCGCCCGAACCGCCCATCGTGAACGACGGCCGGATGACGATCGGGAATCCGAGTCCCTGCTGGATCTCCATCGCCTGCGCGAGCGTATGCGCCACGGCCGCGCGTGGGCACTCGAGGCCGATCTCGCGCATCGCGTTGCGGAACAGCTCGCGGTCCTCGGCCATGTCGATAGCCTCGCGCGAGGCGGCTATGAGCTCGACGCCGTGTTTCGCGAGCACGCCTTCGCGCACGAGATCGAGCGCGGTATTGAGCGCGGTCTGGCCACCCATCGTGGGCAGCAGCGCGTCGGGTTGCTCCTTCTCGATGATCCGCGCGAGCGTGCGCCAGTTGATCGGCTCGATGTAGATGGCGTCGGCCATCTCCGGGTCCGTCATGATGGTCGCGGGATTCGAATTCACGAGGATGACGCGGTAGCCCTCCTCCTTGAGCGCCTTGCAGGCCTGTGCGCCCGAATAGTCGAACTCGCACGCCTGGCCGATGATGATCGGGCCGGCGCCGATGATCAGGATGCTTTCGATGTCTGTACGTTTTGGCATGTTGGGGAGCTATCAGGCGGCCTTGTCGGGTGGCGGTTGCTTGCCGGAGGTTCGGGCACGTAGCTTGGCCTGAAGGCGCCTGAGCATGAGGTGCACGAAGCGGTCGAACATCCCGCCCATCTCCTGTGGTCCCGGGCTCGCTTCCGGGTGACCCTGGAAGCTGAACGCGGGCTTGTCCACGCGCGCGATGCCCTGCAGCGAACCGTCGAACAACGAGCGGTGCGTCGCCTTGAGCGTCGAGGGCAACTCGCTCTCGTCCACCGCGAAGCCATGGTTCTGGCTCGTGATGAACACGCGGCCGGTTTCGAGATCCTGTACCGGGTGGTTCGCGCCGTGGTGGCCGAACTTCATCTTCATCGTGCGCGCGCCGCTCGCGAGACCCAGCAGCTGGTGTCCGAGGCAGATGCCGAAGGTCGGCAGTTCCGCGACGACCAGCGCCCGGATCGCCTCGATCGCGTATTCACACGGTTCCGGATCGCCGGGGCCGTTCGACAGGAACACGCCATCCGGATCGAGCTCGAGCACTTCCTCGGCCGTGGTCTGCGCGGGCACCACGGTCATGCGGCAGCCGCGGTCGGACAACATGCGCAGGATGTTGCGCTTGATGCCGAAATCGTAGGCGACGACATGCAGGCGTTGATGGGCGCGCATGACCGGGCGGTTGTCAGGCTGCCAGATCGAACCTTCGTTCCACTGGTAGGTGCGCTTCGTCGAGACGACCTTCGCGAGGTCCATCCCCTTGAGACCGGGAAATTTCTTCGCGGCGCGGACCGCGGCATTCGCGTCGATCTTTTCGCCGGTCATGATGCAGCCGGCCTGCGCGCCCTTCTCCCGCAGGATGCGGGTCAGCTTGCGCGTATCGATGCCGGAAATCGCGACCACCTTGTGGCGAATGAGGAATTCGCGCAGATCCTCGTTCGTGCGCCAGTTGCTCGCCTGCGGCGGCACGTCCCTAACTACCAGTCCCGCCGCGAAGGCGGTCGGCGCCTCGAGATCCTCGGGCGTGGTGCCCGTGTTCCCGATGTGTGGATAGGTCAGCGTCACGATCTGCCGTGAATACGACGGATCCGTGAGAATTTCCTGATAACCGGTCAGCGCGGTATTGAAAACGACTTCGCCAGTGGTGTTGCCTTTGGCGCCGATAGACTGGCCGTTGAAGATGGTTCCATCTTCCAGAGCCAGAACCGCGGTTACCGTCACGCGGGTACTCCCCTCGGACCTGCTCGGCCCGACATTAAAAGTTCAAACGATTGGTTGCTCTCCGCGCGGAGCGTACATGCACAAAGCGGGAGGACTTCTCTCGAAGATCCTCCCGCCCTGCGTTGGACTAACCCGTTTCGGATTAGGCGGCAATTTTACGAAGCGCGCCCCGGGGTGTCCACGAAACTTCTTGCCCGTTTTCGGGCGAAACGACGCGGAAAGTTCTAATGAACCTGGGGCGAAAATCCTCTTAACTGTTTGTTTTTAAACCAAGTACGTCGGCCATCGTGTATCGGCCGGGTTTTTGGGTCGAAAGCCATTTCGCCGCCCGGACGGCGCCTTGGGCAAATATGGACCGGTCGGTGGCCTCGTGGCCGACTGTCAGCCGCTCCCCCGTCCCGGCGAACAGGACGGTATGGGTGCCGACCACGTCGCCGGCGCGGATCGAGGCAATCCCGATCTCCCCGGGCCGACGGGCGTCGTTTCCGGACCGTCCGGAGCGCACATCCTTGCGAGGATCGAGCCCGCGCCCCTGGGCAGCAGCCGCGGCCAGCGCGAGAGCGGTGCCCGACGGCGCGTCGAGCTTGTGTTTGTGATGAGCCTCGGTGATCTCGATGTCGAACTCCGCGGGCAATACGTGCGCCGCGATGCGCACCAGCTCCATCGCGACGGCGACGCCGATAGAGGTGTTAGGCGCGACGAGTACCGCGACGTCGCGCGCCGCGTCCTGCACGCGCGCTTCGAACCCGGATTCGTGTCCGGTCGTACCGATCAGGATCGGCACGCGCGCGACCCTGCAGGCATCGAGCGCGCGCAGCGTGAGTTCGGGCCGCGAGAAATCGATCGCGACGTCGGCGCCATCCAGCGTCGCGGGTAGTTCGGAGGCGACGCGAACGCCGAGTGCCTTCGTACCGGCGACCTCGCCCGCGTCGAGTCCGGCCGACTTGCTTGCGGCCGAGGCGACCGCGGCGACGATATCGATGCCGCCGCCGGCGCTGGCGCGCACGATGGCCGTACCCATGCGGCCGGTCGCGCCGATCAAGACTGCTCGCGTCACATCGTCTCCCTTCTCAATTCCGAGG
>JAEYUC010000082.1 GCA_023433705.1 Pseudomonadota bacterium
TCCTCGAGCGTGACGCCGGGCGAATACTCGGTCGTGAATCCGCGATAACCGGGGCCGACCTTGCGTTCGAGGCGCGCGAGCGCGTGCTCCTCTTTCGTTTCCGGATGCAGGAACACCGGAAAATCGCGGCCCACGGGAATGTACCCGGCGCGCTCCAGCTCGGCCGGTGTCGCGCCCACGACAACCCAGTCCCGCTCGACGACGGGGCGCCCGAGCAGGCGGTCACGAACCGCGCCACCCACCAAGTACACTTGCATGGACCCATGTTAACCAATCTACGCAAGCGCCTCGCCATCCTGTCGGTCATGACGGCCGGTCTCGCCCTGACAGGGTGCGGAACGATGTACGTGGCGCAGGCCGCGAAGGGCCAGATGCAGATCCTGACGGCGCGCCGCCCGATCGACAAGGTGCTCGCGGATCCGAAGTCCGCGCCCGAACTCAGGCAGCGGCTCGAGTCCGTGCGCGACGCACGCGAGTTCGCGGCGCGCGAGCTGGGATTGCCCGACAACAAGAGCTACACCTCGTACGCGGATCTCAGGCGCGACTACGTCGTCTGGAGCGTGGTGGCGACGCCCGAGTTTTCGGTCGAGCCGCGCGAATGGTGCTTCCCCTTCGTCGGCTGCTTCGCGTATCGCGGCTACTTCAAGGAAGCGAAGGCCGAGAAGTTCGCCGGGTCGCTGCGCGCCGAAGGTTTCGATGCGATGGTCGGTGGCGTGCCCGCCTATTCGACGCTCGGGAAATTCAGCGATCCGATCCTGAGCACGATGCTGGGATACGGCGACGATGAGCTCGCATCCATCCTGTTTCACGAGCTGTCGCACCAGGTCGTCTACATCGCCGATGACAGCGCGTTCAACGAAGCTTTCGCCGTCACCGTCGAGCGAGAAGGTCTGGCGCGTTGGCTCGAGAGCCGCGGACGGATCGCGGATCTGGAGAAGTACCAGAAGCGCCGCGAACGGCAGGCGGAGAGCATGCGGATCGTCGCGCGTTACCGGCGCGAGCTCGAGTCGCTCTACGCATCCCAACTGCCCGAAGAGGAGATGCGCCAGCGCAAGGCGGAAGTGTTCGCGCGCCTCGTGGTCGAGCTCAAGGCGCTCGACGCGCGTCACGGTACCCGGTCGCAGATCGTCGCCGACCTCGAAGGTCAGCCCAACAACGCGCGGCTCGCCTCGCTCGCGACCTACTACGACTGCGTGCCGGGCTTCGAACGATTGCTCGCCGACCAGCAACACGACCTGCCGCGTTTCTACGCCGCCGCCGCCGAGCTCGCCAAACTACCCCGCGAGGAACGTCGCGCGCGCCTTTGCCGGTGATCTTCGCCGGATTCGATGTGCCTTGCGCCGATCCGGCAAACATCGCGATTATGTCGAGTCAAAAAATTGGCGTGCGGGTTCGAGCCGCGCTCGTGTCATGATCGATCCGAATCGACCATGCGCGGCTTGTTCAAAACGAAAGCCTTTCTCGATGCGCCGCGGTGCGAGTGGCAGTTCGACGTGTTCGCCTGGCTGCTGCGCAATTGCGGCGGCTACGCGAAGTTTCTCGAGACGACCCTCGTGCTGCCGACCGCGGAACATTTTCCCGATCGCGGGATGAAGGGTCACGCCGCCGCGGCGGCCCTGTTCCGCCAGGTGCGCGATCACGCCGGCATGGCCGACTGGCCCTGCGTGGTCGAGCCGCGGCCGGATGCCGAGCCCATGCTCACGATCGGCGACGACCGCATTCCTGTCATCACGTACCGGCCCGACGAAACGGATCAGACTGTTCTCGTCGCCGCGTTCGCGCACGAGCTCGCGCGCTACCTGGTGGAGACGTTCGATGAATCTTCTCCGGGTGGCGACGCGCTGCGAGAGAACGCCATCGACATCGCGGCCGTGTTCCTCGGATTCGGCGTATTCATGACGAACGCGAAATTGTCGATGACGCGATACGAGCTCAACGAAGGCGAGTTCGCGAACGCGCTCGCGATGTTCTGCCTGCTGCGCAAGATCGACCCCGAAAGCATCGACGCACATCTGAATCCGCACCTGCGCAAGTACGTGAGGCTCGCCGCGCGCGACCTGGTCCGGCACGAGATCCGGTTCCAGCGGCTGCGATCGGTATTCGCGGCGCCATCGAAAGATTCGGCCGAACAGACGCGCCCCTCCGCGCGCTGACGCGTCTACACTGCGGCGATGCGCCGCGCCTTCCTGACGATCCTCCTCGCATGCTTCGCGTTGGCGGTGCAGGCCGCGGATTCCATCGAGTTCTGGAACACGCCGCAGCGCGGCTCCAACTGCTTCAACGAGACGCCGCCGGACGCGGAGTATTTCCGCGCGCTGCGCGACTACGGCGCGACCTGGGTGCGCCTCACGTTCAGCAAGTGGAAATCGGCGCGCGGACGGGATTTCCTGTTCGGCAGCCTGGATCGCTACGAGTCGCTGGTGCCCGAGGACCTCGCGACCTTGCGCCGCGTGCTCGACGACGCCCATTCGGCGGGCCTCAAGGTCGTGGTCGTCCCGCTGTCGCTCCCGGGCGCGCGCTGGATCCAGATGAACGACGACAAGTTCGACGACCGTCTGTGGAGCGATCGAAAGTACTGGGACGAGTCGGCGGCTGCGTGGCGCGATCTCGCCGCGGCGCTCGCGGACCATCCGGCGATCGTTGCGTACAACCTCGTGAACGAACCCGTACCGGAGCGCAAGGGCGGACTCGCCGAACACGCACCGCCGGCAGTCATGCGCGCGTGGTACGAGAAGGCACGCGGCACCACGCGCGATCTGCCGCGGTTCTACGCGCGGCTCATCGATGCCGTGCGTACGGCCGATCCGCGCACGCCGATCATGCTCGACGCCGGATTCTACGGCGCGGCCGATTCGTTTTCGTACTGGGACGGAGTGCCGCACGCGGATGCGCACCTGCTCTACGCATTCCACATGTACGAGCCATACGGCGCAACCAGCGGTCCCAACATGAAGCGCGAGAAGCCGTATCGATACCCGGGTGTCGTCCCGTTCGCCGAAGGCGAGGCGCACTGGGACGCCAGACGCGTGGCCATCTATCTGCAGCAGCCCTTCGACTGGGCGCGCACGCATGACGTGCCGACGAATCGCCTGGTGGCCGGAGAGTTCGGCTGCATGCGCCGCTGGCCCGACTGCCCGCGATATCTCGACGACGTTCTCACGGTGCTGGAAGCCCACGGGGCGCACTGGGCGTTCTATTCGTTCCGCGAAGCCTGGGACGGAATGGACTACGAGCTCGGAGCGGACAAGCTGCCCTGGCAGTATTGGCAGGCGGCGGAGAAGGGGGAGGCCTTCGAGCTCGAACGCGGGCCGAATCCCGTGTTCGAGCCGATCCTGCGACGGCTGCGACGCGCGCCGCCTTGACCTAACTACCGGCGGGGCCGCGACCTCGCGGTCCGGGTCGGCCGGGCACACGGAAAATCCCCGGTCACGCGTCAACGCCCTGATGTCGCCCGCCTCATGCCCCCGGTATCGCGCAACCCGCTTATTTCATTGGTATCCGCGGCAGCGGTGCGGCAGGCTGTGAAGCCGTGATGACCGAAAACACTTCCATCGGCTCGAAAAAGCGCCTGTTGATCGGCGGGCTCATCCTCGTGGGCGTCGTGATCGCCGCCACGGCGGCATGGCGTCACTTCGCCGGCGACGGGCCCACCGCCACCAGCCGTCCTGGATCTCCGCCATGGCGCGCCGAGGGCAATCAGCCCGTGCCCGTGCGCGTGGTGAGCGCGGTGCAGGAGCCATTTGCGCTCTACATCAAGGCCCTCGGCACGGTGACCCCGCTGAAGACGGTCACGGTACGCAGCCGCGTCGACGGTGAACTCGTCCGCGTGGCGTTTCGCGAAGGCCAGATCGTCAAGCAGGGTGACCTGTTGGCCGAAATCGATCCACGCCCTTTCCGCGTGCTCCTGGCGCAGGCCCAGGGCCAGCAGGAGCAGAACCTGGCGGAACTCGCCAATACGGAAGGCGAGCTGGCGCGTTTCAAGGACCTGCAATCCAAGGGCTACGTTTCCGCCCAGGAGCTCGCGAACCAGGAAGCGCTCGTGCGGCAATTCCAGGCCCGGCGGCGCACCGACGAGGCCGCGGTGGAGGATGCGCGTCTGCAACTCGCCTACACCCGGATCACCGCGCCCATCAGTGGGCGTGTAGGACTGCGCAACGTGGATGCGGGCAATCTCATCCGATCCGGAGACGCGGCGGGCCTCGTCACCATCACGCAGATGCGCCCGATCAGCGTGTTGTTCACCATTCCCGAGACCGATCTTCCGGCGGTGCGCGCCGCGATCCGGTCGCAGCCGCAACTCCCCGTGGAAGCCTGGGGCCGCGACGAGACCACGCGGCTGGCAACCGGACTGCTGCTGAGCATGGACAACCAGATCGACACGGCGACGGGCACCTTGCGGCTGCGCGCCGAG
Source organism: Pseudomonadota bacterium (assembly GCA_023433705.1). GTDB lineage: Bacteria > Pseudomonadota > Gammaproteobacteria > Steroidobacterales > Steroidobacteraceae > CADEED01. Next base: position 4,412 of record JAEYUC010000082.1, read on the forward strand.
TTTCCGAACGAGGACGAGTCCCTGTTCCCCAACCAGTTCGTGAACGTCCGCATGCGCGTGCGCAACGATGCCGCAATCGTCATCCCGAATGCCGCGGTGCAGTTCGGCTCGCAGGGCAACTTCGTCTTCGTGGTGAACGAAGAGAACAAGGCGACGGTGCGCAACGTGAAGCTGGGCGCGAGTGAAGGCGAGCGCGTGGCGGTGACCGATGGTGTGCAGCCGGGCGACCGGATCGTGCTCGAAGGCCTCGACCGCCTGCGCGACGGCCGCGACGTGAAGATCATCGAAGAGCCCGCGGTGGCGGCGCAATGAACCTCTCGCGGCCGTTCATCCTGCGGCCGGTCGCGACGACGTTGCTGATGGCCGCGCTGCTGCTCACGGGCGCGCTCGCCTACCGCGCGCTGCCGGTTGCCGCGCTCCCGCAAGTGGAATATCCCGTCATCCAGGTCATCACGCTGTATCCGGGCGCGAGCCCGACCGTGACCGCGAGCGCGGTGACCGCGCCACTCGAACGGCAGCTCGGCCGCATCCCCAGCTTGAACCAGATGATCTCGACGAGCTCGGGCGGGGCGTCGGTCATCACGCTGCAGTTCTCGATCGACGTGGACCTGGGCGTCGCCGAACAGGAGGTGCAAGCCGCGCTCAACGCCGCGAACAACCTGCTGCCCGACGATCTGCCTGTGCCGCCCGTGTACCGGAAGGTGAATCCCGCGGACACCGCGATCCTGACGCTGGCGGTCAGCTCCGGCACGTTGCCGCTGTCGACCGTCTACGACCTCGTCGACACGCGCGTGTCGCAGAAGATTTCGCAGGTGCCCGGAGTGGGACTCGTGACGCTGGCCGGCGGCCAGCGGCCCGCGGTGCGCATCCAGGTGAACCCGGGCGCGCTGGCGGCGAACGGCTTGTCGATGGATCAGGTGCGCTCCGCCATCGCCACCGCCAACGTGAACATGCCGAAGGGCAGCTTCGACGGGCCGGTGCGCGCCATCATGCTGGACGCGAATGACCAGATGCGCAGCGTGCAGGAATACCGCGACCTGATCATCGCGAGCGTGGAGGGTCGGCAGCTGCGGCTGGGCGACGTCGCGACCGTCGAAAACGGCGTGGAGAATCGTTACCTCGCGGCCTGGTCGGGCCGCACGCCCGCCATCCTCGTCAACGTGCAACGCCAGCCCGGCGCCAACGTCATCGAGGTGGTGGATCGCATCGAGGAGCTGCTGCCGCAATTGCGGGCCTCACTACCGGCCGGCGTGGACGTCACCGTCCTCAGCAATCGCACCGAATCCATCCGCGCCTCGATCCACGGCGTGCAGAAGGAACTGCTCATCGCGATCGCGCTCGTGGTGATGGTGACCTTCCTGTTCCTGCGCAACGCGCCGGCGACCATCATTCCGGGCGTCGTGGTGCCGCTGTCGCTGATCGGCACCTTCGGCGTGATGCTGCTGGCCGGCTTTTCGCTCAACAACCTGACCCTCATGGCGCTCACCATCGCCACGGGCTTCGTGGTCGACGACGCAATCGTGATGCTCGAGAACATCGCGCGTCATATCGAAAAGGGGGAGAAGCCGGTCGACGCCGCGCTCAAGGGCGCCGAGCAGATCGGCTTCACGCTGCTGTCGCTGACCGTTTCGCTGATCGCCGTGCTCATTCCGCTGTTGTTCATGGCCGACCTCGTGGGAAAGCTGTTCCACGAATTCGCGGTGACGCTCGCCGTCGCGATCGCGCTGTCGCTGCTCGTTTCACTCACGCTCACCCCGATGATGTGCGCGCGATTCCTCAAGCAGGGTCATGCCGCGGCGCACGGCGACGACGCATTCACGCGGCTCATCGGGCACTACGAACGCGGTCTCGACTGGGTGCTGGCTCGCCAGCCCGCCACGCTGCTGAGCGTGGTTGCGACGGTATTGCTCACGGTGCTGCTCTACCTGGTGGTGCCGAAAGGATTCTTCCCGGTGCAGGACGCCGGCCTCATCCAGGGCATCAGCGAGGCGCCGCAGACGGTGTCGTTCAATGCGATGGCGCAACGCCAGCAGGCGCTGGCGGATCTCATTCTCGACGATCCGGACGTCGCCACGCTGTCGTCGTTCATCGGTGTCGACGGCACGAATCCGACGCTCAACACCGGGCGGTTCCTCATCGAACTGAAGCCACACGCCGACCGCGACGCGTCGGTGCTCGAGGTGATGGACCGCCTGCGCGAGCGCACCGCGTCGGTGCCGGGCATCGCGCTTTATCTGCAACCCGTGCAGGAGCTGACCATCGAAGATCGCGTGAGTCGCACGCAATACCAGTTCAGTCTCACGAGTCCGGACCAGGTCGAGCTCGAGCAGTGGACCCATCGGTTCGTCTCGCATCTGCGCGAGTCGCCCGCGCTCGCCGACGTGGCCAGCGACCTGCAAAGCGAAGGATTGCAGGCCTACCTGGAAATCGATCGCGCGGCGGCCGCGCGCCTCGGCATTTCCGTCGCCGCGATTGCGGATGCCCTGTACGACGCGTTCGGACAGCGGCAGATCTCCACGATCTTCACGCAGGCCAACCAGTACCGCGTGGTGCTCGAGACCCGCCGGGACTTCCAGTTCGGCCCCGAGGCCATCGAGCGCATCCGCGTGGCGACGGAATCCGGCGAACCCGCGCCTCTATCTACCGTGGCGCGCCTGGTGGAGCGGGCGGCTCCGCTCGTGGTCAACCACCTCGGCCAGTTTCCCGCCGTGACCGTGTCCTTCAACCTGGCGAGCGGTTCGTCGCTCGGCGCGGCCCTGTCCGCCATCGAGGAGGCCCGGGAGGAACTGGCGCCGCCGGCCAGCCTGGAGCTGCGACTGCAGGGCGCGTCCGAGGCGTTTCATAATTCGCTGTCCAGCACGTTGTGGCTGATCCTCGCCGCCGTCGTCACGATGTACATCGTGCTCGGCGTGCTCTACGAGAGTTTCATCCACCCGGTGACCATTCTCTCCACGCTTCCTTCGGCCACCATCGGCGCATTGCTGGCCCTGCTGCTCGCGGACCGCGGCCTCGATCTCATCGCGGTGATCGGGATCGTGCTGCTGATCGGCCTCGTGAAGAAGAACGCGATCATGATGATCGACTTCGCGCTCGAGGCCGAGCGCGAACAGGGTTTCGCGCCGCGTGAGGCCATCCGGCAGGCAGCGTTGCTGCGCTTCCGTCCGATCCTGATGACGACGCTCGCGGCGCTGTTCGGCGCCATCCCCCTGATGTTCGCGTCGGGATCCGGCGCCGAGTTGCGTCAACCTCTGGGCATCGTGATGGTGGGCGGCCTGCTCGTGAGCCAGGTGCTCACGTTGTTCACGACGCCCGTCATCTATCTGTTCTTCGACCGGCTCACGCGCCGGCGCGCGTGGGACGACGCCAGGGCGGGCGCCGTACGCGAGGAGGGCGCGCGGTGAGTTTCACGCGGGCGTTCATCGAACGTCCCGTGGCCAGCGTCCTGCTGGCCATCGCGATCCTGCTCTCCGGACTGCTCGCGTTGCGGCAGCTTCCCGTGGCGCCGCTGCCGCAGGTGGACTATCCATCCATCCAGGTGCAGGCGCGCCTGCCGGGCGCGAGCCCGGAGTCCATGGCGGCAACCGTCGCGACGCCGCTGGAACGCGCGCTCGGCACGATCTCCGGGATCACGGAGATCCAGTCCGTCAGCATCCAGGGCCAAACTACCGTAAACCTGCGCTTCGCGCTGGACCGCGACGTCGACGAGGCCGCGCGCGAAGTGCAGGCCGCCATCAATGCCGCGCGTTCCCAGCTTCCGAGCGGAATGCCGGGCATGCCCACCTACCGCAAGGTGAACCCGACGCAGGCTCCGATCATGGCGTTGGCGTTGAGCTCCGAGCGGCTCTCGCCGGGCCAGTTGTTCGACGTGGCCTCTACCATCATCGCGCAGAAGGTTTCCCAGATCCCCGGCGTGGGTTCGGTGGACGTGGGCGGCAGTTCGTTGCCCGCGGTGCGCGTGTCGCTGGATCCGAACGCGCTCAATCATCACGGCATCGCGCTCGACGAAGTTGGCAACGCCATTCGCGCCGCCAATACGCAGCGGCCGCTCGGCTCGGTTTCCGACGAATCGCGCACCTGGCAGATCGAAGCGAGCCTGCAGCTGCGCACGGCGGAGGAGTACCGGCCGCTGATCGTCGCGTGGCGCGACGGCCGGCCGGTCCGGCTCGGAGATGTCGCGACCGTGACCGAAGGCACCGAGAACAGGTACGCCTCGGGTTTTCACAACGATCGCGACGCCGTGATCGTCACCGTGAGCCGCCAGCCGCAGGCCAACATCATCGAAACGGTGGACGCGATCCACGCGCAGATGGAGACGCTGCGCGCGCTGTTGCCCGCCGGCGTGGAAATGAAGGTCGCGATGGATCGCTCGCCGGTCATCCGCGCGACGCTGCGCGAGGCCGAGCTCACGCTGGTCATCGCGGTCGTGCTGGTCGTCCTCGTCGTGCTTGCGTTCCTCGGCAACTGGCGCGCGGCGTTGCTGCCGACGCTGGCCATCCCGGTGGTGCTGTTCGGCGCGCTCGCCATCATCTGGCTCGCGGGATTCTCGCTGAACAACCTGTCGCTCACCGCGCTCATCGTCGCCGCGATACTCGTGGTCGACGACGCGATCGTCGTGCTCGAAAACATATCGCGGCACATCGAAGACGGTGTGTCGCCCTTCGAGGCCGCGCGACGCGGCGCCGGCGAAGTCGGCGCGACGTTGTTGTCCATGAACGTCGCGCTGGCCGTCGTGTTCGTGTCGATCCTGTTCCTCGACGATTTCGTCGAGCGCCTGTTTCGCGAGTTCTCGCTGACGCTGGTCGCGGCGATGGCCGTGTCGCTGGTCATCTGCCTGAGTCTCACGCCCGCGTTGAGCGCGCGCGTGCTGCGCGCGCGCGAGCCGGAGGAGGAGGCAGGCGCACTGAAACGTTTCGCGTCCGGGTTTTTCGACGACCTCAGGGCCGCCTACGTGCACTCGCTCGATCGTGTGTTGCGGCGTCCGTGGATACCGATGCTCGTGTTCGTGAGCGTGGTGGGACTCAACGTCTGGCTCTTCAACACCGTGCCCAAGGGCAACGTACCGCGGCAGGACACGGGGCAGCTGCGCGGATTCGCGCGCGGAGACGACGGTCTGTCGTTCCAGGCGATGGCGCCCAAGATCAGCGAATACCGCAAGCTGCTCATGTCGGATCCGGCGATCGAGGACATCATCGGCTACAGCGGCGGAGGCACGGGCGTGAACAACGCCTGGATCATGATCAAGGTGAAGCCGCTATCCGAGCGGCGCGTCTCCAGCCAGCAGATCATCGACCGGTTGCGCGCGAAGACGCCCGACATTCCGGGCGCGGCGCTGCGATTGTTCGTCGACCAGGACATCCAGGTGCGAGGTGGCGGCGGCGGCGAGGGCAGCTACGAATTCCAGATGCTGTCCGACGATCTCGCCGAGCTGCGCCAGTGGGCGCCGCGCGCGCGCGATGCGCTCGCCGCGTTGCCCGAGCTCACGGACGTGGAAACCACCGGCGATGAAGGCATGCGCCAGGTGGTTCTCGAAATCGACCGCGAGACGGCGGGCAGGCTCGGGATCGACATGCGAACCATCGCGAGCGTGCTCAACAATTCATTCAGCCAGCGCCAGGTGGCGACCCTCTACGACAACCTGAACCAGTACCGCGTGGTGATGGAACTCGACCCGCGATACACGCAGAGCCCGTCGACACTCGAGCAGGTGTACGCGATCGGCCGCGATGGCCAGCGCGTCCCGCTCTCGGCGATCACGAAATACGCGTACGGAATGGCGCCCGACCGGCTGCAGCATCACGAGCAATTCGCTTCGGTGCGCATCGATTTCTCGCTGGCGCCGGACGTGTCCCTCGAGCAGGCGACCGAGGCGATCGACCGGGCGATGGCAGAGATCATGTTGCCTTCGTCGATCGTGGCCAAACCTTCCGGCGAAGCCGGCGCCTTCGCCGACATGAAAAAGAACCAGATCTGGCTGATCCTCGGAGCGGCGATCGCCGTCTACCTGGTGCTCGGCATGTTGTACGAGAGCTTCGTGCAGCCGCTGACGATCCTCTCCACGTTGCCCGCGGCCGGCGTCGGCGCGTTGCTCGCGTTGCTGCTCATGGACGACGAGCTGAACCTCATCTCGCTGCTCGGGCTGTTCCTGCTCGTCGGGGTCGTGATGAAGAACACCATCCTGCTGGTGGATTTCGCGCTCGATGCCGAACGCGCGCGCGGACTGCGGCCACGCGCGGCCATTCTGGAGGCGGCCCGCCTGCGCTTCAGGCCCATCGTCATGACTTCCGTCGCGGCGCTGCTCGGCATGTTGCCGCTGATGCTGGCGCTGGGTGAAGGCTGGGAAATGCGCCGCCCGCTCGGCATCGCCATTGTCGGCGGCCTGCTCGTGAGCCAGCTGCTCACGCTGTTCACGACGCCGGCGGTGTACCTGGCCGTGGCGCGCGTGCGGCGGCGCGCGCTGGACCGGCGCGCCGCGGCCGCGCCCGAGCCCGTCTCGCGGGCCGGCTGAAACTCGCGCGCCGCCGCGGGCGCCCTGAAGGCAAAATCGCCACATGGCCGATACGCCTGCACTCACGGATCTCATCCAGCGCGCCCAGGGCGGTGACGAAGAGGCGCTGCGGCGCGTGTTCGACAGGACCTACCAGGATCTGCGACGCATGGCGCGCGGCCGGCTGAACCATTCGGCGCGTGGCACGCTGCTCGACACCACGTCGCTCGTGCACGAATCCTTCCTGCGATTCGCGAATGCGGGCGAACTGCAATTGCGCGACCGCGTGCATTTCTTTCGTTACGCCGCGCACGTCATGCGTTCGGTGATCGTGGATCTGGCGCGCGCACGGCTCGCCGAGCGGCGGGGCGGCGGCGCCGAGCGGGCGACGCTGGACACCTCCGTCGCCGACGCGGCGATTTCGGGTGAGGAAGAGGTCATCCGCGTCCACGAGGCGCTCGAGGAGCTGGGCGCGCTCGATGAACGGCTGTCGCGCGTGGTCGAGCTGCGCTACTTCGCGGGACTGACCGAAACAGAGATTGCCGAGATCCTCGGCGTCACCGACCGGACCGTGAGAAGGGACTGGGAAAAGGCGCGCCTGCTGCTGGCGCAGAGCCTCGGCGCCTGACGCTGTCCGGATTTCCGTAGCCGCTGCGTATTGCTCCGGGAAGACCTTTTTCCGGAGCGCCCATGCACGCACGAATTTTTCTGTCCGGCCTGATCGCCGCGTTCACGCTGGCTGCCTGTGGAGGCGGCGGCGAGTCTGAATCCGCGCCGCCTCCACCCCCGCCGCCGGGCCCGCCGACACCGGTCGCGCTCGAGTGGATCAAGCGCGACTGGAAATTCCAGCTCATCACGCACAGCGCACCTGTTTTCACCGATCTGGGCGACCCGGGTTTTCTGACCGGAACCGGCATCGTCGACGACGAACGCATCGTCGGGGGCCTGTCGCCGCGGCCGGACGATGTGCCGGACGGCGCGCGCCTGCACGTGTACAGCAGCAACGATGGCGGCACCTACTGGGTCGGCGCGCAGGCGCCGGACCAGGATCGCTTCGATCCGACGCGAGTGGCCTCGGTGCGCAGCGAGCTCAACCAATACCAGTACTTCATCAAGGAAGCGCCCAACGCGTCGTTGAGCTTCACCGTGAGCGCGGCCCATATCGAATTGATCGACACCGGCGAGGACCTCGTTCCAACGCGGCCGCGCGGCGCGGAGTGCGGACTCAACGTCTCCGAAGACAGGTACTGCGACGCCGCGGTCTACGGACAGATCTCGCTGGCGGTCCGGGCTTACAACTACGACACCGACCGTGAAGTATTCATGGCGGCGAGCGACGGCGTACTTGCCGGGTACCATCGTCACTGGGGCGGCGCCTTCCAGGCCGAAAATGCGCCGCGGCCGATCTGGACGAATGAGGATTTCGATATCGACGAGGACGTCGACGGCCGAGGGATCGACGATCACGCGCGCGCCACGCTGCGCGCGCCCATCACGGTGAACGTGCCGCTCGATGACATCCCCGTCGGCGACCTGTTCGTGCTGCACACGAAGGCGAGCGCGCTGGCCAATGACGAGCGGCATCGCCAGACCTACGCCGCTGCGTTTCTGCGCGATCCGCAGGCGAGCGGCGGCCTCGGACTTTCGTATTCGGGTCTCACGCCCGTGGACGCGCCCGCTGGCGCGTTGCCGGAATATCGCGTGCCTGACGCGCCCGAATGCACGGGACCGACGAATCCCGCCGCCGGAGTCCTGGAATTCGCGAATAGCGGCTTCGAAGTGAACGAATACGACGGGTACGCGAGCATTCTCGTGACCCGAAGCGGCGGTACCAGCGGCTACGTGAGCGCGACGTTCTCGACGGAAGACCACACGAGCACCGCCGGCACTCACTACGAGCCCGTGACCACCACCGTCGCGTTCGCCGACGGGCAGGGCGGCACGCGTCGCGTGCGCGTGCCGATCATCGCCGACGACGTCACCGAGGATGCGCGCATCGTCGTGCTGCGGCTCACCAACCCGCGCGGTTGCGCCGCGCTCGGCTTCAACTCCTCGACGTCGCTGATCATCGTCGACGATGATCCGCCGCCACCGCCTGTCTACACGGTGTACGTGAACGTTTCGGGACTCGAGGGCGCCGGGCTCGTGATCGAAGACGTCGTCACGGGCGCAAACATCCTGCCGACAGTGGACGGTTCGCACGCGCTGGGCTATTCGTATTCCGACGGCGGAACGTACGACGTCCGCGTGATCACGCAGCCGCGCACGCCCGACCAGGTCTGCACGGTCAGCCAGGGCAGCGGCCAGATCGCGGCGGAGGACGTGCGTTCGATCGACGTGAGCTGCACGACGCCGCCACCCACCGGCGCGCTCGATCTTTCGTTCGGATCGCAGGGAAAGGTGTCGCTCGCGGATCTTCCACCGGCGCAGGCCGTGGTCGTGCAGAGCGACGGACGGATCGTGGTGCTCGCGGACATGTGGCTCGCGCGCTTCATGCCGGACGGCGCGCCGGATCCGGGCTTCGGCACGGACGGACGCGTCGCGGTGGTGTTCACCGGCGCCACCGGCGAGGAGGCCAATGGGCTCGCGATCCAGCCCGACGACAAGCTGATCGTCGTGGGCCGGGCGCGCACGGGCTCGCGCTACGACATGGCCGTCCTGCGGCACAACGCCGACGGCACCCTGGATACCGGCTTCGGCACGGCGGGACTGACCACCATCAACCCCTATCAAAGCGTGAGGCCGGAGGACGGGACCGTTCTCAATCACGTGGCAAATCGGGCACTGATCGTGCAGGACGGGACCATCTACATCGCGGGCGTCGCGGGCTGGCGCGACCTGGCCGGCGACAATCACGTGAACTTCGCCGCGGCGCGGCTGCTCGCGGATGGCACCGTCGACGCGAGCTTCGGCGGCGACGGCAGCGCGGCGCCGGTCACGAATGGCAGTGACGTCGCGTACGCCCTGGGCCTGCAGTCCGACGGCAAGCTCGTGGTCGCCGGCGCGGCCGACAACAGCATGGGACTGGGACTGGCGCGATTCCGCACCAACGGCCAGCTCGATACGGACAATCCGCGCGTGGTCGGAAACTTCGGGCGCGACGGCGCCGGTGTCGTGTTCCTGGACGAAGCGCCGCAGGGCCCGCTCGGTCGCGCGATCGACATGGTGGTCCTCGATGACGACCGCTTCATCACCGCGGGCGTGGTCAGCGTGCCGCACGCCACGCTCGGTTTCGTGACGCAGATCGAGCTCGTCGAGTTCTCGATGGACGGCCTCGTCGGCGCGACGGGCCTGTTCACGATGACGCCGGTCGGGCCCGACAACGACGTGGCTAACCAGCTGCTGCGTATGCCCGACGGAAAAATGCTGCTCGCGGCGCAGGTGTCGAGTGGGACGGTGGCCGATTTCGGCGTGTTGCGCTACAACCCCGACCGGACGCTCGATTCGACTTTCGGCGGAAACGGGATCGTGACCGTGGACTTCCACGGCGCAAGCGACGGCGCAAGCGGGCTGGCCATCGCTCCGGACGGCGGCATCATCGTCGTCGGCGCGGCGCGCAATGGTTCCAGCGTCTCGTTCGCGATGGCACGGATCCAGCCCTGAGACGCGGGAGAACTGCTTGGCACGATTGAACATCGACGCCGCGAGCTGGATGGAGTTGAACCAGCTGCTCGACGAGGCGCTGGATCGCGAACCCTCGGCTCGCGCGGCCTGGCTCGAGTCGCTCGAGCCGCGGTTCGAAAGTCTCAAGCCGCGACTGCGCGAACTGTTGTCGCGGGCCGCGTCGGTGGAAACCGGCGAGTTTCTCGCGACGCTGCCGAAGTTCGCGGCGTCCGGTGAAGACGGCGATACGGCGCGGGGCGCGGCCGGCGAAACCGTCGGCGCGTATCGACTGATGCGCGAGCTCGGCGCGGGCGGCATGGGATCGGTGTGGCTGGCGGAGCGCGCCGACGGGCTGATCAGCCGCCCCGTGGCGCTCAAACTACCGCACGTGAGCGGGCGCCGCGCCGATCTTGCCGAGCGCATGGCGCGCGAGCGCGAAATTCTCGCGACGCTGGATCATCCCAACATCGCGCGGCTGCTGGATGCGGGCATCACGGCCGAGGGCCAGCCGTTTCTCGCGCTCGAATACGTCGAGGGCGCGCCGATCGACGAGTTCTGCGCGAATGCGTTGGGGTCGCCGGCGGATCTCGCGACGCGGCTGAAACTCTTCCTGCAGGTGGCCGACGCGGTGGCGAGCGCGCACGGCAGACTCATCGTGCATCGCGACCTCAAGCCGGACAACATCCTCGTGACACCGGGCGGCGGCGTGAAGCTGCTCGATTTCGGCATCGCCAAATTACTCGACGGCGGCGAGGCGCGCGCCACGCGTCTCACGGAAATTTCGGGCCGCGCCCTCACGCCCGATTACGCCTCGCCCGAACAGATACTCGGCCAGCCGCTCACCGTGGCGAGCGACGTCTACTCGCTCGGCGTGATCCTGTTCGAGTTGCTGACCGGGGAACGTCCCTACAGGCTGGGACGCGACTCGCGCGGCGCGCTCGAGGACGCGATCCTTTCGAACGAGCTGCGGCGGCCGAGCGAACTGGCGCGGGCGGGTGCGGCCGCGCTGCGCGGCGATCTCGACAACATCGTGCTCAAGTGCCTGAAGAAGGAACCCGGCGAGCGTTACGCGACCGTAAACGCGCTGGCGGACGACATCACTCGCCACCTCGAACATCGCCCGGTGCACGCGCGGCCCGACGGCGCCTGGTATCGCGTACGCAAGTTCGTGCGCCGCAACCGCGTCGGCGTCGCCGCCGCCGCGGGCACGTCGATCGCGGTGATCGCCGCCGCGGGGCTCGCCTTCGCCCAGATGATCGAGGCGCGCACGCAGCGCGATCATGCCGAGCGCTTGCGCGCGCGCGCGGTGGCGACCAACGAGTTTCTCGACACGATGCTCGACGAGCTCGGCCGCGACGGCAAACCGCTCACGCTGGCCGAAAGTCTCGACCGCAGCACGGCGATCCTCGAGCGCGCGTACGGGAGGCAGGAGATCACCGACGCCCAGATGTTGTACGAGGCGTCGCGCCGTTATGCGACGCTCGGCAAGACCGAGCGCGAAATGCAGCTGCTCGAGCGCGTCATCGAGAGCGCGCGCAGGCTCGGTGATTTCAGCTTGCTCGCGGCCGCGCAATGTTCCGCGGCGGATGTCCTGATCGAAACCGATCGCGCCGCCGCCAACGCGCGGCTGGCGGAAGTCTCCGCGCTACTTGCCGGCAGCAGCCTGGAGCCCGCCGCGCACTGGGCCTGCGCTCGTTCGCGCGCGGCGGTGCGCGAGGCCGATGGAGACACACCGGGCGCGATCGCGCTGCTCGCGGGCGAGCTCGACGAGGCGGCCGCACAGTCGACAAGCATGCCTCTGCAGACGCGACTCGCGCTGCTCGGCGATCTTGCGCACCTGCGCTACAAGAACGACGACGTCGCGGGAACGCTCGCGGCGCTGGACGAATCGATCGAGCTCTTGGAGACCGCGGGCCGCGACCAGTCGATGAACATGGTGATCATGCTGATGAATCACGCCGCCACGCTCTCGCGCGCGGGCGAGATCGGTACGGCCGTGAAGCAACAGCAACGGGCGATGGACCTGGCCGCGCAGGTGGAACCCGACAGCGGGCCACCGGTGGGCTTTGCCAACCACCTGGCGACCAGCCAGATGCGCCTGGCCAATTACGCGGAGGCGGCCAGGCTCGCGAACGAAGAAGCGGGACGCGCGCGAGCGGCTGGCAATTCGCGAGTCGCGGCGCTCGCCAATCTCATCGAAGCCCGATCGGTCGGAAAGCTCGGACGGATCGACGAGGCGCTGACGAAGCTGGCCGAAGTCGAAAAGGCGCTGAGCGCCAACCCGAAAGGAAACGAACGTCTGCTCAACGAAGTGAAGCTGACGCGCGCCGAGTTGATGCGCGCGCAGGGCGATCTCGTGGGCGCGCGAAGTCTCGTCGATTCGATGCTGGAAGGTCTCGACTACCCGGCGAAAAAGTCGGGTTCGGGGCTCGCGAGCGTGCTCTTCACGGGCGCGCAGGTGGCGTTGGCGCAGGGAGATGCCGCCACCGCGGAGCGCTGGGCCGCCGACGGACTCGCTTTCGAGGAAAAGGCCTCGCGCGATTGGCGGCTCAGCGGCAACTACGGCCAGGCGGCGCTCAATCATGCCGAGGCGCTCGCCGCACTGGGGCGCGTCCGCGAAGCGGCCGAGGTCGCGCGGCGCGCGGACGAGGCGCTCACCGCCGGATTCTCGGGCGATCATCCGGATACGTTACGGGCCCGCGCGCTGCTCGCGAGTCTTGCGGCGGCTTCCGCCAGGACCTGACGACTAACTACCCCGGCAGACCTCGGCCAGCGCGCGCAACCGCCGCCCGGACTTCGGTCCCGTGTACGGGTTCTCCGGATCCCACACGTATCCGGCGAGCACCGAGCAGATCATCCGGCGAATCGCCGGCTGCTGGCGCGGGAAGAAGATCACGTCCTGCAGGCTGCCGTCGTACCAGCCGGAGACGAAACTGCGGAAGGTCTCCACGCCGTACATCAGCGGCTCGGTGAATTCCCGCTCCCAGTCGACGTTTTCGCCCTTGAATTGCCGGTCGAGCGCCGCGGCCGCGAGGCTCGCGGATTTCATCGCGATGGTCACGCCGGAGGAAAACACCGGGTCGAGGAATTCCGCCGCATTGCCGAGCAATGCGAAGTGCCGTCCGTGAAACTGCGACACGGTGGCGGAATATCCGATGATCTCTCCGACTGGTCGCAGCGTGCTCGCATCCGCGAGCAGCGCGTGCAGGCGTGGTTCGGCCCGCAGCGCCTGCCAGAACTGCTCCTCGGGCGATCCCGTGCGCGCGCGGTGATGTTCGATCGATGACACGACGCCCACCGAGGCCGTGCCATTGGAGAACGGAATCAGCCAGGACCAGACTTCCCGGTCCACCGGGTGGATGCCAACGCGGATCTTCTGCCGGTCGAACGCTCCCGAGACGGCGCCGTCGCGCACGTGCGTGAAGATCGCGGCGCGCGGGGGGAAGGTCGAGGGCCGCTCCAGGCCGAGTAGTCTGGGAAGCGTGCGGCCGAAGCCGGACGCGTCGAGCACGAAGCGCGGCTCGTGGACCTCGATAGCACCGTCCGCGGCCCGACTCGTCACCTTCGGACGGTCGCCGCTGAAATCCACGGCCGTGATTTCGATCTCGTAGCGGATCTGCGCGCCCTGGCGCGCGGCCTCGTCGGCGAGCGTCGCATCGAAGTCGGCGCGCGGCACCTGGAACGTGAAGGGATACCCAGGGCTCGATTTCTCGGCGAAGTTGAACACCGAGTGTTCGCCGTCGCGGTCGAACACCGCGCCGTTCTTGAACTGGAAGCCGCGCGCCATCACGGCTTCGACCATGCCGGCTTCTTCCAGCAGCTCCATGCTGCAGGCGAGCAGGCTTTCGCCGATCGAGAAGCGCGGGAATTTCTGGCGTTCGAGCACGAGCACGCGGTACCCGCGGCGCGCCAGCAAGGCGGCAGACAGGGAGCCGGCGGGGCCGGCTCCGATGACGAGAACGTCCATCAGCGCGTCACGGTGCGGGATCATCGACGTTCGCGCGCTTCATGGCGCGCGAAGAGGCACGAGGACCACCGCGTTGCCGCGACGAATCTTCAGCACCAGCGCGCCGCCACGCTTGGCGATGTCGCGCAACTCCTTGAGGTTCGCGACATTCACGCGATTGGCCGCCTCGATCCGGTCGCCCGTCCGCAGCAGTTGCGACGCGGGGCTGCGTGGCTCGATCGCCTTGATCGAGACGCCGCCCTCGGGCGCATCCGCGAGCGTCGCGCCCTTGAGGCCTGGGTGCACCGCGGTCGCGTCTTCCGGCGTGGCGGGAGTCGACTTGGCGCCGGCCGACGCGGTGGTCGCCGGCAACTCGGTGATTTCCGCGACGACCTGGAGCGGCTTGCGGTCGCGGATCAGCGAGACGTTGAGTTTGTCGCCGACGCGCGCGAGGCCGATCGCGTTGCGCAGCTCGCTGTTCGACTTGATGGTCTGGCCGTTGATGCTGGTGATCACGTCGCCAGGCTTGATTCCCGCCTTTTCGGCCGCCGACCCCTCGGTCACCTGCGAAACCAGCACGCCCTGCGTGTTCGGGATGTCAAGCGACTTGGCCGTGTCGGGCGTGAGCGAATAGATGCTGACACCGAGCAATCCGCGTTTGACCGAGCCGTACTTGAGCAACTGGTCCATGATGCTGCGGGCCATGTTGACCGGGATCGCGAAGCCGATGCCGATGTTGCCGCCCGAGCGCGAGAGGATGGCGCTGTTGATGCCGACCAGCTCTCCCTTGATGTTGACGAGCGCCCCGCCGGAGTTGCCCGGGTTGATGGACGCGTCGGTCTGAA
>JAEYUC010000084.1 GCA_023433705.1 Pseudomonadota bacterium
GCCCAAGCCCGCCGCGAAGCCCGCTACGCCGACGCCCGCGCCGGCCGCCGCGAAGCCGGTCGTCCCGGCGAGACCGCCCGCCGTCGCGCCGAAGATCGCCGCGCAGGTCACCGCGCCGAGCTTCCAGGCCGCGGCTCCTGCGGCGCCCAAGCCCGCGTCGAAGCCTGCCGCGCCGGAACCGACGGTGCAGATGCCCGCGATCTCGCAACCCGCGGCCGCGTTGTCGAACGTCAGGCAGGTCATCGAGGAGCTGGACGACCTGTCGGATACGCAGACCATCCGCCTGCTCGAGCGCCACACGCCGTTCCGCGAAGGTTCGCGCGAGGCCGACGTCGACGAGGCCATCCGGGTCATCAAGCCCGAAGACGCGCAGTCGATGCTGGCCATCAAGGCCGAGGTCAAGCGCAACGCGCCGGTGTTGTTCGCCGTGCAACTCGACTGGTCGGTCACGCCGTTCGACATGTCGAAGATTCCGCCGCTCGCGATCTTCAACGCGTACACGCTTTACACCACCGAAGCCAACCGCGACGGCCGCACCTGGTACGGCCTGCGTCTCGGTTTCTTCAGCGACGCCGTGTCGGCCAAGCAGGTCGCCTATTACGTGCGCTCCGACTTCAAGACCGTCTCGGTCGTGCCCGTGACCACGCTCGAGAAGGAGCGCGCCACGGACCTCAACGCGGCACGCAGCGGCATCTACAAGGCGGCCAACATCAAGGACGTGCCGGCTCCGACGCCGGAGTCCATCTCGTCGTCGAACGAAAGCGGGATTTTCCAGCTCCTCGAGGACGACACGCCGGAACACATCGAACAGGACGTCGACGGCGAAGCGTCACCGCGCTTCTTCAAGCAGCCGCCGGCGCCCGCGAAGCCCGCTCCGAGCGCCGTGCCGCCGGCCGCGGACGACAAGAAGGCCAAGCGCAAGGCGCCGCCGCCCCGCAATACGCGCCGCGATGCGCATGCGCCGGCCGACGAGGAATCGCTCGACCAGACGCTCGAAATTCTCGGCGCGAATTCGCTCGAGATCACGAACGACAGCTCGAGCGACACCGGCGTACGCCACCTGCGCGTCAAGATCGACAAGAAGGGCTCGAAGTTCGCGACCCTGATCGATCGCCTGTCGGGCAAGAAGTAGTCAGGCGGACCGCGACTTCGCGCGAAACCACTCGCGCGAAGTCGCGGTGTGCAGCAATACCAGGGCCGCTACGCCAAACGCCAGCTGCACCACGCTCGACACACCGAGAAGCGGGTAGTCCCGCCACATCGAGAGCATCATTTCGCGCGTGACATCGACGAGTCCTGCAATCGAAAGCAGGCTGGTCGTGGTGACGAGGACATTCGCGATCGTGTAAAGCCATCGCATCCAGTTGCGACCCTGACGCAACTTGCGCGTCACCCACCACAGCAGTAATCCGGCGATGGCCGTACCGAACGACAGGCCGAACAGGCCGGCGACGGAGGCGATGCCGCTGGTGAGGGCGAATACACTGATCACTCGGGCGATGACTGATATCGCGAAGCTGATCCAGAGCAGCTGGCACGCCCGCTCGACGTGAGCGCAGGGACCGATCTGTTCGGCGACGACCGAGTCCGCGACGGGCGCCCTGGGCGGAGCGTAGGGATTGGCTTCGTTCATGGGTTCACGAGCGCGCGGTAGATAGGTTCGTTCCACGCGTCCTTGTCGATGTCGTAGACGACGAAGTTACTGTCGAACTGCCAGTAGGTCCAGGCCCAGCCGCGCTTCTCCGCGGCGCGTGCGACGGCCGCGGTGTACTTGATCCGCGATTCCTGCGGCGCCTTGTCGTAGGCGCCGAACTCACCCAGCAGGATCGGTCGATCGTGCTCCTTCGCCCAGGCCTGCGCCTTGTCGAAATCCTGCTCGATCTTCGCGTAGTCCGCGGGTGTGCCCCAGGTCAGTCCCGACAATTGCGTGTATTCCGGCGACCAGCTCGCGCCCTGGTGCGTGAAGGTATGCGGCTCGTAGTAATGGACGGTGACGATGATGTGCCGGTCGTCCGCCGGCAACTCGAGCTGCGGCAGGTGCGAGATGTTGTTCCAGAACGCGGGACCGATGATCACGTTTCGCGTCGGGTTCGACTTTCGAATGATGGGCAGCGTCTCGGCGATCAGCGAATTCCAGATCGCGTCCATCTTGCGGTTCGGCTCGTTGAGCATCTCGAACATGACGTTCGGCGGCGCGTCCTTGTAGTGCTCGCCGACCTGAGTCCAGAACGCCTTGAGCTGCCGGCGGCACCGTTCGGTGTCGTCGGTGCAGCGCTCGTAATCGTGCTCGTCGAGGATGACGTGCAGGTCCTGCTTCGTCGCCTCCGCCACCAGCATGTCGAGTGTGGCGAACCATTGCGGATCGAGCTCGAGCTTCTCGTTCATCTTGCGGAAGCCGTACAGGTTGATGCGCACCGTGTCGAAGCCACCGCCCTTGATGACCTCGAAGTGGCGCGGCTTGAAGCGGGCCTTGGAGGGGTCCTGCCAGATCGGGTCGTAACCGACGATGTTGACGCCGCGCTTCATCTGCGCGACCTGCTCGGCGGCGGCCAGGGGCGTGTCGGCGGCGCACCCGTTCGAGCCGAGCGAAATCACCGCCAGCAATGACGCGTGCGTGAGGATCGAGTATTTCTTCATCGTGTTTCCGTAGCGCGCGTCAGTTCGACGGCCAGGCTGGCGACCGCGCAGATCGCCAGCGGGATGAGTATCGAGAGATTGATGTCCGAAAAATGCGCAACGGTTCCCACACTGAGCGCGAGGCAGGCAAGGGCGGCCGACGCCGTGCTCCAGGGAGTCTCCGGGTCGGTGAACCGGGCGGTCCGGCCGAGCGCGATTCCCGTTCCGATTCCGACCAGCACGCCGGCCGCCAGTAGATAGATCAGGATCATCGTGACGGATCCGAAACTGGAAAGCGCCGCGTACCCGATCGTGGCGACGATTGCGCCGCCGGCGAGGAGAACTCCGAGCGAAGCGGCATACGTCTTCGCGATCGCGGACAAACTGTGCCGGATGGCCGAGGCGGGCGCGATCACTTCTTCCCGAACAACGCTTCGAGCGCCGCGCGCGATGTATCGACTTCCGCCGTGTTCGGCGCGACATACGCGCCCACCTTCGGCTTGAAGTGATCGCAGAAGTTGGCCTTCGTCTTGTCGCGTACTTCCTCGGCCGTGGGCTCGCGGCAGTGTTTGGCGACGTGCGTGTCGTACTCGACGCACATTCGGCAGGCGTGCAACTCGCTGCGGCAGCCCTTGCATTCATCGAGCCGGCGCAGCGGCAGGCTCAGCGCCTCGAGCGACGCGCCGCATTTCCAGCAGGTCAGACCGTGTGCCATGCCGCGACGCTACTGCGCCGACAAAGCCGCGGCAATCCCCTCGAGCGAACCGCTGAGCAACAGCTTCCAGCCATCGCCGTCGGGCATCACGCTGACGACCTCCATCTGCCGCAGCTTGAGGCCCTTCGGGCCATCGACGGAAACACGCGAAACGACGTGCACGACGTCCTTCTCGCGCACGGAGCCGAGCAACTCCGCGTCCTTGAAGACGATGCCGTCCAGCGCGTCGCCGAACTGCCGGAACATCCCGGTCATGAAATCGTGGGGAGACATGGCCTCGACGCTCGCAAGCGTTGCGTCCGGGCCAAAAAGTCCCTGCGTGATCTCCTTCTTGCCCGCCGCGGCTTCCTTGCGAAACAGCGGCATCAGCATCTCCTTGAAGCGGATGAGCTCTGCCGGGTGAATGTAGTTTGGTATCGAGGTGAATCCGTCGGTCTGGAGGGACGTCATGTATTGCTCGACGAACTCCTCCGGCGTGCCGGCGCGCGCGGTGGTGCCCACGACCGCGAGAATCGCGACGAGCGCAATGGCAAAGGCGGACTTCTTGTTCTGCATGGTTCCTCCCCTTGAAGGGAGAGCGTATCAGCCGCGTGCCCGCCGCGGTCAGCCGGCTTCGCGTTCGTGACGTGTCGCGAGGAATTCCCTGAGGACCGCGCCGGTATGCGATTGAGCGGCCTTCGCCATCACCGCCGCGGGCGGACCCGCGGCCACGACCTTGCCGCCGCCGGCGCCGGCCTCCGGACCCATGTCGATGATCCAGTCGGCTTCGGCCATGACATCGAGGTTGTGTTCGATCACGACCACGCTGTTGCCGACGTCGACCAGGCGATGCAGCACGTGGATGAGTTTCTCCACGTCCGCCATGTGCAGGCCGACGGTCGGCTCATCGAGCACGTACAGCGTATGCGGCGCTTTCTGGCGCGGGCCGCGCCGTTCCTCGCCGCGCACCTTCGCGAGCTCGGTGACGAGCTTGATGCGCTGCGCCTCGCCGCCCGAGAGCGTCGGGCTCGGTTGCCCCAGTGTCAGGTAACCGAGGCCCACGTCCTGCAGCAGTCGCAATGCGTGGTGGATGGAGGAGTGCGCGGCGAAGAACTCGACCGCGTCGTCGATGTTCATCTCGAGCAGGTCGCCGATGGACTTGCCGCGCCACAGGATGCTCAGCGTCTCGGCGTTGAAGCGCCGGCCGCGACAGGTATCGCAGGGCACTTTCACGTCGGGCAGGAAGTTCATCTCGATGGTCTGCATGCCCTGGCCTTCGCAGGCTTCGCAGCGGCCACCGGCCGTGTTGAACGAGAAGCGGCTGGTGGTGTAGCCCGCGATCTTCGCCTCGGTGGTGTTGGCGAAGATCTTGCGGATGTCGTCCCAGAAGCCGATGTAGGTGGCCGGGCAGGAGCGCGGCGTCTTGCCGATGGGCGTCTGGTCGACTTCGAGAACGCGGTCGATGAGCTCGACGCCGCGCACGGCGGCGACGCCGGTGAGCTCGGGTAGTTTGGCGCGCGAGCCCTTCGACGGGCGCCGGCCGACCAGCCGCTTGAGGTTGGTGTAGAGCACGTCGCGCGCGACGGTCGACTTGCCCGAGCCCGAAACGCCGGTGACGACGACCAGCCGCCCGACGGGAATCGAGATGTTCTCCTTGCGGATGTTGTGCAGCTCGACGCCTTCGAGTTTGAGCTGCGGCGCGCGCGCGGCGGTGGCGCGGCGTGGCTCCGCGGCATGCGCGAGCGGCTTCGCGAGGAAACGGCCGGTGATCGACGCCGGATTGCTCATGAGCTCGGCGACCTTGCCGGCCGCGACCACTTGGCCCCCGCGCACGCCGGCGCCGGGCCCGAGATCGATGACGTGATCGGCGCGCCGGATCGTGTCCTCGTCGTGTTCGACGACGACCAGCGTGTTGCGGTGCCTGGCGAGCTCCGAGAGCGCGTCGAGCAGGATCCGGTTGTCGCGCGGGTGCAGGCCGATGGTCGGCTCGTCGAGCACGTAACACACACCCTGCAGGTTCGAGCCTAGCTGCGCCGCGAGCCGGATGCGCTGTGCCTCCCCGCCCGACAGCGTCGGTGCGGAACGGTCGAGCGGCAGATAACCGAGGCCGACGCGTTGGAGGAACGCGAGACGCGCCTTGATCTCGGCCATGAGGTCGCGCGCGATCTCGGCCTCGCGCTTGCTCAGGCGCAGCTTGTCGATGAACGCGACGGTGTCGTCGATCGCGCGCGCCGACAGATCGGCGATGTTCAGGTCGCGGAAGCGCACGTGCAGCGCAACCTGGTTCAGGCGCTGGCCGTCGCAGGTCTCGCAGGCGTGGGCGTCGTCCTCCATCCACTCGTTCCAGGTCGCTTCCTCGCCGCTTTGCTCCTCGTCGAAGCCCTCGAGGGAGAGGCCGGTGCCGTAGCAGTCCTCGCACCACCCGTGTTTGCTGTTGAACGAGAACAGGCGCGGATCGAGCTCGGCGAAGCTGGTTCCGCAGGAGGGGCAGGCGCGCTTGATGCTGAACACCTGGACCTTCGGCTTCTTCGCGTCGAGATCGAGCACGTGCACGAGGCCCTTGCCGTGATCGAGCGCCTTGATCAGGTTGCGCTCGAGCGAATCCGCGTTGTCCTTCTGCACGTTGATCTGCGCGACCGGTAGTTCGATCGTGTGTTCCTTGAAGCGGTTGAGACGCGGCCACTGCCAAGTGGTCAGCATCTCGCCGTCGACGCGCAGGTGCTTGTACCCGCGCGCATTGGCCCACTTCGCGAGTTCGGTGTAGTAACCCTTGCGCGCGACGACCAGCGGCGCGAGCAGCAGGATGCGCGAGCCCTTGTGCTGCTTGAGCAATCGCTCGGCGATGCTCGCCGGAGTCTGCGGCTCGATCGGCACGTCGCAGGTGGGACAGAACTGCGTACCCAGCTTCTGATAGAGCAGGCGCAGGAAGTGGTAGATCTCGGTGAGCGTCGCGACCGTGCTCTTGCGCCCGCCGCGGCTGGTGCGCTGCTCGATCGCGACCGTGGGCGGGATGCCGTAGATCGCATCCACGTCCGGCCGCGCCGCCGGCTGCACGAACTGCCGGGCGTATGCGTTGAGCGACTCGAGATACCGCCGCTGCCCTTCGTTGAAGATGATGTCGAACGCCAGCGTCGACTTACCGGAGCCGGAAACACCGGTGATGACCGTAAACGCCTCACGTGGAATCTCCACGTCGATCGACCGCAGGTTGTGCTCCCGCGCATTGTGGATGGTGATGGCGTTGGCGGTGCCTGGCACGGAAATCCCGGGAGAAGCGCGCGTCTGCGGCGCAACATCCCGCACCATCGAGGCTTCTCCCGGGATTTCCGTGCCAGGCACCGTCTTCAGGTAATCGCGCAGGGCTTTGCCGGTGTGCGACGTGGAATGCGCCTCGACTTCCAGCGGTGTGCCGGCCACGACGATCTGGCCGCCGGCGTCGCCGCCTTCGGGGCCGAGGTCGATGATCCAGTCGGAGGAGCGGATCACGTCGAGGTTGTGCTCGATCACGAGCAGCGAGTGGCCGATCTTGAGCAGCTTGCGGAACGCGCGCAGTAGTTTGGCGACGTCGTCGAAGTGCAGGCCGGTGGTCGGCTCGTCGAACAGGAACAGCTTGCCGCGGATCGACGGCGTGTCGTCGGCGGCGGCCTCGGCGAGATGGCCCGCGAGTTTCAGGCGCTGGGCCTCACCGCCCGACAACGTCGGCACGGGCTGCCCCAGCTTCACGTACTCGAGTCCCACGTCGACGAGCGGCTGCAACCGGACCGCGACGCTCGAAACGTCCTTGAAGAACACCAGCGCCTCGGTGACCGTCATGTCGAGCACGTCGGCGATGTTGCGCCGGGTGCCGTCCGCGCCCTCGCGCCGGATTTCGAGCGTCTCGGCGCGATACCGCTTGCCGTCGCAATCCGGGCAGCGCAGGTACACGTCGGAGAGGAACTGCATCTCGACGTGTTCGAAGCCGTTGCCGTTGCAGGTCGGGCAACGCCCCGTGCCCGAGTTGAAACTGAACGTGCCCGGCGTGTAGCCGCGCGACTTCGCCGCGCCTTCGTTCGCGAACAGCTCGCGCACGACGTCGAACGCGCCGACGTAACTCGCCGGATTCGAACGCGTCGTGCGACCGATCGAGCTCTGGTCGATCATCACGACGTCGTCGACGAGGTCCGCGCCTTCGATGCGGTCGAATGCGCCGGGCGCTTCGCTCGGCAATCCGAGCGACTTGCGCAGCGCCTTGTAGAGGACGTCTTCGATGAGCGTGGACTTGCCCGACCCCGACACGCCCGTGATACACACGAGCCGTCGCAACGGGAAATCCACGTTCACGTTCTTGAGATTGTGCTGCGTGACGCCGCGCAGCTTGATGC
>JAEYUC010000094.1 GCA_023433705.1 Pseudomonadota bacterium
CTTCTCCCGGCTTTTCCGTGCCAGGCACCGTTCCTGGGCACCGTTCCTAACGCGCTGGAATTCCGAAGAACACGCGTGCGTTCGCCGTGCTGGCGGCCGCGACGGCTTCGGGTGATTCATCGCGCGAAATCGCTATCGCCCGCAGCACGTTGGGGAGGTATGCCGGTTCGTTGCGCCGCGTCTTCGGCGCGGGTTTGATGTCCCGCGGCAATAGATAGGGCGCGTCGGTTTCGATCATGATCCGGTCCGCCGGAATTCCCTTCACGACCTCACGCAGGTGTACCCCGCGGCGCTCGTCGTTGATCCAGCCGGTGATGCCGATGAAGAGTCCGAGCTCGAGATAGGCATCGCGTTCCTTCTCGCCGGCCGTGAAACAGTGTGCGACGCCGCCTTTGATCGTGGCGCGATGCTCGCGCAGGATCGCGAAGAAATCCTCGTGCGCGTCGCGTTGATGAAGGAATACGGGCTTGCCGACTTTCGCGGCGACTTCGAGCTGCCAGTGGAACGCGCGCCTTTGCAGGTCGCGCGGCGAGAAGTCGCGGAAGTAGTCGAGGCCGCATTCGCCGACCGCGACGACTTCGTTCTCGCGCGCGGCGGCCTCCAGCGCGGGCAGTGCTTCGGCGGTGAGATCGGCCGCGTGATGTGGATGCACACCGGCGGTGGCGAACAGCACGCCCGGATGCGCACGGGACAACGCGATGGCCTTGGCCGTGCTTTCCTCGCTCGACCCGGTGACCACCATCTGCACGACGCCCTGGGCGGCGGCGCGCGCCAACACGGCGTCGCGATCCGGATCGAAACTGTCGTGGGCGAGGTTGGCGCCGATGTCGATGAGTTGCACTGATGGCTTTCCAGCTCAGATCTTGAGGATCCAGCGCCTGCGGTGGCAGTACAGCAGGATCAGCAGGATGAACGCCATGCACAGCAGGCCGAACACGAGCGACGCCGCGCGCGGCTCGAGGAACTGGCTCAGCCACTGCTGGCCGCCGTCGCGCAACGACAGCGGCGCTTCCTTCGTGCCGAACCAGTTCGCGTCGATCAACGGCATCATGAGCCAATTGATGATGTAGGCGAGCAGCGGGTTCTCGCCGAAGATGCGCGCCGGCTGCAGTACCTGCGTCACGCCGGGCTGCTGCGAGACCGGCATCAACAGGCCCAGCAGCGCGAGCGCGAAGCCGGCGCTGAACAGCGCGAACGTGCTCGTCCAGATGTTCTTGACGATCGGGCAGAGCGGCTCGAGCAGATAGGCGAGGGTCATCATCGCCGCGCCGGCGAGCATCGCCGTGGCCGCCGGCCGTTTCGCATCGGGCCGCGCGAGATGCATGCCGGTGAGCACGCCCGCGAGCACGTTGAAACACGCCGGCCAGGTCGAAAGGATGCCTTCCGGATCGAACACGACCTCACCGTCGATCCTGTAATGCTGGAAGAAATGCTGCGTGCCGATCACGGCGCGGTCGATGTACGCGCCCCAGTTGCCGACCGGATCGAAGCGCGGCGCGCCGAAGCCGGGCACCGGCACGAAATAGAGCAGAGCCCAGTAGGAAACGAGGATGCCGACCGAGGTCCACAAGATGAGCCCGGTGCGGAAGCTCAGCGCGCCGGAGGCGTCCTGGCGAGCGGTCAGTACGACGAATGCGCCCGCGATGCCGTAACACAGGCCGATGCGCGACAACACGCTCGGGATGCGCACGGTCTCCAGATCCGGCGTGGAATAGAAATTGAGCAGGAAGCCGAGCGCGACGAGTACGAACGCGCGCCACAACACGTGGCGCAGCAGCGCCTGGCGGGAGTCACCCTTGGCTGAGCGTCGCGCATACGACAACGGCATCGCGACGCCGATGCAGAACAGGAATCCGGGCGCCACCATGTCGACGATCGCCCAGCCTTCCCACTGCACGTGCGTGATGAACGAGTAGTTCGTCGACCACGACCCGGGGGTCATGTTGAGCAGCATCACGACGATCGTGATACCGCGCAGTACATCGAGGGCGTCCCATCGCATGCTTCGGCCGGCCATCTGAATACCTCTTGTCGTGGCCGTCCTGGCGCTGGCGTCCATTCTAGGGATTTTTGCCGCACGCTGAAGCGGACCGCCCCAATACCAAATCTTCGGCTCGCGGCAGTGCCGCCACGAAGTCTTCCGCCGGTCATCCGTTTTAGTTAGGACCGCAACCGCGACCGCGCAGCGGCGAGAAAAGTGTTCGCACGGCTGTCGATTTACAGTGCTCGCATTCGTCCACTACTGGATAAAAGCGACGATGAAAATCTCACATGGCGCGCATGACAGATGACAGGTGTTCCCCCGCCGGTTTTCCTTTACTCTTTGCGCCTGCCGTGATTCGGGCTCTTTGAAAACACGGCGAAATCGGCCACAGGATCAGGGACTTACAGCGCATGGCTCTCGACACCGAGACACTGAGCTCGCTTCGCATCGATCGTACACAGCAACCCTCGGACGGCGGTCCCGGCAAACGCATCGTTGGCTGGATCATCGGTGGCGCCGCGCTCGTCGCCGCGATTGTCGTGAGCCTCTGGTTGTTCGGCGGCAAGACAACCGAAGTCACCACGATCACCGCGGAGGCGGAGACCACGGGTCCGAGTCTCGGCAACTCCGTTTTGAATGCGTCGGGTTACGTCGTCGCGCGCCGCATCTCCACCGTGTCCTCGAAAGTCATGGGCAAGATCGCCGAGATCTATGTCGAGGAAGGCATGGAAGTGAAGGAAGGCGACGTGCTCGCGCGCCTCGATCCGATCAACACCAGGACCATGCTCACGATGGCGGAACGCGAGCTCGAAGCGCAGCGCCGCAATCTCGCGGAAATCGAGGTGCGGCTCGCCGAGGCCGAACGCAACCTCGGACGCAACGAACAACTGGTCAAGCAGCAGCTCATCAGCCAGACCGCGCTCGACGCTTCGCGCGCCGAGGTCAACGCGCTCAAGGCACGGCTCGATGCTTCGAAGGCGCAGGTGAAGGTCGCCGAGAGCGGCCTGCAGGTGCGACGTGTCGACTACGCCGATCTCGAAGTGCGCGCTCCATTCTCGGGCGTCGTGATCTCGAAGAACGCGCAGCCGGGCGAGATGATCTCGCCGATGTCGAGCGGCGGATTCACGCGCACCGGCATCGCGACCATCGTCGACATGGACTCGCGCGAGGTCGAGGTCGACGTCAACGAGTCGTACATCAATCGCGTGAAGCCCAATCAACGCGTCGAGGCCACGCTCGATGCGTATCCGGATTCGCCGCTGCCGGCGCACGTCATCAACATCGTGCCGACCGCGGATCGCACGAAGGCCACGGTGCGCGTGCGCATCGGCTTCGAGAAGCTCGAGCCGCGCATCCTGCCCGACATGGGCATCAAGGTACGTTTCCTCGACGACGCTCCCGCGCAGGAGGCGAACGCGGGGCCGCGCATCCGCGTGCCCGAGGGCGCGGTGCAACGCGAGGGTGGCGAGGCCTACGTGTGGGTGGTCAATGACGGCCGCGCCGAACGGCGCGCCGTGACGCTGGGCTCCCAAAGCGAAGGCTCGGTGGAGATCCGTGCGGGCGTGCGGAGCGGCGAGGAGCTGATCTCGCCGGTCGTACAAGGCCTCGAGGACGGCGCCAAGGTCAGACTCAAGCAAAGCTGAGAACACATTCCCGTATTGGCAGAGGGCAGGAACATGTCGGCAGTCGAACAGCAGGTAGTTGGGCGGGCGGATCCGGTGGTGGTGAAGCTGCGAGGCGTTGCCAAGCAGTACAAGCGCGGCAACGAAGTCGTGCCGGTGCTCGAGAAGCTGGACCTCGACCTGCCACGCGGCGACTTCGTGGCGTTGATGGGGCCGTCGGGTTCGGGCAAGACCACGCTGCTGAACCTCATCGGTGGGCTCGATCGTCCGACCACCGGCAGCATCGACGTCGACGGGGTTTCGATCGACCGGCTCTCTAACGCGGCGCTCGGCCGCTGGCGCGCCGATCATGTCGGCTTCGTGTTCCAGATGTACAACCTGCTGCCCGTCCTCACGGCGGAGCGCAACGTCGAACTACCGTTGCTGCTGACGAAGCTCGGCCGCGCGGAGCGGCTCAAGCGCGTGCACACGGCGCTCAAACTCGTCGGTCTCGGCGAACGCATGAAACACAAGCCGCGCGAACTGTCGGGCGGCCAGGAGCAGCGCGTGGGCATCGCGCGCGCGATCGTCACGGACCCGACGCTGCTGCTGTGCGACGAGCCGACAGGCGACCTCGACCGCAAGTCCGGCGACGAAGTGCTCGACCTGCTGCAGGCGCTCAACAAGGAACATGGCAAGACCATCGTGATGGTCACCCACGATCCGCACGCCGCGGAGCGCGCGAATCGCGTGTTGCACCTGGAGAAGGGGCGCCTCGAGCGGGAGGTCAAGTAAATGGCCTGGCTGTCGTTTCTCTGGGCGAACCTCACGCGGCGCAAGCTGCGCCTCGTGTTCACGCTCGCCTCGATCATCCTGGCGTTCCTGATGTTCGGAATGCTCGACGCATTGCGCACGTCGTTGTCCCAGGCGGTCAACCTCACCGGCGCGGACCGGCTGATCACGATCAGCAAGGTGTCGATCATCGATTCCTTCCCGGTGTCTCACTACCAGAAAGTGCGGGCCGTGCCGGGCGTGAAGGCCGTGGTGCACCTGAACTGGTTCGGCGGTGTCTACAAGGACAGCAAGCAGCAGATCCCGGTGTTCCCGCTGAACGTCGACGAATTCTTCGACGTTTACCCCGAGGTGAAGCTTTCACCGGAAGAACTCGCCGCGTGGAAGGCGGATCGTCAGGGCATGGTCATCGGCCGCGTGGTCGCGGACAACTACGGCTGGAAGAAGGGCGATCGCGTGCCGATCAAGTCCTCGATCTTCCGCAAGGCGAACAACAGCGACACCTGGGAATTCAACATCGTCGGCATTTACACGGTGGAGAACAGCGCGGGCTGGGACAACCAGAGCGCGATGTTCCACTACGACTACTACAACGAGTCGTTGCAGTTCGGTCGCGACCAGATCGGCTGGATGACGATCAAGGTCGCGGATCCATCCCAGTCCGAGGCGATCGCCAAACGCATCGACGCGCAGTTCGAGAACTCGGCCGACGAAACCAAGACCGCGACGGAAAAGGCGTTCACGAAGCAGTTCCTCGAGCAGATCGGCAACATCGGCCAGATCCTGGTATCGGTGGTGTTCGCCGTGTTCTTCGTGATGCTGCTCGTGACCGCGAACACGATGGCGTTATCGGTGCGCGAGCGAACGAATGAAATCGGCGTATTGAAGACCCTGGGCTTCAGCTCCGGATCGATCCTGCGCCTGATCGTGGGTGAAGCCGTGCTGCTCACGGTCGTCGGCGGGTTGATAGGGTTCGGCCTCGGAGCGCTGTTCGTGAAAGGCCTGCAACCGATGATGACCCGGTATTTCCCGCTGTTCGAGATCGCCGACAGCACGCTCATCACCGCGCTGGTGCTGATGATCGGGCTAGGCGTCGTCACGGGGCTATGGCCCGCGATGACCGCGATGCGACTCAAGATCGTCGACGCGCTGCGCAGAGGCTGAGGTAACCGACATGGCAAACACGTTCTCACAGATCGGCGCCGTGACGGCGATGAATGTCCGCAACATCCCGGAGCGATGGGCGTCCTCGCTCATCGCGGTGATCGGCATCGCGGGCGTGACGCTCGTACTGATCGCCGTGTTGTCGATCGCGGCGGGCTTCCGGCAGGCGCTCGAATTGTCTGGGTCGCCCGACGTCGGGGTGATCCTGCGGTCGGGCTCGACCAACGAGATGAGTTCGGGCTTCGGCCAGGACCAGGTCACGATCATCGCCGACGCGCCGGGCGTGAAGCGCGACACCAATGGCAAACCCATCGTGTCCGCGGAGCTGTACGTCCTCGCCGAAGGCAAGCTCAAGAACAAGGAGACGGGCGCGAACCTGCCGTTCCGCGGCGTGTCGCCCTCGGCGCCGCAGCTACGCAAGTCCTTCAAGATCGAGAAGGGCAGGATGATGCGCGAGGGCACCAATGAGATCGTCGTCGGCAAAGGCGTCGTCGCCAACTACGAGAACATCGACGTCGGCAAGACGGTTCGCTGGGGCAACGCCGACTGGGTGATCGTCGGCCTGTTCAGCGACGACGGCGGTATCGCCGAGTCGGAGGCCTGGGGCGACGCGCGGCTCGTGCAGTCGGTCTGGAATCGCGGCACGAGTTATCAGTCGGTGCGTGTGCGACTCGCGGACGCCTCGGATGCGACGCTCAAGAAGTTCAAGGACACCCTCACCAAGGATCCGCGCGTCCAGGTAGCGGTTCAGCGCGAACCGGAGTTCTACGCCGAGCAGCAGCAGCTCATGTCGACGCTCATCAAGGGTGCGGGCTTCGCGTTCGCGATCATGATGGGCCTCGCCGCCATTCTCGCCGCCGTCAATACCATGTTGAATGCGGTGGCGAGCCGTGTGCGCGAGATCGCGACGCTGCGCGCGATGGGATTCGGCGCGGCGCCGGTGGTGTTTTCGGTCCTTATCGAGGCCATACTACTCGGCGCGGCGGGTGGCTTGCTCGGCGGCATCCTCGCGATGGTCTTCCTCAACGGCATGCAGAGCTCGACGATGAATTTCCAGACGTTCAGCCAGATCACGTATGCGTTCACGGTGACTCCGCAACTCATGATCGCGGGGATCATCTACGGCCTGGTGCTGACGTTCATCGCGGGGATATTCCCCGGTATCCGCGCGGCGCGCATGCCGATCACCACGGGTCTGCGCGAGTTGTGAGGCCCGAACGCGGTTCCAGGTGGTCAGGGGCGCTGGCCTGGGCCGGCGCCTCTTCGCTTCTTTTCTGCTCGCTGTCTTTGGCGCAGTCGCAGACCGATTGGGCTGACATCGAAGGCCGCATCCAGTACGCGTATTACACCAATGACGCGCGCGCGCTCGAAAGCGTGCTGACGTCGCTCAAGCCCAAGGCCGTGGAGGGTGAAGATCCGGAAGCCTCGACCGATGCGGGCTCGCGCCATTACTTCAGCGCGCTGGCCCACTACCGCGTGGCACAGGTGCTGGCCGCGACGGACAAGGCGCGCTCGCGCCGCGCGATCGGCGCCTGTGGCGACGAAACCGACGCGGCCGTGAAGGCGCTGCCGAAGGTGCCGGTGGGGCTCGACGATTCTCCCGAGGCGCGGCGTCGGCGCGCGGAGAACTACGCGCTCGCGACCGCCTGCACGCTCGCGGGCCGCGAGATGAGTTCCTTGCCGCTGCTCGGCGGACGTATCGGTTCGCGCATCGACGAGGCGGTCAGGCTCGAGCCCAGGAATCCGCGCGTACGGCTGGTCGAGGCGCTGGCCGCGCACGAACGCGCCGGCAAGGACGCGGCCGCGAAGGCCCAGGCCGTCGCCAAGCTGCGCGCGGTGACGCAGATGTTCGAGGCGGCGCGCGCGGGCCCGTCGACGACGCCGGAGTGGGGCGCGGCGGATGCCTATGCCTTCCTCGGGCGCGTGTTGCTCGAGCAGCGCGACGTCGTGGGCGCGCGCGAGGCGCTGGAGCGTGCGCTGCTCATCGCGCCCGATTACGCGATGGCGCGGCAGTTGATGTCGCAGATCACGCGGTAAGAATCAGCCCGCCATCTCCAGCTAGAATGCGCGGGGTGAAGTACCCGCATCTCTTCGCGCCGCTCGATCTCGGGCCCGTCCGCCTCGCGAACCGGATCGTGATGGGCTCCATGCACACCGGGCTCGAAGACCGCGCGAGCGATTTCCCGAAACTGGCCGAGTATTTCGCCGCGCGTGCGCGCGGCGGCGCGGGTCTGCTCGTGAGCGGCGGCATCGCGCCGAATCGCGCGGGGTGGGCCAAGCCGTTCGCGGGAAAATTGTCGTCGACGCGTGAAGTGGCGCGCCACCGGCTCGTGACGGACGCCGTGCACGAGGCCGGCGGAAAGATCTGCATGCAGATCCTGCACACCGGCCGCTACGCGTATCACCCGTTTTCGGTGGCGCCGAGCGCGTTACGCGCGCCGATCAGCCGTTTCAAGCCGCGCGAGCTTTCCTCCGATGGCGTGCGCGACCAGATCGCGGACTTCGTCGATTGCGCGGTGCTCGCGGGCGAGGCCGGATACGACGGCGTCGAGGTGATGGGCTCGGAGGGCTATTTCATCAACGAGTTCCTCGCGCCGCGCACCAACCGCCGCACGGACGAGTGGGGCGGATCGCTCGAGAATCGCGCGCGCCTCGCGCTCGAGATCGTGCGCCAGACGCGCGCCGCCGTCGGTCGTGATTTCATCATCATCTTCCGCATCTCCGGGCTCGACCTCGTCGAAGGCGGTGGCACGGGCGCCGAGGTCGAATGGCTCGCGTCGCAGATGGAAGGCGCGGGCGCGAGCATGCTGAATACCGGTATCGGCTGGCACGAGGCGCGCATTCCGACGATCGCGGGCATGGTGCCGCGCGGTGCGTTCGGCTGGGTGACGAAGCGCATCAAGGCGGCGACGCGGCTGCCCGTGATCGCGACGAACCGGTACAACGTGGCGCAAGATGCCGAGGCGCTGCTCGCGAGCGGCGGCGCGGACATGATTTCGATGGCGCGGCCGCTGCTCGCGGATCCGGACCTGCCGCGCAAGGTCGCGGCGGGCCGCGAGGATGAGGTGAACACGTGCATTGCGTGTAACCAGGGCTGCCTCGATCGCGTGTTCGAGAACAAGCGCGCGACCTGTCTCGTGAATCCGCAGGCGGCCTACGAGACCGAGATCCTGCTGCCGCGCGTGTCGCATGCGAAGCGTATCGCCGTGATCGGCGCGGGCCCCGCGGGGCTGGCGTGCGCGACGGCGCTCGGCGAGCGGGGACATCGCGTGACGTTGTTCGAGCGCGCGCACGAGATCGGCGGGCAGTTCCGTTACGCGCGCGAGGTGCCGGGCAAGGAGGATTTCCACGAGACGTTGCGCTACTTCGCGCGGCGCATCGAGCTCACCGGCATCGAGTTGCGATTGAACACCGTTGCCGAACCGAAGCTGCTGTCCGCGGAGGAGTTCGACGAATACATCGTCGCGAGTGGCGTCGCGGCGAGAGTGCCGGACATTCCGGGCATGGCTCACGAGAAGGTCATCAGTTACCCGGATCTGCTGTCGGGCACGAAGACGGCGGGCGCGAGCGTCGCCATCGTCGGGGCCGGGGGAATCGGCTTCGACGTCGCGACGTTCCTGACGACGCGGCACGTCGACACGGGCGCCGACGCGGCGGACGAGTACTTCTCGGAGTGGGGCATCGATCGCACGATGACCGAGCGCGGTGGGATCCTGCCGCAGAGGCCGGTGGCGTCGCCGCGGCGTGTCTATCTACTGCAGCGCAAGGCCTCGAAGCTCGGCGCCACGCTCGGCAAGACCACGGGGTGGATCCATCGCACCGCGCTGAAACATCGCGGCGTGGTCATGCGCAACGGCGTGAATTACCTGGGCATCGACGACGCGGGATTGCACATTTCGACCGAAGCCGGCCCGGAGGTGCTCGCGGTCGACAACGTCATCATCTGCGCGGGCCAGGAGTCGGTGAACGAGCTCGCGACGTCGCTCGCGGTATTCGGGCGCCCGGTGCACGTGATCGGCGGCGCGTTGCTCGCGGCCGAGCTCGACGCCGAGCGTGCGATCCGCGAAGGCGTTACGCTGGCGGCGAGGATA
Organism: Pseudomonadota bacterium; assembly: GCA_023433705.1. GTDB lineage: Bacteria > Pseudomonadota > Gammaproteobacteria > Steroidobacterales > Steroidobacteraceae > CADEED01. Next base: position 9,633 of record JAEYUC010000094.1, read on the forward strand.
TGAGCGGCTTCGACGGACATCGGGGATCGAGGAGCGACGGCGGCAATGGCGGCAGCCCGCATCTGCAGCTGGACCTGCTGGAGGAAAACGCGCGCGGTGAAAAGGGGGACCGCCCCCACAGCCCCCCGCGCATCCGCGTGAGCGCGCGAGCGCGACGATTGTCGGTGCGCGTCTATCCGGATGCGCGCGTCGAGGTGGTCGTTCCTCCGCGCGCGCGTCCACGTGATGTGGAACGGTTCCTCACCGAGCACCGCGAGTGGATAGAAACGCGCCGCGCGTCGGCATTGCGCAACAAGCCGGTTCCTGAGCTGTTTCCGCCGCCGGTCGTCGCATTCGCGGCCACGGGTGAGAGCTGGCGCGTCCACTTGGCCGGCGAAGCGGGACGTCCGTCGATCCGGGAGCGGGATGAAGTACTGAGCATCGGTGGACCCGCGGATGCGCTGCGCGAGGCGTTGCGCGCCTGGCTCATGCGCGCGGCGCGCGAACGGCTGGAGCCGCGTGTCGCCGCGTTGTCCGCGACGATGGGCGTCCCGTATGCACGGGTTTCGATCCGCCGCCAGCGATCGCGCTGGGGCAGCTGCTCGGTGCGGGGTACCATCAGTCTCAACGCCTGCCTGCTGTTCCAGCGGCCTGAAGTGGTCGACTACCTCATCGTTCACGAACTCACACACGTGACACACATGAATCATTCGGCGCGTTTCTGGGCGGCTGTCGAGCGGCAGTGCGCGGACTGGCGTGCGCTCGATCGCCAGCTGCTGCAGGGTTGGCGCAACGTGCCGCGTTGGGTTTTCTCGGAAGAGTGAAATGAACGACGAAAAGGTAGATCCGAAGTTCGAAGGCGTGCACTGGGACCTGGGCACATCCCAGTCCTATGGCGAGTACCTGCAGCTCGACAAGCTGCTGAACGCGCAGAAGCCCAATTCCATCGAGCAGGACGAGATGTTGTTCATCATCGTCCACCAGGTCTCGGAATTGTGGATGCGGCTGTTCCTGCACGAACTCGGCGCGGTGTTCGAATGCGTGCGGCGCGACAACCTGGATCCCTCGTTCAAGATGCTGGCTCGCATCTCGCGACTGCAGGAAGAGCTGCTCGGCGCGTGGAGCGTGTTGTCGACGCTGACGCCGTTCGAATATTCCTCGTTCCGCAACACGTTGGGGCGCTCGTCGGGTTTCCAGTCGTTCCAGTACCGGATGCTGGAGTTCCAGCTCGGCAACAAGAACCGCGACGTGATCGCCGTGCACAAGCGCGATCCGGCGGCGTACGAGAAACTGGAGCGCGCGCTGCACGCACCATCCATCTACGACGAAGTGCTGCGGCTGCTGTCGCGCCGCGGTTACGGGATTCCGGACGAGCTCATCGAACGGGATTTCTCGCAGCCGCACGTGGCGTCGAAGGCCGTCACCGCGGCCTGGCTCGGCGTCTATCACAACGCGGAGAAGGACTGGGATCTCTACGAGCTGGCCGAACGCCTGACCGATCTCGACCAGAAGTTCCAGTTATGGCGCTTCCATCACTTGAAGACGGTCGAGCGCGTCATCGGCTACAAGCCCGGCACCGGCGGCACCGCCGGCGTCTCCTATCTCGCGAAGGCGCTCGAGCTCAAGTTCTTTCCGGAGCTGTGGCACGTCCGGACGTCGATGTGAAGAGGGTGCCTGGCACGGAAAACCCGGGATAACTTTGCCGGTTCTTGGTGCCAGGCACTGTAATCCGGTAGAAAATTATCCCGGGTTTTCCGTGCCAGGCACCGTCTTACTACTCGGGCGCGACCCAGGTGTTGATGGACATGGTGTGCGAGGTGCCGACGGAGCTGCCGATCGGGCTGGGGTAGCCGTGGACCCAGGGGATGTCGCCGGTGTAGGGCGCCGCATGGCCCCACAGGTAGGCGTCGCCCCAGAGATAGCCGTCTCCCCACAGGTAGCCATCACCCCACAGGTAGCCGTCGCCCCAGAGATAGCCGTCACCCCACAGGTAACCGTCGCCCCAGAGATAACCCTGATCGGCGAGCGTGCCGCCCGGGCTCGTGACCTCGAACGTCCCATCGTTGCGCTGGATCACGCGACCCTTGTAATGCTGCGTGCCCGCGAGATCCGCGTGGATGTTGAGCCCCTGGTTGGCGCAGTTGCTCGCGGTGCCGTACACGGCGGCTTTCGCGTCCACGAGGCCAGTGCCCTGTTGCAGCACGCTGTACGCGAGTTGGCCCTGCGCGTTCACCGCGGGCCTGCCGCTCGCGATGAGGCGGCACTTCACCTGGTCCGGCGTGATGCCGTGATCGCGGCTGATGATCAGCGCCGCGACGCCCGACACGATCGCGGCCGCCTGCGACGTGCCCGACATCGTGAAGAAATCACCGTTGTTCATGAATGTCGGATGGTCGACGGCGATCTTCTGGTACGTCGCCATGAACCCCCAGACGTGCCCGCCCGGCGCTACCAGGTCGGGCTTCACAAATCCTTCGAACGTCGGACCGGCCGCCGAGAACGAGGCGAGCCGGTCGTCGTTCCTGTTATTGGTGTAGTTGTCGGTCATCGCGCCGACCGTGATGACGTACGGGACATTGCCCGGTACGCCCACGGTCTGCGGCAGCGGTCCGCCATTGCCCGCTGATACGACGACGACGATGCCGGATTGCCACGCGCGCATCACGGCTTTATTGAGCGGATCGTCCCAATAGCGCGAACGCGCCGGGGCCCCTAGCGAAAGATTGAGAACGCGGATGTTGTACGACTGCTTGTTGTTCAGCACCCAATCGATGCCGCGGATGACGGTCGCGTACGTGCTCGAGCCGTCCTCCGCGAATGCCTTGATCGAGATGATGCGGGCGTCGGGCGCAACGCCGAAGAAGCGGCCCGCGCCGTCCCGGCGGCTGCTCGCGATGAGGCTCGTGATGTGCGTGCCGTGGCCGTTCGTATCCGTCGAGACGGACGACCATTGCGCCTGCAACACGTTGTTGACCGCGTCGTATTGCGCGGCGACGCGCCCGTTGCCGAGCGAGTCCTTGTCGAGCGAATCGAGCTTCCAGTAACCCGTGTCGATGACGGCCACGCCGATGTCGCGGCCGCGGATGTTCGCGTTGTGCAGGTCGCGCGCGTTGACGTCGACCGGCACCGGATCGCCTTCGCCGAAGTTCGTCGTGTACGAGATCGCGACTTCGTCGATGTCCACGTTGTCGTCGCCGAACCGGCCGCTCATCGACGGCACGAAGCGGATCGCCGTGTCGCGACCGCGGAAGGCCGTGATGTTGTAGCTCTGGCTCGCGAACGCGTAGTCGTTGGCCGGGCCGTTGATCCGGCCGAGTTCGGTCCACGAACCGCCGCCGTTGCCGCTGGCTTGCACGGACACGTATTCGCCCGCCTCGAGGCTGTTGCGCAGGTACTTGAAACCGAGTGTGACGTTCGGCGCGTTCGAGGGCGTGGCGGCGCGGCGGTAGATGGACGCGCCGCGGCCCGTGAGGATCAGGCGTTTGCCGCCGCGATCGCTCCAGCCGAGCACGATGTGGCCGCCGTTCGGATTGTTGTCGTCGTTCTGCTCGACCCAGTCGCCATACCAGCGATGCGTGCCGTCGTTGTTGGCGAACGAGTCGCGCTCGAAGTCGTCGCGCACGTCGGCCGCGGCCTGCGTGACGACCCGCGAGTTGAGGGTGATCTGCTTGATGCCCGCGGTCTCGAGGACGCGCTGGTGCTGGGTGTCCGTGAGATTGGCTTCCACCGCGTCGATGACGCCGAGGCGCGAAACGACCTTGCCACCCGCGGCAACGACGGCCGCCGCGGCCGCGTCCGTATCCGCCGCTTCGACGATGTAGCTGCGCACCGGCCCGGGCTTCGTCACGTCGGCTGCCGGCGTACCGGAGGTCGCCGCCGAGCAGGAAATGAGTGCCGCGGCGCTCGCCGCAGCGATGACGGCGAACAAACCAATCTTCAACTTCATCGAATTCGCCCCTGTTCGTGGCCCCAATTCGCTTGCGCGAATGGGGTCATTAGAGGCGGGGAGGTCGAATCGACACCGTGCGTGTGTGATCCCGTTCTCGGGGAAAATGTGACCGACGTCTAATAAGAGCCGGTCAAATCCGGCCGCTATGTCAAAGCCGGGGAAGCTCTGAGCCGTCGGTGCCGGGTGAGAAATCGCTGAGTTGGCTCTTCGATCGGCGCGTTCCGCGCA
>JAEYUC010000052.1 GCA_023433705.1 Pseudomonadota bacterium
TTTCTCACCCGGCACCCACCTGCGATACGCAGCGCGCCCGCCGCGGCCAGCAACGCCAGGAGCAGCCAGTCGAATCGGCCGCCGCCGCCGCCGCCGCCGCCGCTACTGCTGCTGCTGCTGTTCGACGCCGGGGGCGCCGTGACGGTGGTGGAAACGGTTGCCGCATCGTTCGCCGCCTGCCGGTCCGCGCCGCCGGCGGTGACGGTTCCGGACACCGACGCCGGGCCCGCGGACCCCGCAGTCGCGGCGACCGAGATGGTCGCCGCCGAGCCGGCAGTCAAAGCGTCCAGGTTGCAGGTCACGCTCCCGTTCGCCACGGCGCACGTACCGGCCGTCGTCGTCGCGGTGCCGGGAGTCACGTTCGTGAAGTTGGCGACCATCTGCGACGTCGTGGAATCTGGTCCCACGTTGCGCACGGTCATCGTGTACGTGAGCGCGGCGCCGGCGACGGCGGTGCTCGATGAAGCGGCCGCCTCCAGCGCGAAGTCCGCGAGCGGGGTCGCGGAGATGGTCAGTGTGGCGCTATCGCTCGCGCCGGCATCGCCACCCGCGCGGGTGACGGTGCCCGTGAGCACGTTCGCGCCGACGGCCGTCACCAGGGTATCCAGGTGCACGGACGTGGTCCCGCCGCTCTCGAGGGTGCCGAAGTCGCAGCTCACCGTCGTCTCAGAATGCGTGCAGGCGCCCGCCCCCGCGCTGATTCCCTGAACGGTCAGCGTTCCGGTCTGCAGCTCGAGGTGTACGTCGCGCGCGCGGCTTTGCCCGAACTCGTTGCTGACCTGTACCTGGATCGGCAACGAATCAGTGCGCACGACGTGCGTGGTGTGCGGCGACAGGTTGAGACTGATCGGCGCCTGGGTCGTGGACGCGACCGGTAGCGAGGCCGAATCGTTCGCGCCAATCGGATCGGGCTCGTGTCCCACCACGGTCAACGATAGCTGCCCGTTCGACGGCGCCTGCGCGGCGCTGAGGGTCAGCGCCTGGCTACGCGATTGTCCCACCTGCAATGCCGGCTGCGTGCAGGTCAGCATGCTGCCCGCCTGCGTACACCCCGCGGTCGGAGTCGCGGTCAGCCATGAAGGCAGGGTGAGCCGCAACTCGGACGCGGATGAGGCATGCGGCCCGTTGTTGCGCATGTTCAGATAGGCGGTGAATTCGGCGTCCGCGGGCAACGGACTCGCAAGATTCGAGAACGAGACGGAGAGATCCGGCGCGACGTCGTATTCGAGAATGCCAAGTGCGGTGGCGCCAACATGAATCCGGTTCGGATGAAGCGGGTCGAGGATGCCCTCGTCGAAGGGCGCGAAGATGTCACCCTGCGGCACGGCGATGGTGATCAGCTCCCACGTGGCGCCGGAGTCCACCGAGCGCTGCACGGAGCGGCCATCCTGCGTGCCGACCACCCACAGTGTCGAGGGGATCAGGGGATCGATCATCATCGACTGCGCGCGCGAGTACGGGCCATGCGGCGGCCCGAAATCGAGCGGCGCCCAACTACCGCCGCCGTTCGTGCTGCGCAAGACGTCGCCGCCGAAGGCATACACCGTTTCGGGATCGACGGGATCGAACGCGAAACCCGAGAAATCGGCATTGCGCACGGCGCCGGCCGGCGACCAGGAAGCTCCGCCGTCCGTGGTCTTGTAGACGGCGTTGACGGCGGCGCTGTCGACCGTGGCGACGTATATCGTGTCCGGATCGGCGGGATGGATTCCGATCTTGTAGACCCGGTTCGGCAGGTCCGGCAGCTGGTCCCAGGTGGCGCCGCGATCGACCGTTTTCCACAGGCCGGCCGAGTGGGTCCCGACGAATGCGATGTCGGGGTTCGAAGGATCGACGGCGACGGCCTGCGCGCCACGGTTCGTAACCTGGTCGAACTCCGCGATCGGCGCCGACCACGTCGCTCCGCCATCGGTCGACAGGATGACGTCGGTGAAGTAGCTGATCACGTACATGACTCGTGGATCGCTCGCGCAAACCGCGAGGTCGTCGATACGAGGGTAGATAGGCGACGCGGCCTTCAATGCCGCATTGCCAAGGGGCGACCAGCCGCCCGTGCCGCGCGCGAACAAACCCGTCGGCCCCAGCGACTGGGAGGCGAACAGCGAGCCGTCGTCGGCTGCCGCGAACGCGGTCGGATAGCCGCCGTGCAACCCGTTGAACCGCGGCTGCAGGGTGGCGCCGCCGTCGTCGCTCAGATAAGGACCGTCATTGGTCGCGAGGATGAATCGCCCCGACGCGGAGAAGGCAACGTGCGATACGCCGTATACATCGAGGAAGGGTCCATTGAGGGGCACGGGCCAGGTGAGTCCGCCGTCGGTGCTGCGGTAAACCTGTCCGTTCTGGGTGATGGCGACCGCGTCGCCCGGCGAGCTGGGGTCGAACGCCACTGCGGCCGTGGACTGAACCGCCGCGAAGTGAGTCCAGCTCGCACCACGATTCGATGAAACCGCGTAACCGTCGACGGTAGCGGCCAGCAGGCGGTCGGAATCGCCGGGCTGAACGGCAACTGCGAACACCGAACCATTACCGTAGATCAACGGACTCGATGTCGGCTCGATCCAGGTTACGCCGCCGTTCTCGCTTCGATACAGGCCCTCCGACTCGACACCGACATAGACGATGTCGGCCTCGTTTGGATCCGTATCGACCGAGGACAGGATGGCACTCGATCCCCAGGAGCCCGGCAGTTGCGTCCAGGTCTGCCCATGATCCTGCGAACGAAAGAGATGCGAAGCGTAGTCGATGATGAATACGGCGCCGTTTGCCGCAACCGCGAGTTGACGAACGCCGCCGGTGAAGGTGACGCCGCTGATCTCGGTGAAGGTTTGTCCGCCGTCAGTGCTCCGGAACGAGCCCATGTAGACGAAATCCGGATTCGTCGGATCGAAGGCGATGCGCGTTACGGCGCCCACGCCGCTACCGGGCGTGAAGGACCAGTGTTGGCCGCCGTCGGTCGAGGCGTACAAGAGACTCCCGACCTGCGCGAACAGCCGGTCGGGCTGCGTGGGATGTATACCCACCGTCGACGTGCGGCCGCCTTCGGGTCCGCTGATGGTCCATGCGTTGATCCCCGCGATGGCGGAACCGCAAAGCGCAAGGTTAAGACCGGCGATGCACAGCGCCCGATTGAGGATATTCATGGATTCTTTCCCGCCCTTTGTTTTCTTGGAATGGGGAAGCGTGAGCATGTTGCCACACGTCGAAGACGGAATCCCGCTCCCGGGTGCGTCTGACGACAGGTGTCACGGATCGACGCGAAGCGACAGAAGGCGCGCTTTGAACGGCGGCGCGCCAGCGCTGGCTGGCGTAGTTAGTCGCAGCCGCGTGCCGGGCGGACCGCATCGGCCGATGCCCGTCCGATGCGAGCTGGCCGGGAGCTAACTCCGCGATTTCTCACCCGGCACCAACGCGTCGATCGCGGCGAGCTCGCTTGCCGAGAACTCGAGGTTGTCGAGCGCCGCGACGGCTTCTTCCACGTGCGCCACCTTGCTCGCCCCGATCAGCGACGAGGTCACGACAGGATTGCGCAGCGTCCACGCGACGGCCATCTGCGCCAGCGACTGACCGCGCGCCTGCGCGATCTCGTTGAGCTTACGCACCTTCGCGACCTTGTCCTGCGTGATCGCGTCCGGGCTCAGCGACGTGTGGCGCGCGGCACGCGAATCCTCCGGAATTCCCTTCAGGTACTTGTTGCTCAGCAGGCCCTGCGCGAGCGGTGAGAACACGATGCAGCCCATCTTCTGCTTCTCGAGCTCGGCGGTGAGCCCGTCCTCGATCCAGCGGTTGAACATGTTGTAGCTGGGCTGGTGGATCAGGCACGGCGTACCGAGGTCCTTCAGGATCGCCGCGGCCCTTGCGGTGTGCTCGGCGCTGTAACTCGAGATGCCCGCGTACAACGCACGACCCGAGCGCACGATGAAGTCGAGCGCGCCCATCGTCTCCTCGAGCGGCGTATCCGGATCGAAGCGGTGGCTGTAGAAGATGTCGACGTACGGCAAGCCCATTCTCTTGAGCGACTGGTCGCAGCTCGCGACCAGGTACTTGCGTGATCCCCATTCGCCATACGGGCCCGGCCACATGAGATATCCGGCCTTCGACGAGATGATCATCTCGTCGCGGTAGGGATGGAAATCCTTGCGCATGAGCACGCCGAAATTCTCTTCGGCGGAGCCCGGCGACGGACCGTAGTTGTTGGCCAGGTCGAAGTGGGTGATGCCGAGATCGAACGCGCGCCGCGCGATCTTTCGGCCGTTCGCGAAAACGTCGACGTCGCCGAAGTTGTGCCACAGGCCGAGCGAGACCGCGGGCAGCCGCACGCCGCTCGCGCCCACGCGGTTGTATCGCATCGCCTCGTAGCGTGTGGCCGCGGGCAGGTATTCCATGACGTTTGCTCTTGGTAGGTAGGTGTTGCCGGAGATAGGTAGACGCGGAAGGCCGGACGATCCGTCAGCGGGCGATCAGCCAGACTCCGATGGCGAGCAGCCCGACGCCCGCGACCCGCGTCAGCGTGATCGGATTCACGGGCATGCCCAGCCATCCGAAATGATCGATGACCAGCGCCGTCGAGAGCTGGCCGAACAGCGCGAGCGCCAGCAGCGACGACGCTCCGAGCTCCGCCGCGATGATGGTCGACGAGGCGACGTAGAACGCGCCGAGGATGCCGCCGAACCAGGCCCACACCGGCACCGACGCGAGCGCATCGCGCGAGGGCAGCGGCGTGCGCAAGCCGACGACCAGCGCGGCCAGCGCGAACCCGCCCACCATGAAACTCACGAGGGCGGCGCTGTTCGCGCTCTGCAGGAACTTGCGCAGCTGCGAGTTCATCGCGACCTGCACCGTGAGGCCGAACCCGGCCGCGAGTCCGAGGAAATACGACAAGCCGCGCATCGGCTATCTACCCCGGAGCTTCTTGAGGAGCTTCAGTCCGCCCGGCAGGCCGGCGACGAACAGCACGAGGCGCCAGAACAGGAGTTTGGCCAGCGGTGCGCGGCGCTGTGGGACCACGGCGAAGACTTCCTCGCGCACGTCGCGGTGACGTTCATCGCCCCTGGCGGCGTCGACTGGCAGCGTGGTTTCCGGCATCGGCGCAGCATACCGCGTGGCGGCGGTCAAATCGCGGCGGTTTCCATTTCCCAGGTGACGAGCGGGGCGCCGCGGCGGATCCAGAACCCCACGCCGCTCGGCCGGAAATGCCGCCGCAGGCGCGCGCCATACCACTCCACGTCGCGCAGGAAGACGTCGCGATCCGTGCGGGAACGGTCGCAGTTGCGCTGCCAGTCGCGTGTCGTGAGGGCGGACAAGTACAGGACCCCGCGCGTCAGGCGCCCGAGGTTCGCGATGGCGCGGGCGGCGGTCCGGTCATCGAGGTATTGCAGCACGTCGTAGCAGACCACCAGGTCGAACGGATCGTCGCCGTACGTCGCGAGCGAACCCTGCGTCCAGCCGTATCGATCGCACAGGTACTGGCTGTATTCGAGGCCGGTATAACGTGCGCGCGGGAACGCGCGCATCAGCGGGGCGCGCAGCAGGCCGATGCCGCAGCCGGCGTCGAGCATGCGGCGCACCGGCAACCCGATGTGGTTCGCATAGGCGCCGATGAGCTTCGCACGCGCGCGCATCTCGGCCCGGGAGGTGACCGCGGTTTTTCCGTCGTAGTAGAAACGCCGGTAGTAGTCGGCGTCGAAACGCGTGCTGCTCATGCACTCCGCTTCAGCGCGTTCGTCACGTTGCGCCGGACGAAGATCCCGGCGATGAGAGCGATGAGTCCGACACCGCCCGCGGCGATCGGGCCTAACCAGTTGTCCGCGAACAGCGCGACGCGGCCCTTCTGCGGATCGGCGCGCGGATACACCACCGGCACTTCCTCGCCAATGGCGAACCGCTGGCTGCTCGTCGCGAGCTGGCCCTCGAAGCTGACGATGTCGCCGTCGGGCGTGGTGAATCGCACGCGCGGCCGGTACCGCACCTCGTCGCCGTCGCGCACCTCTCGGTACCCGGTGACGCTGCCGGTGGTCCGCAGCGTGTCCTCGAAACTCATCGACTGCGAAAGAAGATAGGCGCCTAACAACAGGCAGACGACGCCGAGAGCCAGCAACAGCCGGGCCGCGAGTCCCATGATCCGGTAAGAGATGTCCATGGCTTTCAGGCGGAGGCGTATTTCATGTTGCGGGCGGACGGCGGTGAACGTAGGCTCGCCAGTCTATTCGATGTGGGGAGCATGATGAGCGAGACGGAGAAGAAGGGGTCCCCGTGGCCCTGGATACTGGTGCCCATTGCCGCGTTCACGCTGTTCTTCGTGTTGCGTGAATGCCAGCAACGGTTGCCGCCGGCCGTGAATTCCGTCCCCGCCTCCACCCCTTCGTCGCAGGGCGCGCCCTCGCCCGTCGCTCCCGCCGCCTCCGAACCGGAAGCCGCGGCGCCGGACCCCGCGCCGGCGCCGCAGTGAGACTCAATCTTTCTTGAGCTGGAACACGACGCGCAAGCGATGCCACTGCGCGATCGCGACGCCGTCGCGCGTGGCCGGAATCAGGCGCCAGGTCTTCTTCGCTTCGTCTATCGCCGACTGATCCAGGCGCGGATGCCCCGTGCTGCGGATGATGCGAACGTCGCCGATGCGTCCGTTGGGCAGCACGT
>JAEYUC010000099.1 GCA_023433705.1 Pseudomonadota bacterium
CGCACTCGCGGCGGCAGCAGGCGCGTGGTCGGATAGAGCACGTTTATCGGCAGCGGCGGGGGACGAAATTCGCGCAGGACCTCGACCACGCGTCCCGCGTTGATCGCATCGGCCGCCATATAGTCCGGCGCCTGCACGAGCCCGAGGCCCGCGCCGGCCGCCTCGATGAGCGCATCGCCATCTCCCAGGCGTAGACGCGACTCGGGATGGATTTCCGTGTTCACGCCATCGACACGGAATTGCCACGGACGCGCGCGCCCTGTGGCCGGCACGCGGAACTGCACGCACGAATGTCGCTCGAGGTCGTAGGGCGAGCGCGGCGGCTCATGGCGCGAAAGATAGTCGGGGCTGCCGACGACGACGAGATGCTGGTGGCCGATCGTCCGCGCGACCAGCCGCGAATCGCCGAGCGCCGCGATGCGCACGACGGCGTCGAGGCCTTCGCGGATCACGTCGGAGAAGTTGTCGGACAGGCGCGCATCGATCGTGAGCCCCGGGTGTCGCTCTAACAACTTGCCGAGCACGGGGACGACGACGCGACGGCCGTAGGTCACCGGCAGTTCGATGCGCAGCACGCCGGTCGGTGCGCCGCTCGCGCCCGCGGCGACGGACTTGAGGACCTCGACTTCCTCGAGGATCCGCTGGCATTGCTCGAACAGGTGCTGCCCGTCGGGCGTGAGGCTCACCTGGCGGGTCGTGCGGTTGAACAGCCGCACGCCGAGACGGGTTTCGAGCCGGCCGATGCTTTTGGCAATGGTCGAGGGGGTCTGGGAAAGCTCCCGGGCCGCCTTGGCGAAACTGCCGTTCCGGGCCGCCGTGGCAAAGGCAAGAACCTGCTGGATGTTGTTCATTGAGGAATATTGTTCCTCAATGAAACGACACTCAAGGCTGTTCTTTCGGGAATCCCGGACCCGCAGACTGCGGGCCATCCGAAACCGTCTTCCCCCGGAGTCCAGCCATGACCGTCAGCCCGAACCCCGTCCTCACGACCTCCCCCTTCCCCGGCATCCTGCACGCCACGCTGGCGGGCTCCGCACAGGGCCTCAAACAGCTCTCCATCTGGCAGCAGATCCTCGAGCCCGGCGCCGCCACCCCGCCCCATCGCCACGATTGCGAGGAAGTCATCCTGTGCTCGGCCGGCCGCGGCGAGCTCCATTTCGACGGCCGGAAAATCTCCTTCGGGGCGCACCAGACCGTGTGCATCCCGCGCAATTCGCTTCATCAGCTCGTGAATTCCGGGCGCGATCCGCTGCACGTACTTGCGGTGTTCTCGAAGACGCCCGTCGAGGTCTTCCTGCCGGACGGCGAGCCTGTCGCACTGCCCTGGTCGAGCTGAACTTCTCCCGTCGACGGAAAAACTTAAGCGCGTATTAGGAAAGCGCCGGCAACCGATCCCGATAATGCGCGCCCTCGGTGCCTGGCACGGAAAAGCCGGGAGACGCGCGAGTCGTTCTCCCGGCTTTTCCGTGCCAGGCACCACCGTTCAGCCAATCCGGGAGTTTCCGTTCATGTTGAAGTCCATTGCGCTCGTTGGCGGCCTGTTGATCGCCTCCAACGCCTTCGCCCAACAATCCCTGCAGTCCATGCATTCACGTGTGCCCGCGCCACCGAAGTCGGTGGCCGCCGCTCCTGCGTGGCTCGCGAGCCCCGAGGTCACGACCCTGCGCAAGCAGCTCAAGGATCAGCGCGAGTTCGTCAACAAGCTGAATCTCGAAGCCAACACCAACGCGCCCGGCGCCCTCACCAACGCGGGCGGCATCGACTTCGCGCGCGCGCAGCGCGACCCCGAATACGCGAAGCAGATCCAGGCGAAGATCGCGTCGATGAGCCAGGCCGAGCAGATGGCGCTCGCCATGCAGATGCAGCAGGCGACCCAGCAGGCGGGGATCCAGAACGTCGTCGCGATGAGCAAGGATCCGCCGGCCGTGCAGGTCGCGGCCGAGCGTTACTCCGACTTCCAGACGAAGCAGATGTCGGGCAGCGGCATCACCGCGCAGTCCGAAGCCATCCTCGAGATCCAGCGCAAGGTGAGCGCGCGCTCGGCGGAGATCGCGGAGAAGGCGAGCAAGCAGCTGAAGTGCAGCGACGGTGAAGGCGGCTGCGCGACGAAGGCCGACGAGGAAGCGGACAAGGCCACGCTGCGCGCGGCGCGTGCGCAGATCATCGCCGAGTACGATCGCGCGCTCTCGCAGATCGCCCCGCACATCGAGGCGGCGCGCAAGGCGCGGCTCGCCGACATCGCCGCGGTGCAGAAGGACATGGCCGCGACGCAGTACGGCGCCGCCGCGCAGAGCAGCGCGAACAAGCAGCTGCTCGCCGCGTATCACGGCGCTGCCCTGAACGATGTCGAGCAGCTCTTCACGCTGTCCGAGGAAGTCGCCAAGTGGGCCGCCGCTCGCTACGACGACCGCACCATCAACTTCATGTCGGTCGACTGACTGGGGATAGCGGTGCCGGTGTAAAAAGTGGGGATTGGTGACACCCCTGCGGTTCGCCGAGGCGCACGCCTCGCGGCTCGCGCCATCCCCACCATTTACACCGGCACCGCTATCCCCACCCCTACACGAACCCGAGGTCGGTGTTCGAGAAGTTGCCGACGTTGGGGAGGATGCCGGGTAGTTCGGAGGCGCTGCAGCCGAACCAGCGCGCAAGCGTCGCGGCGAACTGATCGATCGAAGTGGTCGGCAGCAGCCGGCCCTGGCCGACCTGGTCGTCGGTCTGGATCGACACGTGCGGCGCGGTTCCATAGAACCGCCCGCCGTTCACCGCGCCGCCCATCACGAAGTGATGCGCGCCCCAGCCGTGATCCGAGCCGTCCGCGTTCGAGCTCAGCGTGCGTCCGAAATCCGACGCCGTGAACGTCGTGACCTTGTCCGCCACGCCCAGTTCCACCGTCGCCGCGTAGAACGCGCTCATCGCATCGTTGATGCGCTGGAGCAGGCGCGGATGGTCCTGCATGAGCAGGTTGTGGTTGTCGAAGCCGCCGATCGACACGAAGAACACCTGCCGGCGCAGCCCGAGCGCGCTCCGCGCGCCAATGAGCCGCGCGACGATCTTCAACTGGTTAGCCAGACCGTTGTTGGTGCCGAACAGGTTGTTGGTCTCCGTGCTCAGCGTCACGCCGGCGAGCGCGCCGTTCACCACGCCCTCCATCGCGATCGAGCGCCGCGTGACGATCGCGTACTCCTCCTCGAACGCGTGCGTGTTCTGACGCGTCATGAGTGTGTTCAACGCGTCGCGCAGCGCCGTCGAACCGTACGGCGCCTGTGTGAGACCATTCACGCGAATCGCGCCGCTCGGACTGATCTGGTACTGCAGGGCATCCTCACCCGCGACGAACACCGCGTTGCCCGCGGCGGAAATGCAGGTCAGCAGCGAATTCCCGCCATTACTCGACATCGCGAGATCGCCGATCCGCCCGCCCCAGCCGATGGTCGAGCCCTCGCTGCCGTTCGATTGCCAGATCGACTGTTGGTCGTTGTGCGAGAACAGCTTCGGCGGCAGCGGATTCAGGACACGGTTCGTGCTCTGGTACTGCGCGAGCGTGGTGGGCTGGATCAGCGGCCCTACGTTGAGCTGCACCGCGAACCGCCCCTGGTCCCACAGCGACTTCAGTCCCGTGAGCGGCGGCGCGAGCGCGTATTGCAGGTCGTCGGTGAGCGTCTGCGCCACGAGCGGCGTCAGCGCATTCGGCGCGAGCGCCGCACGCGAGATCGCGATGCCGGCCTCCTCCACGCCCGGTCCGCCCGCGCGGATCTGGTGATACAGCGCGTAGTTGGCCGGATCGTAAGGCACCACGGTGTTCGCGTAGTCGTTGCCGCCGTACAGGAAGATGCACACCAGCGCCTTGTAGTCGGTGTTGTCGAAGGCCGCGGCTTCCCCGATCGCCGCGAGGTTGATCGCGAGCGGCGTGGCGACGCCCATCGCGCCGAGGTGCATCGCGCGCTTGAGCACCATGCGGCGTGTCCAGTTCGTCATTTCTGCACCAGGTATTCGGGTGAGCAAAGGATCAGCAGGCATGCGCCCGCCAGCAGGTTCAGCTTCGCGTTTTCCGAACTCCCGGCCGTCACGTTCATCGCCGTCAGCGCGCTCGTGATCGTGTCCAGCGTCGCCTGCGACAACTGGTTGGCCGTGAGCCTGAGGTTCAGGTATGCAACCACCGCCGGCACGTCGTGCGAGATCGGCAGCAATGCGGAGTAGGTAGGCCGCACGTCGTTGTAGCCGCCGCGGATCACCCATGTCAGGAAGTTCGAATACCCGGCGACCGTGGTCTCGTTGACGAGCTGGAACTCCGGCGCCTGCCTGTTGGCTGTTGCAATGGAAGTGTTGGGCGGTACGTAGCCGGGCCGGAAGAAGTTGAACACCGACGGCGAGCGCAGCGGACTCTGTCCGAGGGCCGAGTCGCTGCCCGAGAGATCGTAGATCTCGAACGCTCCGGTGGTCGACGTGATGCCCACCGTGCGCGCCCATTGCACGAAGCGCACCACCGGCTCGCGTAGTTTGCCCGCCATCGTGTTCGAGGCGTCCGGCAGCGTGCGCGCCTCGGGATCCGTGAGGATCGCCGTCCACACCGCGCGCAGGTCGCCGCGTACGCCCGAGCCGTTGTCCGCGAATGCCGCCGCGACGCGGCCGACATACGCGGGACTCGGATTGCTGGTCACGAGGCGCTGGATCATCTGCCGCGCGAAGAACGGACCGACATTCGCATGATTGAAGAGGCGATCGAGCGCGAGCCGCAGCGCTTCCGGCCCCGCCGTGTTCGCCGGGATGTTCAGCCCGAGGAAATTGACTTCCAGCGTGGAATGGCGGCTCGCGATGAACCGCATGCGGTTGGTCGCGAAGCGTGTGTTGGGCACGTCGTAGTCGTGCCACGCGACGTCCGTGAACGCGCCGCCGTTCGAATTGAAGTCCCAGTCGTAACCGGTGAACACGCGCGCGAGATTCGTGATGTCGCTCTGACCGTAGGTCTCGATGGGATGCCCGTTCCCGTCGAGGCGATGCGTGCCGTCCGGGTTGAGCTCGTACAGGCCGATCGTGAAGAGCTGCATGACCTCGCGCGCGTAGTTCTCATCGGGCTGGCGGCCGTTGGCGTCTTCCTTGAGGTTGCCCTTGGTGTTGAGGAAGAAACCCATCGCCGCGTTCAGCGTGACTCGCTCGAGCAATTCGCGGTAATTGCCGAACGCGTTCGCGGTCAGCACGTCCCAGTACGCGCCGATCACGTACGGTGGATAGAAGCCGTCGATCGGGCTCAGGCTGACCACGAAGAATTCGGACAACGCGAGCGCCATCCGTTTTCTCATCTGGTCCGGCCCAGCGATGAGCTGGTTCCAGATCATGAAGTCGCCGAACTGCGGCCAGAAGTAGCGCTGCTCTTCGGTGATCGAGTCGTGGCCGCGCGAATCGAGCCACGCGACGCCGGTCTGGCCCAGCGGCTCGGAGTACTTCGAGTTGAGCCAGGCCGCGACGCCGCTCGTGCGGACCGCGTTCAGGTCCGCGTCGGTGACCGAAAACTGCGCCTGCAGCAGGAAGCGCGCAGCCTCGGCCTCGGTCATGACGGGCGCAGTCGGTGGACTGGGCGATGGCGGACTTGGAGCCGGCGGACTGGGTGCCGGAGGACTCGGCGCGGGCGGGCTCGGGGATCCACTGCCTCCACCGCCGCCTCCGCAGCCCGCGAGCGCGAGCACGCCCAGCGCCGCGGCCAGGCCCGCTCCGCGGGATTCGCCACTGCCGTCTTCTGCCGGTTCGGTCGACGTCGGCTCGACGTCGGTTTCGAGTTCCTGCACCCAATCCCCCTGATCAGCTCGTGGACCGTACCTTACGGGCGCGGGATGCCTCAAACAAACTGTCGCAATTTGCGCCCTTCAGAGGAAGCCGATGGGGGTATCCGGGAAGTTGCCGATGTTCGGCAGGATTCCCGTCAGCTCGGAGGGCTCGCAGCCGAACCAACGGGCAAGCGTCGCGGCGAACTGGTCGACGGATGTGCTCGGCAGCAATCTCCCGAGGCCGACCTGATCTTCGCTTTCAACGGACACGTGCGGCGCGGTGCCGTAGAACCGCCCGCCATTCACCGAGCCGCCCATCACGAAGTGATGCGCGCCCCAGCCGTGGTCCGAGCCATCGGAGTTCGACGACAACGTACGGCCGAAATCCGAGGCGGTGAACGTCGTCACTTTGTCCGCGACACCAAGCTCCGCGGTCGCCGCGTAGAACGCGCTCATCGCTTCATTGAGCCGCGTCATGAGCCGCGGGTGGTCCTCCATGAGATCGTTGTGATTGTCGAACCCGCCGATCGATACGAAGAAAACCTGGCGCCGCACGCCGAACGCGCTGCGCGCACCGATCAGCCGCGCCACGACGCGCATCTGGCCGGCGAGCGCGTTGCCGGACGCGAACTCGGTAGTCAGCGAGACCCCGCCGAGCGCGTCGTTGACGACACCCTCGAGCGCGCTCGAGCGGCGCGTGACGGTGGCGCACTCGTTCTCGAACACGTGCGGACTCTCGCGCGAGACGATCGCCCTCACCGCCTCGCCAAGCTCGCCGCGCAGCGCGTTGATGCGGATCGCACCGCGACTGCTGATCTGGTACTGCAACGCATCCTGCCCCGCGACGAACACGCCATTGTTGCTGGCCGAGATGCAGGTCAGCGTCGCGTTCGTTCCATTACTCGAAAGCGCGAGATCGCCGAGTCGCCCGCCCCAGCCGTTGGTCGCACCCTCGGCGCCATCCGACTGCCACACGGATTGCTGGTCGTTGTGAGAGAACAGCTTGGGCGGCAGCGGATTCGCGCGCCGGTCGGAGCTCGAGTACTGCGCCTTCGTCGTCGGCTGGACCAGCGGCCCGACGTTGAGCTGGATACCGAGCCGCCCGGCGTCGAACAGCGACTTGAGGCCCGCGAGTTGCGGCGCGAGCGCGTACTGCAGGTTGTCCGTGAGCACGGCGTCGTCGAGCGGCGTGAGCGCGGTCGCGGCCAGGTCCGCGCGCGCGAGCGCGATGCCCGCCGCCTCCTCGCCCGGGCCGCCCGCGCGGATCTGGTGGTACGACGCGTAGTTGGTCGGATCGTACGGCACCACCGTATTCGCATAGTCGTTGCCGCCGTACAGGAAGATGCACACCAGCGCCTTGTAGTCGGTGGCGTCGAAGGCCGCCGCCTCGCCGATCGCCGCGAGATTGATCGCGAGAGGCGTCGCCACGCCGAGCGCCGACAACTGCATCGCGCGCTGCAGGACGACCCGGCGGGTCCAGAGCTGGCTCGACGTCATTTCTGCACCAGGTATTCGGGCGAGATCAGCACGAGAAAGAATCCCGCGGCCAGCATGTCGAGCTTCTCTTCCGTACTGCTCGAGGCGCTGACGCCATAGGCGCGCAACGCCCTGTTGAGATCGTCCAATGTTTCCCCGGAAAGCTGGTCGGCAGTGAGATGCAGATCCAGCCACTCGATCACGGCGGGAATGTCGTGCGCGATCGGCAGCAGTGCCGTGTAGGCAGGCCGCACGTCCCGCACGCCTTCGCGGGTCACCGCCTCCATGAAGTTGATGTACCCCGCCGTGCTCGACTCGTTCAGCAGCTGAAATTCCGGCGCCTGTTTGTCCGCCGCCGCGATGGCGGTATTCGGCGGCACATATCCGGGCCGGAAGAAATTGAACACGGATGGCGAGCGCAACGGACTCTGTCCGAGCTGCCGGTCGCTTTCGGAGAGATCGTCTATCTCCCAGGCGCCGTTGTCCGACGCGACCTCCGCCGTGCGTGCCCATTGCACGAAGCGCACGATGGGCTCGCGCAGCTTGCCGCCCAGCGTGTCGTCGTCCGTCGGCATGGCGCGCGCCTCCTCGTCCGTGAGCATCGCGGTCCACACGGCTTTCAGGTCGCCACGCACGTCGGCGCCGTTGTTGCCGAACACGGTGGCGACGCGCTCGACGTACGCCGGCGACGGATTGCTCGTCACGAGCCGCTGGATCATCTGCCGCGCGAAGAACGGGCCGGTGTTCGCGTGGTAGAAGAGCCGATCGAGCGCGATGGTCAGCGCATCCGCGCCGGGTGTCGTACTCGATATCTGCACACCCAGGAAATTCTTGTCCCTGCGCGAGTGGTTGTCCGGATTGAACCGCATGGGATTGCTCGCGTAATGCTTGCTCGGTATTTCGCTGCGGGACCATGCGACACGCGTGCGGCTGCCGCCATTGGATAGATAGTCGAAGCCGTAACCCGTGAATACCCGGGCGAGGTTGCTGACGTCGTCGGGGCCGTAGGTTTCGATCGGCCTGTTTTCGGCGTCGAGTTTCGGCGTGCCGTCGAGGTTCAGCTCGTGCAGTCCGATCGTGAAGAGCTGCATCACCTCGCGTGCGTAATTTTCGTCCGGCTGCCGCCCGCGCGAATTTTCCCCGAGGTTTCCGCGCGTATTGAGGAAGAATCCCATCGCCGCGTTGAGCGTGATCGCCTCGAGCAGCTCGCGAAAGTTGCCGAACGCATGCCCGGTGAGCAGGTCCCAGTACGCGCCGATCAGGTAGGGCGGGAAGAACACGTTGATCGGCGTCAGGCTCACGACGAACAACTCGGACATCGCGAGCGCCAAGCGTTTGCGCATCTGGTCCGGGCCCGCGATGAGCTGGTTCCAGATCATGTAATCGCCGGGCGCGCGGCTGCGGTAGCGCTCCTCGGCGGTGATCGCGTCGTAGCCGCGAGAATCCAGCCAGTCGCAGCCGGTCTGGCCGGGCGGCTCCGCGTAACGCGCGTTCAGCCACGCGAGGATTCCGTCGCGGCGCAGCGCGGCGATGTCCGCATCCGTCACGGAAAATTGCGCCTGCATCAGGAAGCGCGCGGCCTCGGCGTCGGTCGCGGGCGTGCGATCGACGACGGCCGGCGGACGTGGTCCGGGCGCGGGCGGCGGCGAGATCGGCGTCGGCGGCGGACCACCCGAAGCGGGCGGGTCGGAATCACTCCCATCACCTCCGCCACCGCATGCCGAAAGTGCCGCGGCTGCGATCGCGCCGGCGAGCAAGCCCGCCGCGCGCGCATCCCCTGCGGCCTCCGGCGTCTCCGCTGGCGCGGATTCGACGTCCTGTTCGAGGTCCTGCACCTTACCTCCGTGGCGCCGGTCGATGATCGGCAACTCCGTCGAAGACAGCTTGCCCCGGACCATGCTCGACGCGTGAGCCGGACAGGCGCAATCGTCCATGAGTCCGACAACTGGTTCGCGGAGTCGAGGGGTAGGGAAATTCGCCACACTGTCAACTACGATCGCTGCATGAACCGCCCGCGCGGCCGACCGAAACACGCCGACCTGCTGACCCCGGCCGAGTGGCGCACCGTCCACGCGTTACAACACGGCATGACGAATGCCGAGGTCGCTCGCCGGCGCGGCATCAGTGTGAACGCGGTGAAATTTCACGTCGCGAATGCGCTGGCGAAACTCGGCCTGCCCGATCGTCGCGCGTTGCGGAAGTGGTTCAAGGCGCCTCGCGGCAGCACTCTGTCGCCGAGCCGGAGGAAAACGATGACCCAGAAATTCTCGCTCGGCCCCATCGGCCAGATCGCGCGCTCCGTCAGCGACATCGCGGCATCGGAGAAGTGGTATCGCGAGGTGCTCGGCCTGCCGCACCTCTACACATTCGGGACGCTCGCGTTCTTCGACTGCGGCGGCACGCGGCTCATGCTCGCGCAAAACACGGACGGCGCCGCGAAGGAATCGATCCTCTATCTACGCGTGCCCGACATCGCCGCCGCGCACACCGGGCTCACCACGCGCGGCGTGAAGTTCACGCATGCGCCGCACATGATCCATCGCCACGCCGATGGCACCGAGGAGTGGATGGCCTTCTTCGAGGACCCGGATGGACGCCCGATGTCCATCATGTCGCAGACCAGAATGGGGTCAGACCTCACTCCCTAGCAAATCGGGTCTGACCCCATTTACATATTGCCCGGGGTCTTTCGCCCAACGCCCACGCCTGCGAATCGCGACACGTTTTGTCGCAATCGTGGGGTGCAATCTACCCCGCGCTTCGTGCGTCAGGCATACCCCGGGAGAACTTGCATGAGCAGTCCGTACAACGCGTCGGCTGAGCGCATGTCGGTATTCGGACCGACACTGCGATTCAAAGGCGAGCTGAAGGCCCAGGAAGACCTCAAGGTCGAGGGCAAGATCGAAGGAACCATTCACCACCAGCAACGCGTGGTCGTGGGATCGAAGGGCGAAATCGTCGCCACCGTCACCGCGGCGTCCATCGACGTCGACGGTCGCGTGCAGGGCGACATCAGCGCCAAGAAGAGCGTCAGGGTCAATCAATCAGCCGTCGTGCGCGGCAACATCCGCGCGCCGAGCGTGAGCATCACTGAGGGAGCGAATTTCAATGGCAGCGTCACCATGGAGCCGACTGTTGGGAGCCAAGGAACAACCGCCCCCGCCTCCTCGGCCCGTTGAATCGGAGAAGAACATGAGCAAAGGATTCGGTGACGCCAAGATGGCTCCCCCGGCCCCGCCGGCGGCCCCGCAGACCTCGGCCGGCGCCTGCGTGCTCGGCCCGACCCTGCACTTCAAGGGCGAGCTGTACGGCGAAGAGGACCTGGAATTCCAGGGCCAGCTCGAGGGTTCGATCGAACACACGCGCAGTCTTTCCATCGGCAAGGAAGGCGGCGTGACGGGCAACATCCGCGCGAAGTTCGTGATCGTCGAAGGCCGCGTCGATGGCGACATCTACGCGAGCGAGTCGGTCTCGATCCGCCAGACCGCGAAGGTGAAGGGCAACATCTTCGCTCCTCGCGTCGGCATCGCCGACGGTGCGCAGTTCAACGGCAGCGTCGACATGAACCACAAGGGCGCGGCGGTGCGCAGCACGCCCGCGGGCACTCTCAGCGATCCTGCTGCAGAGCGTCTGCTGACGAAGGCTGCGGGCTGACCGAACCCGGGCGCGCAAGCGCCGCGATGTTCGCAGAGAGGGCGCGCAGGGAAGCCTGCGCGCCCTCTGTGTTTTTGTTGGACAGCAGGACCACGGCGAGCTTCGCCTCCGGGTAAAGGTCGGCGAAGCCCGCGAATCCGTACGTCGTGCCCGAGAACTGCAGTCGCCGCCCGTGCGGCGATTCTCCCACGATCCAGAAGAATCCCACGTGCGAATTCCCGTCCGGCGTCGACCAGAGAGGCTGGTGCGCGAGCTTCACCGACGCATCGCGCTCGACCATCTGCCACGACGCGTAACGCAGCAGGTCCTCGGCGCTGTAACGCAGCGAATTCACCGGGTATTGCGACGTCGCGCCGTACGGCGGGAGCGGTTCGTTGTCGCGCGTATAGCCCCGTGCGAGTAGTTTGGCTTGCGGGTTGGTGCCGCTACCCATGCGCAGCGGTTTCTCGATCTCGCGCGCGAGAATGTCCTCGAACGGCTCGCCGTACACCTTCTCGAGCACGACGCCGAGCAGCATCGTACTGACGTTCGATTGCCGCGGCGCTTCTCCCGGCGGGCGCGGCAGTGCGACACGCGTGAGCTGGCCCAGGAAGTCCTTGTTCGAATAGTTGCCGTACACCCGCATCCGCGTGACCGCGAGCGGCTCGGGATCGAGCTTGCGCACCTGCGTCAGGTCCGGGATGTTGTCCACGAGCTGCGAGGTCATGCTCGCGAGATGTTTGAGTTGGATGCGCTGCCCGTCGTGCGCGAGGTTCGCGTACTCGCCATCGAGATACTTCGCGACGTCGTCCTCGAGCGTGACCCGCCCCTCGACCACCGCGCGTGCCAGGATCTGCCCCGTCATCGTCTTGCTGATGGGACCGATGTCGTAGATGGTGTCCTTGGTCGGCACGACGTTGCCGTCGATCTGGGTCGTGCCGTAGTTGTGGAAGCGTCGCTCGCCGTTGTCGTAGACGCCGATGGAAAGGCCCACGCCTTCGTTGCGGATCAGCCAGGCGCGCGCCAATGCGTCGATGGCGGCTTCATCGGGGGCGGCCGCGCTGCATGCTCCCGCGAACAGCATGACCAACAGGGTCAGGGCAGCGTTGTTGGATCGGCGCGAAATAGCCAGCATGCGCGGGCGAGTTGAGCAGATGAGGTACGCGCTGCGCAAGCGCCCGGCTCGAGGCCACGCACGAACCAGGCGCGCCCCGATGGAATTTCAGCGCAGCCAGGGCGCGACGTTGTCTTCGATCGCGCGGAACTCGGCCCGGGTCAGGGGTAGTTTGCGGAAGGCTTCGAGCATCGCCTTCGGTGGAGGATCGGTCGGATCGCCGCCATCCGAGCCGTAGACGAGGCGCGGCAGACCGATGTCGCGGATGGCATTCGCGACGAACCGCGCGCGTTCGGGCGACAGATCCGCGGGAGCCACCAGCGCGAGGTCGAAATACAGGTTGCGGACCTTGGGATCGTTGCGCGCGATCGCCGCGATGAACGTCGCGAGCGCTTCGTCGGATGGTGGATCGTTCGTGGCGCCGCCGCCCGCGAAATGCGCGATCTGCACGGGCACGTCGGGCGCGGCGGCCAGCAGCTCGTCGATGAAGGTCTGCGCCTGCGTGGCGCCGTAGGGATGCGCGCGCCGGCCGCGCATGTGCACGACGATCGCAAGCTTCTTCTCGTTCGCGGCGCTGAAGACGCCTTTCACTTTCTCGACGTGCCCGGCGTCGGCGAGATTCACCGCCGACATGCCGAATTGCAGCTTGATGCCGCGACCGAAACGCTCGTCGGCCGCGCAACGCACGAGCTCGTCGAGTGCGTAGTCGGCGAGTGGATTGAAGGCGCAGAACGCGATGAGGCGTTGGGGATATTTCGCCGCCTCGCTGGCCGTCCAGTCGTTCTCGGCTTTCACCTTTTCGTAGTCGGAGTAGCGATACGCGTTCGACAACAGCACGGCGCGCTCGATGCCGGCCTCGTCGAGCATCGCGATCATGGACGCGGCGTCGATGGGCTTCTGTCCGTCCGCGGTCATCGCGGGCGTGAGCAGGTGCTGGTGATGATCGACCGGTGGCGCGGTCATTTTCTCTTTCGCCAGGACCACCGCGGCGATGACGCAGGGCGCTAACAACATCAGCAGTGGTTTGAAGCGCATGGCCCGATGTTAGCCCAGGTGCCGGGCCGCGATCCCCGCAATTGCAGTTGCAAGGATCGCGACCCGCCAGCTGGATGGGCGGCCGGGCATGCGCGAGTGAGGGGTGCGCTTGCCAGCCGCCAGATTGACGCCGGACAGGTCGGGGACTGAACTTGAAATCCGTCCCCGGTTCGGCGCATCAGGTCGGGGACAAATCTGGATCCGCCCCCATTCCGGCGCCAGCCTGGCGCCCATTGATTTTCCCTATGGACTAGCTTCCGGTGGGCCGAAATCGTTGGAATTACAGCCGTTTAAGCTGCGGCGCCGTGAGCGGCACCGTCAGCATGGTCGATCCAAGCGCCATGAGCAGCAACGCGGTGAACGTGCCGTTCGTGATGAGATCCTGATCGAGCAGCACGTTCGCGAACACGATCATGATCAGGCCCTTGGTCTGCAGCAGCCAGCCGATGATGGTGGCTTCGCCGCGCTGCCAGCCGAGCACGCGCCCGGCGATGTGCGTGCCGACTAGTTTGCCCACGGTCGAGACGAGCAGCAGCGCCGCGGCGACCAGCAAGACGGTCGTGCCGCCCACCGCGAAATCCGTGCGCAATCCCATGCTGAGGAAATACACCGGCATGCCGATGACGAGCAGGTTGCGGCGCATCGAGTCGATGGCCTCCTCGCCGAACCACGAAGACTCGAGCACGGCGCCCGAGAGGAACGCGCCGACCATGAAATGCAGCCCGCACCAGTCCGCGGCGAGCGCGCACAGGGCCAGCCAGATGATCCCGACGAACCACCGGTCCGACTGCGGCAGGCGCACCATGAGTCTGCGCACGAGCCACGCGGCCGCCGCGAAAACAGCGAGGAATCCGAGCTGCAGCCCGACGCGCGTCCAGTCGAGCATGATCAATGCGAACACGGCCCAGATCGCGATGTCGTCGAGGCTTGCGTATCGCAGGATGCGCTGGCCGAGCGGCTTGCGCAGCATCTCGAGCTTGTCCATGAGCAGGATCAGTACGGGCAGCGCCGTCACGGCGCACGACATGCCGATCGCGATCACGAATTGCCAGGGTCGGGCCGCACTACCTACCCACGCGGGGCCGACGAGGAACAACGCCGCGAGGCAGCCGAAGATCAGCGGACTGCCCAGCGCCGCGCCCGCGGCGAACAGCGTCTCGCGGCGCTGACGCCAAGCAGCGCCGAAGTCGAGCTCGACGCCCGCGATCCACACGAACAGCGTCACCGCCCAGAGCGCGAGGCCGTTCAGCGCCTGCACCACAGGCGGTCGGAACACGAAGTCGTAGTAGTCGGGAAAGGCCGCGCCCAGCACACCGGGGCCCAACAAGATGCCGGCGATCGTCTGCACCACGACGAGCGGCGCCCAGTAGTCGGTCCGCAGCCCGCGCCAGATCAGATACGGCACGGTGAAGATGATCACCATGGCGATCAGGAATACTTCGGTGGTGGTCATGGTCGGTGCCGGGTGAGAAATCGCTGAGTTAGCTCCACGACCGGCGGGAATTCGCTGGCATCGGAGCTAACTCAGCG
>JAEYUC010000010.1 GCA_023433705.1 Pseudomonadota bacterium
GCTTGATGCACTTGAGCGCCGGCACCATGCGCGCCTTCGGCTCGTTGTCCACTTTCGGTGGCGCCGCCCGCGGCGCGACCTGCTTCTTGCCCGACAGGTACTGGCCCGTGAGCGATTGCGGATTCGCCGCCACCGCGGCCGGCGAATCGAACGCGACGATCTCGCCGCCGCGCTCACCCGCGCCCGGACCCAGGTCCAGCAGCCGGTCCGCAGCGAGCATGATCTGCGGATCGTGTTCGACGACGACCAGCGAATTGCCCGCGTCGCGCAGCCGGTGCATGACCTGCGTGACGCGCTGCATGTCGCGCGGATGCAATCCGATGGACGGCTCGTCCAGCACGAACAGCGTGTTCACGAGCGACGTGCCGAGCGCGGTAGTCAGGTTGATGCGCTGGACCTCGCCGCCCGACAACGTGCGCGACTGCCTGTCCAGCGTGAGATACCCGAGCCCCACCTCGCATAGATAGGCGAAGCGCGCGCGCACCTCAGAGAGCAGCAGGTCCGTCGCCTCGTCGAGCGGCGCGGGCAGCGTCAGCGCGTCGAAGAACGCGCGGCTCCGGTCGAGCGACAGCAGCGCGATGTCATGGATGTTCTTTCCCTCGATGCGCCACAGCAGCGCCTCGGGCTTGAGCCGCGAGCCGCCGCAGGCCGTGCACGGCGTGTACGCGCGGTACCGCGACAGCAACACGCGCACGTGCATCTTGTAGGCCTTGGTTTCCAGCCACTCGAAGAAGCGCTTCGCGCCGTACCAGACCTTTTTTTCCCACTTGCCTTCGCCCTCGATCACCCACTTGCGCTGGTCTTCACTCAGCGCATACCAGGGCGTATCGAGCGGAATGCCACGCTTGTTCGCGAACTTGACCAGGTCGTCCTGGCATTCCTTGTACGACTTCGTCTGCCAGGGCTTCACCGCGCCGCCCGCGAGGGTTTTCGTCTCGTCGGGCACCACGAGCCCGTAGTCGATGCCGATGATGCGGCCGAAGCCGCGGCAGGTCTCGCACGCGCCCACGGGCGAGTTGAACGAGAACAGCGACGGCACAGGGTCGCGATAGTGGATGTCGCAATCCGCGCAGTGCAGGTCGGTCGAGTAGCGCCATCTATCTACCGAAGCCGGTGGGTCCGCATCGTTCACGACGTGCAGGCTCACCCGCCCGCGCCCCATGCGCAGCGCGGTCTCGAGCGACTCCATCACGCGCCCTCGCTCGGCATTGCCGAGCCGGAAGCGGTCCTGCACCACCTCCAGCGTGTCGCCGTTCCTCTCGTGCACACGCGTATAACCCTGCGACTCCAGCAGCTTGCGAACCTCGGCTTCCTTGAAGTTCTTCGGCACCGTCACCGGGAAACACAGGTACACGCGTGGATCGCCCGCGGCCGCCGCGCGCGCCTGCGCATCGGCGAAGATGCTCTCCGCCGTGTCCCGGCGCACGGGCTTGCCGCAGTTCCGGCAGAACAGCGACGCCGCGCGCGCGAAGAGCAGCTTCAGGTGGTCATTGAGTTCGGTCATCGTCCCGACGGTCGAGCGCGAGGTGCGCACCGGATTCGTCTGGTCGATGGCGATCGCGGGCGGGATGCCGTCCACGCGATCGACCGCCGGCTTGTCCATGCGGTCGAGGAACTGGCGCGCGTAGGGCGAGAAGGTCTCGACATAACGACGCTGGCCCTCGGCGTACAACGTGTCGAACACCAATGAGGATTTCCCCGAGCCCGACACGCCCGTCACCACGACTAGCTCGTGCAGCGGGATGTCGATCGACAGATTCTTCAGGTTGTTCTGCCGCGCGCCGTGCACGCCGATACAGGCGTACCGAGACGCCTTGTCGACGATGGGCTTGCGGATGACGGGCTTGTCCATGTAGCGGGCGGAACTTGGTCTTGCGGATCGGTTATTGTACCGGGCACGTCAAGGGGTGCGGTGTGGGACAGGGCCCATGCCACGGACGACGGCGCGATATGCGTCGATACAACATGAACACGTTCGATCGAGAAGGGGGGATTTCGTGACGGGCGAAGTGGCTTCAGCGGCGGGTAAACCCATAGACAGCGCGCACCGGCGCGTCATTGTTGCGTCATCACTCGGTACCGTGTTCGAGTGGTACGACTTTTACCTGTACGGTTCGCTGGTCGCGATCATCACCCGGAAGTTCTTCTCGGGCATGAACGACACCACGGCGTTCCTGTTCGCGCTGCTGGCCTTCGCGGCGGGGTTCTTCGTGCGGCCGTTCGGCGCGCTGGTCTTCGGGCGGCTCGGCGACATGGTCGGCCGAAAGTACACGTTCCTGCTCACCATCGTCATCATGGGCGCCTCGACCGCGCTCGTCGGCTGCCTGCCGACGTACGAGACGATTGGCATCACGGCGCCGATCATCTTCATCGTGTTGCGGCTGCTGCAGGGCCTCGCGCTCGGCGGCCAGTACGGTGGAGCGGCGACCTACATCTCCGAGCATGCGCCCGACGGCAAGCGCGGCCTCTATACGAGCTGGATCCAGACCACGGCGACGCTGGGCTTCTTCCTCTCGCTGCTCGTCATCCTCGCGTGCCGTTTCGCGATGGGTCCCGAGAAATTCGACGCCTGGGGCTGGCGCATTCCGTTCCTGCTCTCGACGGTGCTGCTGCTGATCTCGGTGTACATCCGGATGCAATTGCAGGAATCGCCGGAGTTCCAGGAGATCAAGGCCGCCGGCAAGTTGTCGAAGGCTCCGCTGAAGGAGTCGTTCGGACAGTGGTCGAATCTCAAGATCGTGTTGCTGGCGCTGTTCGGCGCCGTCGCCGGCCAGGCCGTCGTCTGGTACGGCGGCCAGTTCTACGCGTTGCTGTTCCTCGAGAAGACCTTGCAGGTCGACCCGACGAGCGCGCAGCTCGTGATGGCCGCCGCGCTGCTGATCGCGACGCCGTTCTTCGTGGTATTTGGCGCGCTGTCGGACAAGATCGGACGCAAGAAGATCGTGCTCGCGGGCTGCCTGCTGGCCGCGCTCACGTACTTCCCGATCTTCAAGGGCATCACGAACTTCGCGAATCCGGCGCTTGCGGCGGCGGTGGCCGCGAACCCGGTGTCGGTCGTCGCGGATCCCGCGGAGTGCAGCTTCCAGTTCGATCCGGTCGGCGGGACACAATTCTCGAGCGGCTGCGATCTCGCCAAGGGCGCGCTCGCGCGCATGGGCGTGTCGTATTCGAACGTGAGCGCACCCGACATGACGGGCAGGGCGGAGGTGAGGGTCGGCGACGCGACGCTCGAGGTAGTTAGCCTGGGCGCGCGATTGAGCGCGGCGGAGTACAAGGCCGGGCAGGACGAGGTGAACGCGCGCGTCAAGGCGGCCATCACGGCGGCGGGTTATCCCGCGAAGGCCGACATGGACGCGTTCAACTTCCCGATGGTCATCCTGCTGTGCACGATCCTCGTCATCTACGTGACGATGGTGTACGGCCCGATCGCCGCGTGGCTCGTCGAGCTGTTCCCCGCGCGCATCCGCTACACGTCGATGTCGCTGCCGTATCACATCGGCAACGGCTGGTTCGGCGGATTCCTTCCGGTGACGTCGTTCGCGATCGTCGCGGCCACGGGCAACATCTACAACGGCCTGTGGTACCCCGTCATCGTGGCCGGCGTCACGATCGTGATCGGCGCGTTCTTCCTGCGCGAGACCAAGGACAGTCCCGCGACCTGACCGCAGGCAGGTGCCGGGTGAGAAATCGCGGAGTTGGCGCTCCGCGCATTTCACCCGGCGCCCGCGTCAACTCCGCGATTTCTCACCCCGGCACCGATCTCTTGGCGCCGATCACTCCGCACGCGATGCGATCTCCGGAGGCGCCCGACGGCTGCGTCTTGTAGTCGTCGGGTTTGGCGTGCAGCACCACGGCCTTGCCGAGAACGTCATCCGGCTGTGCGGACGCGAGCGAGACGCCGCTCGCCGTCGCATCCACGGTGGCCATGCCCTGGCCGTCGGACTTCACGTTGAACATGTCGCCGGCGTGGTGTGTGGGACCTGCGGGATCGCCGTGCTCCGCATTCGTGGGGTTGAAGTGCGCGCCCGCGCTGCTCGCGTCCGGCGCGCTGCAGTCGCCGACCTCGTGGATGTGAAAACCGAACTCGGCGTTCGGCGGCAGGCCCTGCAGCGAGCCCGCGATGCGAATGGAATCCGGCCCTTCCGCGGTCAGCGTGAGCGTTCCGGACGCGGAATTTCCCTGCGTCGGCGCGAGCTGGGCGGTTGCGCTCGCCGGCGGGGGTGGCTGAGTCTCGGCCGGCGGCGGAGCGGGGGCCTGCGCCTGGTCGGCGGGAGGCGTCGATTGGCGTCCGCACGCGGCGAGCGCCAGCGTCACGGCACAGGACAACATCAGCTTCTTCACGGCGAGGCTCCCACTGGTTAGAGATGGGCATCACGCTAAGCCCAAAGGCCGACCACGCGCAGTCAGTCGGTCGACGCCGCCCGCCGTGCGATATTCCTACCGGACCGCCACGCATCGGGTAGTCAGACGTTCGTCCCGCAGGATTCGTCCTACAAACTACCTGAATCCGTTGCGCGAACGCCATGCAGCGCGCGGCTGATTTCCCGATGCAAGCCTCGATCTGTTGCGGGGCCTTCTAACTTTCTCGCGCGGCGAGGATACTGGCGCCATCGGTACGGCGAGCTAGTGGAACAGCGCGCCCTTGCGCATCGCCGCACGCAAGAAAAAGCAGAAGGAGTTGTCGCATGAAGTCATGGATCAGACGCGGCGCCGCCGCGCTTGCCCCCCTCGCGTCCCTTTCGGCATTCGCGCAGGACACCCCGCAACAGACCGAGACGATCGGCGAGGAAATCATCGTCACCGCGACCAAGCGCGAGGCCTCGCTGCAGGAGGTGCCGTTCTCGGTCGCCGCGGTGACGGCGGAGGATCTCAAGGAGTCCGGCGCGAATAATCTCGTGGAGGTCGCGCGCAACGTGCCTGGCCTGTACATCACCGATCTCGGCCCCGGACAGAGCCAGGTCGCTATCCGCGGCATCAGCGCGGGGCAGGTGGTGCGCGACCAGGCGGGCGTGAAGGAGTCCGTCGGCATCTACCTCGACGAGTCGCCCATCTCGGTGGCGTTGTTCACGCCCGATCTCGATCTCTACGACCTCGATCGCATCGAGGTGCTGCGCGGACCGCAGGGCACGCTGTTCGGCGCGGGCTCCACTTCCGGCACGGTGCGCTACATCACCGCGCAGCCAGACATCGGCACCTTCGGCGGCTCCGTCGATCTCACGGCCGAGAACGCCGAAGACGGCGAATTCGGCGGCGGATTGCGTGCCTCGCTCAACGTGCCGCTCGGCGAAACCGCGGCGATGCGCGTCGTGGGCTACCACAGCGAAATGCCCGGGTTCATCGACTCCGTGTATCCGGACCGCTCCCGGCGCGAGGACGTCAACGGTGGCACGCGCACCGGCGGCAGGCTCGCGTTCCGCTTCGAGCCGAACGAGAACATTGCGATCACGCCGCGCGTGATCTACCAGAAGCTCGAGACCGACGGGTATCCGCGCATCGACGCGTACAACATTCTCGGCAATCCGTTCACGACTACCGAGCCTGCGATCCAGGTGGGCGAGCGCGAGCAGGTCACCCAGATCCGCGAAGGGCTCACCGACGAGTTCCTGCTCGGCGATCTCAAGATGGAGTTCGGGTTCGGCGACATCGGGCTCACGTCGATCACCACGTACATCGATCGCGACGTCGAAGTGTTGCGCGACGCGAGCCAGCTCACGGGCAGCGTGAGCTTCGACAGCGGCGTCGCGACACCCGCCGAGGTCCGCATCGACTCGCCGCTCTACGACACCACGGATCTCAAGGTGTGGAGCCAGGAGCTGCGGCTCGCATCGACGGGCGAGGGGCCATTCCAGTGGCTGATCGGCGCGTTCTACCAGGACGTCGATCGCACGTACGGCCAGAACCTGCCCACCGCGGGTTACGACGCGATCACCACGCGGCTCGACCCGCGCTTCACCAGCGCGTTCTTCGGAGCGCCACCCAATACGCCTTACTTCTCGCACCTGACCTACGACTTCAAGCAGCTCGCGGCCTTCACCGAGCTCACCTACCAGTTCACCAACTTGTTCGCGGTCACGGCGGGCGTGCGTTACTACGACTTCGACGAAGACCGCCTGCTGACCTTCGCGGGCTTCTTCGCCGACATGGGTTACACGGACGAACCGGGCTCGACTTCCTCGGACGGGTTTTCGCCGCGCGTGATCCTTGCGTTCACGCCGAACGACAACATGCGGGTCACCGCGCAGTACTCCGAAGGCTTCCGGCTCGGCGGCATCAACGACCCGCTCAACGTCACGTTGTGCACGCCGGAATCCGGCGACCTGGCCACCTATGGCGGCCACCCGACCTGGGACGACGAAAAGGTGAAGAACTACGAGCTCGGCTTCAAATCGCGCTTCAGCGATGGCGCGGTGACGTTCAATGCATCGGCGTTCTTCACGGACATCGACGGACTGCAGGTGATCGCCGATGCCGGCACCTGCTCCTCGCGCATCATCCTCAACGCCCAGGCCGAGACGATCGGCGGCGAGATGGAATTGTTCGTGCGGCCGAACGAGAGCTGGGACCTGGGCCTCTCCGCGACGTACGTTCAGGCGGAGATCACCGAGACGCAGCTCAACACGCCGATCCCGCCGGCGCAGCCGACACCGATCGCCGGCATTCGCGATGGCAACCGCCTGCCTACTTCGCCCGAGCTGCAGGCAGCCGCGAGCATCGGCTACACCTGGGGTTTCGGCGATTCGCTCGAGAGTTACGTGCGCTTCACCGCGCAGTACGTTGGCTCTTCGTATACCCAGCTCGCCGATCAGGAACCCAACTTCGGCCTGATCGCGGCCGGCGGACCGCCGGGATCCGCGCGGCTCATTCCGTTCGGCGGGCCGTACACGACCACGACGATTCCGTTCGAGGCCGAGCTGCCGTCGTACGAGATCGGCAACCTTCGCTGGGGCATCCGCGCCGACCGCTGGGAGGCCGCGCTGTACGTCAACAATCTCTGGGACGAGCGCGCGTTCCTGTCGATCGACCGCGAGCGCGGCCGCAGCGCGCGCGTGGGTTACCTGACCAACCCGCCGCGCACGTACGGCGTCAACTTCCGCATGAACTTCTGAGCCGCCCGGCGCGACCCTGTCAAACTACCGAGCCGGGACCTGCCGAGGCGCCGGACCTCGCGGCATCAATCGCGAGGTCCGGCACCGCTTGCTGGCAAATGGGGCCTGACCCCATTTACGGGTGGCCGCCGGGAGCGCCGAGCTCGCTGGTGCTGCTCATCGCGCGATTCGACACGCCGGGCGCAGGCTCTTCCTGCGGGCCATTCGTGCCGTCGAGCGCCTTCAGGAACGCGACCACGTCGCGCAGCTCGGAGCGCGACATCACCTGCGCGTAGATGTCCGGCATGCTCGACGGCGCGGCCACGCGCGACTGCACCTGCGCCGTCGCGATGTCCACCGTCGTGTTGTCGCCGCGTTTGAGCACCACTTTTTCGGGTGTCTCGCTCACGATCGAGCCGGTCTCGGTGCTGCCGTCCTTCAGCGTGAACGTGACGATGTCGAACCCGGCCGCGATGTGTTTGCTCGGCTTCACGATCGACTCGAGCAGGTACTCGGCGCTCTTCTGCTTGCCGATGGTCGACAGGTCCGGCCCCGCTTCGCCGCCGTTGCCGAACACCTTGTGGCAGCGCGCGCAGGGCAGGACGTTGTTGTTGAAGAACTGGCCAGCGCCTGCCCACGGATCGCCGCCCGCGAGCGAGAAGCGATATGGCGCAATGTCGTCGCCGCTCGCGGCCCACGCGGCTTTCTGTTTCTCCCAGCGCGCCTGCAC
Source organism: Pseudomonadota bacterium (assembly GCA_023433705.1). GTDB lineage: Bacteria > Pseudomonadota > Gammaproteobacteria > Steroidobacterales > Steroidobacteraceae > CADEED01. The sequence goes on from JAEYUC010000010.1 coordinate 7,816, forward strand.
GGCCGGCGCGGTGCTCTTCTCCACCGCGTCGAGCAGCTCGACCTGCGCGCCCGGACGCACCTTGCCGGCGGCCAGGCTGTCGAGCGAACCGGCCAGCAGCTTCGCTCCGTCGGCCGCGGGCAGCTTCGGGATCGCGCGGAACGCGGCCTGCTGCTCGGCCTCCGAGCCTTCGGCCACGAAGCGGCGCACGAGCGGCATCGCACGCGCCGGCGCGCGCCGCGCCGTGATCTCGAGCGCGGCGAGCCTGAGCGCGGGCACGCTGGATTTCTCCGCGAATGCGAGCGCGCGCGTGATCTCGTCGCCACCGAGTCTGTCGAGCGACGCGAGCGCTGCCGTGCGCACGCTTTCCGGCGCCGCGTCGTTGCCGACGAGCGCGGTGAGCTGCGGCGCGAGCGACGTGATGCCGAGATCCGCCACGGCCTCGAGCGCCGCGATTTGGACTCCTTCCGGTCCCTTGCCGAGCAGCCCCGACGCCGCCGCGGTGAGGGCCGTGGCCGCATCGCCGCCGTCGCGCTTGTCCATCGGACGGAAGATGCCGACCACGCGATCGCGCTGCGGCGTCTTTGCCCACAGCCCGAGCTGCTTGAGCGCTTCCGCGCGCATCTCGGGCTTCGCGTCCGCGCGCTGCGCGTACTCGGCGAGATTGCGTGCCGACTCGCCGCCGCCGAGGCGGAAGTTCGCGTTGATCGCGCGCACGACGAACGGCTCGTCGGCGGCGGGTGCCTTCACGAGGCTCGCCGCGAGCGCGGGCGCGGCGTCCTTGACCGGTGCGTCGTTGATCGCGAGCGCGGCTTCGCGCGCGATGAACGCGTCGGAGTCCGCCAGGAATTTCGCGATCTTCGGATTGCCGAGCTTGCGATACGCGAGCAAAACGCCGAGACGCACCGCGTTCGATTTGCTTTCCGCGGCGGCGTCGAGCGTCGCGTTGTTGCCGATGAGCACGAGCGCGTGCACGGCGGCGTGGCGCAGGTATTCGTCCTTGTTGTCGTTGCGCTCGATCAGCCCGAGCAGCGGCGTGACGCTGGCCGCATCGCCCAGCTTCCCGAGGCTCTGCGCGGCAAAGAACTGCACGCGCGCGTCGGCGTCGTCCAGCTTCCTGACCAGCGCGCCTTGCGCCTTCGCGTACTTGATGTCGCCGAGGCCCTTCGCGGCCTGCGCGCGCACCTCGGAGTCCTTGTCATCGAGCAGTCGGACGAGCAGGTCGTTGAATTGCCCGCGACCTGCGACGCCGAACTGCGTCAGACCCCACACCGCGTGCAGCCGACCCAGATCCGTGACGCCTTTGGCGCCCGTCACCGCTTTCGAGAACGCTCCCGGATTGCCGCGCGCCACGAGCTCGAACTGCGCTTCGAGACGAATGCGGCGATCGGGATGCGACAGCAACTCGCTCATGAGCCGCTGGTTGCTGACCTGCTTCAATCCGCTCGCGAGCAGTTGCGCGACCTCGGCGCTGATCTTCATCTGCGCCGGATCGGGTTTGACCGGCGAAACGCTGTACACGCGCCCCTTGCGCGACTTCGGCCAGCCATCCACCCAGTCGAGCAGGTAGAGCTTGCCGTCCGGCGCGAACGTCACGTCGGTCGGCAACACGCCGCCCATGAACTGCTGGCTGCTCGTCGGCTTGTACGACGCGCCGAGCTTGCCCAGCGTATAGGTCTGGATGCCGCTGCGCGCGATGCTGCCCTTGAAGTGCGTGATGAAGAAATGCCCGGCGTAGGCGGGCGTGAGGCCCGTGCCCGGGTAGTAGGTGAGTCCGGATGGACCATCCTCGATGTTGCAGATGGGCGGCAGTAGATAGGCCGGACGTCCCGGAAAGCGCGGCTTCCACAGGTTGTCGCTGATCCACGGCCCACCCTTGCCGAGCGGCGCGAACTGGTAACCCACGCGCCAGCCGCTGTCGCCGCCCTCGACCACGTGCACCAGGCGCTCCATGTCGCCCTGGTCGCTGTCGTTGTCGCCGGTGAAGAGATCGCCGCGCTCGTCGAACACGAGTTCCTGCGGATTGCGCAGCCCGCGGTGCACGAGCTCGAGCTCCGTGCCGTCGAAGTTCGAGCGGTACACCGCGCCGTCGTCCGGCACGTCGATGATCCGGCCGTCCGGACCTTTCACGTGGGCGCCGCGATCGCCAATTGAGTAATACAGCTTGCCGTCGTGCCCGATAGCGAGGCCGTGGAAATCGTGGCCCGTGAAGTTGAAGCGCACGCCGAAGCCTCGCAGCAGCTCCTCGCGCTTCGGTTTCGCGTTCGGCTGCTCGGTCAGCAGCCACAGGCTCGGAATGTTCGTGAACCAGACCTTGCCATTGCGCGCGAGCACACCCGAGGCGATGCCGTCGAGTTCGCTGTTGAAGCCGTCGGCGAAGATGCTCGACTTGTCGGCGACGCCGTCACCGTCGGTGTCCTCGACCAGCCGCACGATCTCGCTTTCGATCGCGAACTGCTTCGCCTGCTCTTCGCCGAACACGCTGTGGATCAGCTTCGAGCGGTCCTCGATCGAGCGCGAGGCGAGATCGATCTCGAGCATCGGCATGTAGTTGCGGATGTCGAGCACGCTCGAGTGATATCGATGCGTCTCGGAGACGAACAGCCGGCCCTTCTCGTCGAAGTCGAAGGCGACGGGGTTCGCCAGCATCGGCTCGGCGGCCCACAACCGGGCCCGCAGGCCTTCCGGCAGTGTGAAGTGTTTGATCGCGAGCTCGGCTTCGTCGGACGCCGGGTCCACGACGGGCGTGGGCAGTCGTTCATCGGGCGAGAGCGTGAGGGTCTGCGCGCAGACGACGGTGATTCCGGAGATCAACAGGACAGCGAAGCGGGAGAGCAGAACGGAAGGTTTCATGGGGTCCCGGATTGTTGATGACACGAAAGGGCTTGCAGCGGGGCGCAACTATAACGGTATGAGACGCACAAGCCTGCGATGACCATCAAGGACATCGCAGGACAGACATGGGAGTCGCTTGATTTGACATCAGTTCCGGTGAATTCTGGCGCGCGTGAAAATATCGCGGCGGCTCGGGGCATGGATGATCGCGACGGTGCTCGTCGTGGGCGCGGTCGCGTATTGGTATGCACTCCGCATGTCCGGCGAGCCGGCTGCCAGGCCGGTCGCCACGGCGACGGGTCACGAGCGGGTCGCCGCCCCTGGCAACCCCGCATTCGATTTCTACCTGCTTGCGCTCACCGTGCATCCGGCCTTTTGCGCGGACGGCCGCGCCCACATGCAGGAATGCCGCGCGCGTGCGCAGCGCCCGCTCGTGATCCATGGGCTCTGGCCCGAGAACCTCGAGCCGCGCACGTATCCGCGGGACTGCCCCACGCAAAGGCTCGAGCTCGACCCCGCGCTCGAGGTGGAACTGGCCGACTGGATGCCCGGAATCGCCGCGAACCTGCACGAGCACGAGTGGCGTAAACACGGCGGCTGCAGCGGCCTCGACGACGACGAGTATTTCCGCCGCTCGATCGACCTGGCGCGAGTGCTCGATCGCGCGCTGGGCGCCAGGCTAACTACTCTCGCCGGAAAGGCGACCACGCCGGAGGAGCTGCGCGGATACGCGGATCTCAACGAGCCCGGCATCGGTTCCACCATCACGCTGCATTGCCGGACGTTGCGCGGCGCACCGCCCGAGCTGCGCCAGCAACCGTTCCTCGTCGAGATACGGCAATGCGTGGACAACGACGGTCCGGGCGGTACGCCCGGCACGCTGCTCGACTGCGCGCGGCTGCCGCGCCACGACCAGGGCTGCGGTTCGGAATTCCGCATCGCCTCGCCGGGCCGCAATTGGGGACGAACATGATGAACCTGCAGATCGCCGAGCTCGCGCTCGCCTACGCCATCACCGCGGCCGCGATGCTCGTCGGCCTGCTGCTCATGCGCGCGGACACACGCGCCTACTGGCGCTGGCCCGTGTACTCGGCGATGGCCATGGCGCTCGGGGTCGTGGCGTGGAACCTGCTGCGCAAACATCTGCTGCCGGCCGAATGGGTATTCACGCGGCCAGGCGCGATCTACTACGGAGCGCTCACGTTGTATGCGCTGCTCGGATTCGGGCTCGGCGCGCTGCTCGGCCGGCTCACGCGCAAGAGGACGGTTGCCTGATGCGCGCCGTTGCCGGAATATCAGGGAACTGCCCAAGGAGAACGCGCATGGCCAAGGCGAAGAAGAAGAAAACCAAACGTACTCCGGGAAACGAGGGTCCGGATCCGCCAATCCGCTAGAGCGTCTTCGCGCCAGACTTCGCGCCGGGAAGGTTTATCCCGGCGAAGAAGGGCTCGTTGCGCAGCGTCCAGGTGCTACGCCAGCCGCGTCTCCAGGCTTCGTCGATCGCGGCCTGCGCTTCGGTTTTCCTGCCGCGCAGCGCGAGGGATTCCGCGCGCAGCGAATAGAGCCCGTAGTGCTGGCCGCCATTCTGCTCGAAGCGATCGAGCAGCCTGTCCAGATCGTCCAGCAACTTGTGCGCGCGAGTCAGGTCACCCTTTGATTCGAGCTCGATGCCCGCGCGGACCAGCGCGGCCGAGGCCGCGTGCCGGATGTCGCCGCCGTCGATCCGGTCGACGAGCGGCGCGGGGACGATGCGGTCCGCGTGCTCGAGCGTGCCGCGCGCGGCCAGCGGTTCTCCGGCCATCCATTGCAGATGCGCGAGCTCGCGCAGCTCGGCGCTCGTGGTCGCCTTGGCCTGCAACGCGTTCGCCGCGATCCATTCGCGCAGCGCCGCCGGTCCCTTCTCCGCGTAGATGAGCCGGCCGCCGCGCGCGAGATGGTCGAAGCTGCCGTCGGCGGGTGCTTCGGACGCGACGGCGCGTGCCTCGGTGATCCTGCCGAGCGACAGCAGCAGGTTCACCTTCTGATTCACCAGCATCGGATTTCCGGGCGAGAGCTTGCGCGCCTCGTCGATCCACAGGAGCGCGCTGGAGATATTGCCCTGCGCACGATCGATCCAGGCCGTGGCGAGGGGTCCCCAGAGATTTTCCGGATCGAGCTCGCGCCCGCGTGAGCAGGCGCGCGTCGCCTCGGCGTACTCCGCGAGGTCGGTGAGCTCCAGGCAACGCAGCACCTGCGAAATGAAATCCATCGGATCGAGGCGCGCGGCCGTCGAGAAGTGTTCGAGCGCCTTGCGCGGATTGCCGCGAGTGGTCTGCAGGTCACCGAGCACGCGATGGCTGAACGCGTCATTCGGGTTGATCCGCACGGCATTCTCGAGCAGCGCGCTCGCCTCGTCGAAACGCAGCTGCTCGGACATCATCCAGCCCTTGACCGCGAGCGCATCGGCCAGCGTGGGCTCGAGTTCGAGCGCGCGATTCAGCAGTGGCTCGGTCTCGATGATGATTTCCTCGAGCGGGCGATCGTTCAGCCGTTGCGTGCTGAGCAGCGCGCCGGAGAGGCCCGCCAGCGCCAGCGCGTAATCGGGATCGGCTTCGATCGCGCGGCGGTAATACTCGATGGCCTTGAGATTGTCCGCGGCGGTCCGCTCGCGTTCACGCGCGCGGCCCAGCAGGTACAGCTCGTAGGCTTCCATCTTGCGCGGCTGGCGTTGCGCCCAGGCTTCCGCGGTATCCGATGCGAGCTTCAGGTGCAGCGCTTCGGCCACCGAACGCGACACCGTGTCCTCGATGAGGAAGATGTCGCCGATGGGCAGCGCGTAGGTGTCGGACCAGATGTGCACGCCGCGCTTCGCCTCGATGAGCTGCACGGTGACGCGCAGGTTCTCGCCCGAGCGGCGCAGGCTGCCTTCGAGCACGTGGGTCGCGTCGAGCGCTTTCGCGATATCGCGCACGTCCTTGTTCTCGCCCTTGAACGCGAACGCGGAGGTGCGCGCGACCACGCGCAGGGTCGGAATGTGCGCGAGCCAGTTCGACAGTTCTTCCGTGAGACCGTCGCACAGCGGCTGCTCGTTCTGGTCGAGGCTCATGTCGACCAGCGGCAGCACCACGATCGTCGGCGCCGCTTCGTCGGGCGGGGCCGCGCCCAACCAGGTTCCGGGCATGCGCCAGGCGACCACGGCCAGCGCGACGGCGGCGATCACGCTGCCGAATCCGAGCGCGAGGCGGCGCAGCGGCGCGCGCCGGTCCGATTCGCCCTGACCCGACGTGGGCGTGCTCGAGGCTACGGCGGGGATTTCGTATCGGGGCGCGGGCTCGGCGACGCGATCGGGCTCGAGCTCCGCGATGAAGCGATAACCCTTGCGCGGCAGGGTTTCGATGTAGCGCGGAGTGTCGGCGTCGTCGCCGAGCGCGATGCGCAGTTTGCGCACCGCGGTATTGAGGCCGGTGTCGTATTCGACCACGCCGGTGGGCCAGAGCCGGGCGATGAGCTGCTCGCGCGTCACGACCTGGCCGGGCCGCTGCGTGAGCTCGTCGAGGACCGCCAGGGGCTGGTCCTGCAGGCGACTGGTCGTGCCGTCCTTCGAGATCTCGCCGGACTCGAAGTCGACCGACCATCCGTCGAACCTGATCAAGCGCTTTTCCATGCTCGCCTCGTCCCCGGGTGCCGAATCATAGACAAATCAGCCGTGAATCAGCCGCCGTCCATCGCCCGGAAGTTACCAGAACGTGGAATCTGCCCGCCTTTTTGGAAAACGGGAGGCCGTCATGCAATCCACCGCGCATCTCAATGTCGCGCCCGAGCCGCCGGAGCCCCGGACGCTGTACCGGCAGAAGTACCTGTCCGCCCGGGCGCTGGCCGCGTTAGTTAGCCAGCTCACGACCGGGTATCCGCCGCACGAGAGTCGCGGTGCAACAGGGCCGCTGGACCGCTATATCCGCAGGGCGCTCGAACGGTCCGTGCTCGGAAACGCGGGCGGGGCGCAACTATGGCGGGCCATCGCGGAGAATCATCCCGAAATCTGGGAGGTGATCGGCGGGGATCCGGCCACGCTGGTCGCGCTGAATCCGCAGCCGCTGCCGCCCCGGCCGGCCTTCCTGGCCGCGGTGATCCTGGAATTCACCGAGCGCATGACGAACGTGGGAGAGCTTGCCGACCTGATCCCGCGCCCCGGCGGCGAGCCCGGACACGCGATCGTCGCCACTCACGTCGCGCGTTTCGTCGACGATGTCTGCGACGCCGCGCTCCGCATCCATTGGCCGTACCCGTGGCCCGCGCCCCCGTGGTTCAGCGAATTCCTGAGCGGCGCGGACCTGGTCGTGATGGGCACACAGTTTCAGCAAGCGTCCGTGGTTGCGATGGACCGCGACCTCGGGCGCACCTTCGCCGATGCCGCGCACGCGTTGCTGGAAGCGGGCGCTGCCCGGCTGGTATGAAATGAAGAATGCCCCGTCACGTGCGCATGGTTTGGGAGAGCACGCCATAAGTGACGATCCACGCGGTCTTCACTTGTGGCGTGAACTCGCCGTTGAGCGTCTGTTCGAGAGACCACAGCAGCGCGGTCGCGACCGCGCTGTGGTGGTCGTCCCGGATGCCGATCTTCGTCTGCCGGCGTCCGAACTCCCGCACGGCCGGTAACAGGAATTCGACCTTGTCGAGTCCTCGCACCACCGTCGTGATGAGGTGGACCAGCTTGCGCCCGTTTTCGCGCGCGTCAGCCTCGAAGAGGGGCTGCAGCGTTTCGTCGAGCTCGAAAAGTTTTGGATAGAAGGTCGCCGCAACAGAATCCTTGTTCCCAAGCGCCTTCCGCCAGCTTTCCTGGACTAACACGATGTCGTCTTGCGTCATGCATCTCTCCGCGCACGACAAAATGCGGAGCAAGCCGTGTGCCAGCGAAAAACGCCGGATTGCGGTGTGCACGCGCGCCGCACGCACCGTGCGTGACCGTCCGCGACGCGGTATCGCCCGCACTTGGAGCAATGGGCGGCAGATGACAGCGTTTACCGCATAATCGCGCCTGCGAGATGCCCTGAATGAGAACACTGCAGCTCAAGGTGAAACCCGGATCGCGCGAGGAGTCCCTCGTCGAGCAGCCGGACGGTAGTTGGATCGCCCGCGTGAAGGCGCCGCCGGTGGACGGCAAGGCGAATGCCGCGGTGATCGAGCTCGTGGCGCGCCATTTCGGAGTACGCAAGGCGCAGGTCACCATCCGCAGCGGCCTGTCCGGCCGGATGAAACGGGTCCAGATCGAGGATTGACGATGATCACGCTGCACACCTTCGGGCCGCATTTCGGATTGCCGGACCCCAGCCCTTTCGTCATGAAGGGCGAGATGCTGCTCAAGTTATCCGGATTGCCGTACCGGACGACCTCGCGCGGATTCAAGGGCGCGCCCAAGGGCAAACTACCGTACATCGTCGATGAGGGAACGATCGTCGCGGACTCCACGCTGATCCGCATGCACCTCGAGAACGAACACGGCATCGACTTCGACCGAGCCCTCTCGCCGCGCGAGCGCGGCATCGCGTGGGCCGTCGACAAGATGCTCGAGGATCACTTCTACTGGCTGATGGTCCACTGGCGCTGGCTGGACGACGCCAACTTCGAGCGCGGGCCGAAGCAGTTCTTCAAGCGCGCGCCGGCCATCATTCGTCCACTCGCCGAATCCTTCGTGCGCCGGGATATTCGCCGCAGGCTGCACGGACACGGACTCGGCCGCCACACCGATGCCGAAAAGACCGCGATGGCCGCGCGCGCCATCGCATCGCTGTCCCAGATCCTCGGCGACAATGAGTTCTTCCTCGGCGCCGAACCCTGCGGCGCGGATGCGACCGTGTTCGCGTTCCTCGCCGGCACGCTCACGCCGGTATTCGAATCGCCGCTGCAAGTCGAAGTGAAACGATTCCCGAACCTCGTGACATATCGCGACCGGATGATGCGCGAGCACTTCCCGGCCTTCGCCTGATCGCGCGTTAACACGAGTCCGGATAATAGTTTGTAGGCGTTCGCCGCATATATTCGCGCGGCCCATCGATTCGCGCGCGCCATGACTTAGCATCGGACCAGGTTCGAGGAGGGACGCGCCGCGGGCGTGAAGTTCGAACGCGCGCAGATCGAAAAGGCATACTGCCTTCGCAGGTACTGAGATCAGGGGCCAATCGATGCCAGGGAAGAGACGGGGCATTCCCGCGAGCAGGCTCGCTCGCGAATTCGGAGCGAGCCTCAGCGAATTCACCGACGATGTGGTTGCGATTCTTTCCCGTTACGACGCGCAGGCGCCGGGCGGCGCGCCCGCGCGTCATCGCGAAATCTGCGCCGCCGTTTCCGCGGCGATGATCGCTTCGCTCGAGGCGTCCACGCTGTCGGATGTCGAACGCGAACGGCTGCAGCCGCTGATCCACGACGTGCTGCTCCCGTTCTGGTCGAAACACTGCGCCGCGGACCCGGACACCGCGAAGTACATCGCAACGCGCTCCCAGCACTATCTCAGTGGGCGCAACGCGAGCAGCCAGGTCAAGACGGCGGTGAACATCGTGAGCGCGCTGCTGGAGTCGCTAGCGATTCCGACCGCAGATCGCGCCCGGCTCGGCAAACGATTGTCGCCCGCCTTCGCGCATCGCATGGTCGGCGATGTGTTCCGCATCAACGACCTGCGTGCCCGGCACGGTATCGAACTATCGCTGCTCGCGACGCTGTGCGCGCTGCAGGGCATGTCGATGCTGTACGAGCCGGTCCTCAAGATGCTTCGAATCGCCTGATCCCGTTGACCTCGATGGCCACCATCTCGATGGCGCTCGTCACGCTCAGCAGGAATTGCTCGTCGATCCCGGTGCGCGCGAAGCGCTCTTCGGCGAGTTGTTCGAGCTCGCGCGCGCAGGCGCTCAGTACTCCCAGGCCGAGCCCATGCGCGGTGCCCCGGATACGCTGCGCGCAGAAGCGCAGGTGCCGCCACGCAGCATCATTGCCCGAGATGAGGGATGGCACGTTGCGCCGCATTTGCTCGACGTCTTCGACCGTGCGAACGAGAAACAGCGAAATGAGTTCATTGCGCCTCGCGTCCGCCTGCAACGCCGGATCGTGGGTGTCGTTCATCTGCGCAGGATAGTGAGTCTGAGCGCGGACACTAAGGGTTCGGGATCACAACTTTGACTCGGCAGCGCCCCGATTTCCGTGCGTGCAGGTGAGACGTAGCCGATCGGAGACGCCGTCGCTCCTAGCAAACACGTCTGGACGGCCCGCTCGCTCTATTGCCGTGCAAACACCACGGCCATGGGCTTGTTGACCTTCACGGGTGGGCCAACGGGCGTGAGCTCGCCGGTCTGCGGATTCACCGAGAAAACCACGACGCTGGCGCTCTCCTGGTTGCTCACGACGAGCCACTTGTTGGATGGGTCGAACGTGAAATAACGCGGCGTCTTGCCACGCGACGAGACGCGCTGCCGGAACGAGAGCTCGCCCGACTTCTCGTCGATCGCGTAAACGACGACGCTGTCCTCGCCGCGATTCGAGGCATAGAGGTACCTTCCATTGGCGTGGATCGCGATCTCGGCCGCCGTGTTCTGTCCGCTGAAATCCTCCGCGAGCGTCTTCACCGACTGGAACTGCGAGAGAGCGCCTTTCCCGCCGTCCCAGTTGAACGCCATCACCTCGTTGCCCATCTCCGCGATGGCGTACACCCGTTTGCCGTTGGGATGAAACACGATGTGGCGCGGGCCCATGCCGGGCGGCACCTTGACTTTCGCGCCGTCGCCGAGGGTGATCTTTCCGGTGGTTTCATCGAATTGGTAGACGACGATCTCGTCAGTGCCGAGGTCGGCCGCCAATGCATACTTGTTGGACGGGTCGGTTCGGAACCAGTGCGCATACGGCTTCGTCTGCCGCTGCGGGTGCGCGCTCGACCCCGTGTGCTCGACGAATGCGGTCTGCGCATCGAGCGAGCCGTCCTTCGCGAGCGAATACACCTCCACGTAACCGCCGCCGTAGTTCGCGTCGAGCACGTAGCGGCCGGTGCCGTCCACGCTCACGTAGCTGGGACCGCGACCCTTCGACTCCTTGTAGTTGAGGAACTTCAGCGCGCCGGTCTTGCGATCGACCTCGAATGCGCTGACGCCACCGGGCGTGCCCGAGTTGCACATGTAGAGATGTGTTCCGTCCCGCGTGATTTCGAAGTGCGCGGGAGTGGATGTCTCCGCGATCAGCCGCGGCGCGGACAACGCGCCGGTTCCGGAATCGAATTCCGCGAGGGCGATGCCCATCTTCTGCGGATCCTGGGAGGCGATGTAGAGCAGCGATTTGTTAGCCATGCTGGGCGTCGTGATTCCGGATACGGTGAGGATCGCGGCGACGAGCCGCGCGTGCGCGAGGTTCATTCAGGCGAGATTCCATGATGGTGAGAGGCGCCCGGTTCCCGCCGGGGTGGGCGCAAGGATGCCACAGCCGGCTTCAATCCTCGCTGCCGCGCGCGAACTTGTTGCGGACGATCCAGTAGAAAGTCGTGAGCATCATGCCGAGCCCCAGACAGACGGCGCCGAGTTCGATCAGTCCGGCGGGGTCGATCAGGCCGCTTCCCGAGGGAAGCATCGCCAGGACCAGCGCCCCCATGAATATTCCCCACCATGCGAGAGTCAGTCCCGTGTGCGAGGTCTTCCGATCGACTGGCACGCAGCGTCGAAGGAATGCACAGGCGACGATCGCCATGACCAGTGTCGGCGCCCACTGCTGCTGATCCTCGATCGAGACGACGGTATATATGAGAGCAAATCCGAGGATGCCACCCGCGTAACACACGACGTGCTGCATTCGCGGCGAAAGACTGTTCGAAAACAGCAGGAGCTGCTTCTCGCGGGCAACGCCGCTCGCCGCCAGTGCGCAGCCGCTGGTGATGATCAGCGGCCAGCCGAGCTGCTCCTGCATTTGCCATGCGATCGCGCCGAACCACAGGCCGGCGGGTGCGTTGTACCAGGCCACGCGCACGAACCGCGAATTGAATGCGCGGATGCGTCCCTCATCGAAGATTTTCCCGAGCGGGCCGGCGGCGATACACGCCCAGAAGAACGTCAGGATCGCCAACGCCGCGATCGTCCACGCTATCCACGAAAGGTCGCGCAGCCAGAAGCCGAGCGCGAGCAGCGTCAGGTATTCGGCGAACCATCCGGTCTCGATCTTGTAAGGCAGGCCCCCAGGCCAGCGGCGCTGCAGATGGATGATAGGCCACTCGATCGCATAGACGCGCAGCGCTCCACACAGCGCCAGCGCGCCTGCAACGCCGGCGACGTACCACTCGATGAATCCCTGCCGGCCGAAGTGGGCGTAGAGCGCGAGGCCCGCGAACACGCTGACCATCGCGCCGAGCAGCATCGCCATGGGCGACACGCGCGGCCGCGTCACGAAACGCCGCCACCATGCGAGGTTTTCCTCGTTCAGCGAATTCAGCAGGTCGGGATGGTGGAGATCGAGCCGTTCGATCAGTTCGACTTCCGGAATATTGTCGAGGTTGAACAGGTAGGCGGAGAACCACCGCTCGGTGGTCAGGCCTGGATGATGGAGGCGTGCCCACGCGCGGCTGCGGGAGGTCGCGCTGCCTGCGTGCAGTTCGTCGAGAAAACGCACGTCGACGAGTCGTTCGACGACCCGGCGTGCTTCGGGCACGAGCGTGCGTTCGTCCCGGCGATTCACCCAGTCGAGTCGATCCGCCGCACGCCCGAGCAGGTGATTCGAACGCGGCGCGGAGCTGTCGAGCAGCGCCGCCAATTGCGGCTCGATGCGCAGCAGGAGATCGAGGCGTTCCAGGTGCGCGGGACTCAGCAGCCTTTCGAGACACTGCACCGACGCGTCGGGGTCGAGTTCCTTGCGGCCCTGTAGTTCGAACGCGAGCGCGGACAACGCGTCGTCGACCGCGCTCGAGAGAGGATCCGCCGGGGCCGCGTCCGCATCGACCACGGGTACGGTTGCAGTCGCGGGTGCGGCGGCCGCGGGCGTTTCGACGCTTGCCTCCGCGCCGGGCGCGGCAGCTTCGCCGGGGACCGTGGCCTCGGGCACATGCTGCGAGCACGCGCGCGCCCATTCATACGCAAAGCGCAGCCGCTGGAATCCCTCGGGATCGTCCTCCGGGTGCGTGACCTTGAGTCGCGCCGCGTACGCGCGGCGGATCAGCGCCACATCGCACGTCGCTTCGATGCCGAGCACCGCCCACGGATCGATCAACTGGTTCACAGGAAGGTTTCGCCTTCGATCGAATCGAGCGTGCTCGTGATCTGCGCGCGCGCCGCCTCGATCGCGCGCGGATCCTGCGCCTCGATCACGGCCGAGAAGCGCGATATGAGCTGCGCGATGATCTGGCGGCGGTCGCCGAGCGCATCCTCGTAACAACGTTCCGCGCGCGCCATCACCGCGCGATTCGCATCCTGGTCGCGCGGATGCACCTTGAGCTTCGCGAGCTCCTCGCGGCGCTGCGCGAGCTTCGTGTCGTCCATCGGCGCTTCGCTGTCCATGATGACGAGCTGCCGGCGCTCGTTGGTTTCAGGGACGTGCACGTCCACTTCGAGCAGGCCGTTGATGTCGTACGTGAAGCGGCAGAGGATGTTCACTTCGTTCGCCCGTCCCTTGGGAACGGGAATCTGGATCTTTCCGAGCTCGATGTTGTCGCGGCAGTTCGGCGATTCGCCCTGGTAGACCTTGAACTCGACGAGGTTCTGCAGCGCGTCGAGCGCCGAAAACGCCTGCTCGCGGCTCGCGGGGATCACGGTGTTGCGCTCGATGATCGGCGCGAAGATTCCGCTGCGCACCGCGCCGTTCGGCAGGCGTTCTCCGGTGTCCACGCCGAGCGTGTAGGGACACACATCGGTCAGCACCACTTCTTTCAGCGCGGAGTCGCGCGCCTTGAGACCGGCCTGCACCGCGGCGCCGAGCGCGACCGCCTCGTCGGGGTTCACGTGCGCGGCCGGGAAGCGGCCGAACATCTTGGTCACCGCGCGCCGCACGATGGGCATGCGCGTCGCGCCGCCCACGAGCACGATCTCCGCGAGGCTGTCCGCGGGGATGCGCGAATCGCGCAGCGCGCGCAACACGGGCTCGCGCATCCGCGCGAGCAGCGGTTCGGCGGCGCTCGCGAATTCCTCGTCGGTGACTTCGAGATCGACCGCATCCCCGTCGATCCGGACGGACATCTGCGCGGAATCCTCGGTAGATAGTCTGCGGCGGCAACGTTCCGCCTGGTCGCGCGCCTTCTGGTAGAGCTTCTCGTCGGCGTTCTTGCTTGCGCCCAGGCCCTTGTCGCGGATACGCGCGAAGAGCTTGTCGATCAGTACTTCGTTGAAGTCCTCGCCACCGAGATGATTGTCGCCGGTGCTCGCGCGCACCTCGATGACACCCTCGAACAGCTCGAGCACCGACACGTCGAACGTGCCGCCGCCGAGATCGAATACGAGAAAACGCGTGTCCGCGCCTTTCTGGTGTATGCCGTACGCGAGCGCGGCCGCGGTCGGCTCGTTGAGCAGGCGCTCGACGTTGAGTCCCGCGAGTTGGCCCGCCCGCCGCGTGGCCTGCCGCTGCTTGTCGTTGAAGTAGGCGGGCACGGTGATCACCGCGTCCGTGACCGGCTCGCCGAGGAATGTTTCCGCGTCGACCTTCAGGCTGCGCAGCACCAGGGCCGATAGCTCCTCCGGCAGCAACGCCTTCTTGCCGAGGTTCGTGAGGCGTTTGCTGCCCATGTAGCGCTTGAACGCCGTCGCGGTCAGATGCGGATGACTGACCTGCCGCTCGCGAGCGGCGAGCCCGACGAGTAATTCTCCATCGTCGCCGAGACTCACCGCCGAGGGTGTGAGCACCGAGCCGAGGCTGTTCGGAATGAGCTCCGCACGCCCGTCGCGCCACACGCCCACCGCGCTGTTGGTGGTGCCCAGATCGATTCCGATGATCATGCCGGGATCGCGTCCTCTTGTTCTTGTGTCTTGTGCCGCGCGAGCGCCGAACCTGACATAGACCCGTCGACGGGGCAACGCCTTGGCGACAGAACGGGTCAGGTCCCCGCGTAATTGGTTCCGTTCGTGCCACCGGGACCGGTTCTCTATATAGAATGCGGCTCATCGGAACTTCGGCCGGGCCCGCCCGGAAAATCAACATGAAAAAGATTCTCGTCGGGGGCCTCGCGGCCGCCATTGCTTTCGGTACTTTCGGTTGCGCGCAGAAGAAGCCCGTCGATGCCGCCAGTGCGGTCTCGAGCGCCCCGCTGATCCCGCGCTCCGCGCTGTTCGGCAATCCGGAAAAGACGCAGGGCCGTATTTCGCCGGATGGCAAATACATCTCGTTCATCGCGCCGCGCGACGGCGTGCTCAACGTCTGGGTGGCCGAGCGCGGCAAGCTCGACGAGGCGAAGCCCATCACGAACGACCAGAAGCGCGGCATCCGCCAGCACCTGTGGGCGTTCGACGGCAAACACGTGTTGTTTCGCCAGGATGAGGGCGGCGACGAGAACTGGCGCGTCTACTCCGTGGACGTGACCACCGGCGAGCAGAAGGACCTGACTCCCCTCAAAGGTGTGCGCGCGGAGATCGTCGATCTTTCGTGGAAGCGCCCCGGCGTCGTCGCCGTCGCGCTCAACGACCGCGTGCCCGAGTGGCACGATCTCTACGAGATCGAGATCGCGACCGGCAAGCGCACGCTGGTCGAGAAGAACGACCAGGAGTTCGCGCAGTACTACCTCGATTTCGACATGAAACCGAAGCTCGCGCAGAAGAACGATGCCGAGGGTTCGGAAATTTTCCGCCGCGTCGGCAAGAAGTGGGTGAGCCTGCTCAAGATTCCCGCGTCCGACACGATCACCTCCGGCGTGATTGCCGTGGACGAGAGCGGCAAGACCGCGCTGGTGCAGACCTCCGTCGGGCGCGACAAGGCCGCGCTCGAACGCGTCGACCTCGAAACCGGCAAGGCGACGCTGGTCGGCTCGAGCGAAAAGGCGGACGTCGAACAGATCTGGCTGCATCCGAAGACTCTCCAGGTGCAGGGATTCATCGTCGATTACCTCAAGCCCGAGATCGTCGTGCTGGATCCGGCGGTTCAGAAGGACGTCGATTTCCTGACGAAGGAGCTCGGCGACGGCTTCAGGGTCGCGAACCGCACGCTCGACGATTCGGTCTGGACGATCGCGGTTGACGAGGCGACCAAGCCGGCGTCCACCTGGCTGTACGACCGCCAGGCCGGCACGGTGACGAAGCTCTTCGACCAGCGCCCGGCGCTCGCGAGCTCGCCGCTCGTGCCGATGCAGGCCGTGGAGATCAAGGCCCGCGACGGCCTGACCCTCGTGTCCTATCTATCGCTGCCGCCCGGCTCGGACAAGAACAACGACGGAGTGCCGGATGCGCCGGTGCCGCTCGTCCTCAACGTGCACGGCGGTCCGTGGGCGCGCGACACGTACGGCTTCGACAACGAGCATCAGTGGCTCGCGAACCGCGGCTACGCCGCGCTCTCGGTGAACTACCGCGGCTCGACCGGCTTCGGCAAGGAATTCGTGAACGCGTCCAACAAGGAGTGGGCCGGCAAGATGCACGATGACCTCATCGATGCCGTCAATTGGGCGGTGAACAGGAAGGTCACGACCGCCGACAAGGTGGCTATCTACGGCGGTTCGTACGGCGGCTACGCGACGCTCGTCGGCCTGACTTTCACGCCCGACACGTTCGCGTGCGGCGTCGACATCGTCGGCCCGTCGAATCTCGACACGCTGCTCTCGTCGATCCCGCCGTACTGGAAGGCGTTCTACGAAGAGTTCGCCTCGCGCGTCGGCGACCCGCGCACGGAAGAGGGCAAGGCGCTGCTGCACGAACGCTCACCGCTCACGCACGTCGCGAAGATCAAGAAGCCGCTGCTGATCGCGCAGGGCGCGAACGACCCGCGCGTGAAGCAGGCGGAGTCGGACCAGATCGTGAAGGCGATGAAAGAGAAGAACATCCCGGTGACCTACGTGTTGTACCCGGATGAAGGCCACGGCTTCGCGCGGCCGATGAACCGCACGTCGTTCTATGCGATCGCGGAAGGATTCCTGAGCCAATGCCTCGGCGGCCGCTACGAACCCGCCGGCAAGGATTTCGAAGGCTCGACGCACCAGGTTCTCGAGGGGGCGCAGTACGTTTCAGGGCTGGAAGCCCCGAAGTAAGGGGGCAGCCCCCTTTTGCTGGCAAAAGGGGTCGTGCTGGAACGTCGGAGGTGGACAGACTCGAAGTCTGTCCCCTTTTCGCATGACTCGGTCGCGCCGCTACGTCTAAGCGATTTTGGGCGGAGCGCCCCATGCATTTGCACGTCCGCGCACGGGCGTTCGTGATCTTTGCCGCCTTGTGCGGCGCCCAGGCCGCGCGCGCCGATCCCGAAGACATCTCTTTCGTCGCGGAGCATCTGCCCGAAGTCGCGATGGACAACCGTTACGCGACGCTGCCGCTGCTTTCCGACAGCGAAGCGCGCACGCGTACGATCTTCGGACTCGGCTATACGACGATGAGCAGTCAGACGCTCGCGCTCGACGGTCCGATGCTCTCGCTCGGCGTGTCCTGGCCCCGCGGCCGATGGCGCCTTACGGGTTTCGCATTTCGCGACCACTTCTCGCTCACCAGCGGCATCGAACATCGCCCGCTGAACCTCGAGTTCACGACCACCCCGCTGGCGTTGCCCGCGGCCGCGGAATTCGCCGGCCTGGATGGCTCCATGAGCGACACCGGACTCGGCATCGCGATATCACGGCATCAGGAGCGATCCTGGATAGGTGCGTTCGACTGGTCTGCCGGGCTGCTGTGGCAGACGGTGAAGCTAAGTGATTACACGCTCGACTACCGCGTGCTGGACGGCCCCGATGCCGGCGCCACGGGAACCATCAGCTTCGACTCCACTTACAACCACTTCGCGCCTTTCGCGGAGATCGGAAAATCCTGGTCGACCGGCCTGTGGCGCCTGACGCCCCGCGCAACGATAGCCTGGCCTTTGCCGCGCCGCGGCGTGGCCGGCCGAATCACCGGTCCCGGCTTCGATCTCGCGGGCAACACCGAGACGAACGGTGGAGACAAGCATTTCGGCGATCCGTCCGTGACCTTGGGCTGCGGTGTCACCTATCTACCCTGGAGCGTCACCTTCGACCTCGGCACCGCGATCACCCAGGCGGTGCTCGAGCCCGAGATCCACAAGGGAATCGAGCGGAATCTCGTGCTGCAGGTGTGGTGGAGGCATTGAACCGGCCCGCCGAATCGAAGTCCGGAGGAGGTGGAATTCAAGTATTGTCGGCCCGGTTCGGACTCCGTCCATCCCGCTCGTGATATGGTCGCTCGCTCTCGATGCCTCGCTGACTCGGAGAGCTGTTGATGAAACTTGCGGCCCGCCTCGCGCTCGCCCTGTTCTTCATTTCCACTGCCCCGGTTTTCGCCTGCACGGAACCCGTTTCGGTCTGTACGAAGCCCTCCGGCGACAGTCTTTCGATGATTTCAAACGGTCAGCCAGCGGCCGTCTTCGTCGACGAATCGGCGGATTCGGCGGTGAAACTCGCAGCCAGGAGCTTCGCGGAGGACCTCGAGCGCGTGAGCGGCAAGGCCGCGACGAAAGTGAGCGACATCGCGAGCTCGCAAGGCCCGCTCGTCATCGCAGGCGTGGTCGGCGAGAGCAAGGTGATCGACGACCTGGCGCGCGCCGGCAGGATCGACGTCGCGGACCTGCCCGGCCAATGGGAGGCGTTCCGCCAGATCGTCGTCGAGCAGCCGTTTCCGAACGTGCCGCGCGCGCTCGTGATCGCCGGCGCCGATCGCCGCGGCGTGGTCTTCGGCCTCTACGACATCTCCGAGAAGATAGGCGTTTCGCCCTGGCACTGGTTCGCCGACGTGCCCGTCATGCGCCAGGCCAACGTGTACCTCACCGCCGGCTCGCGCCGCGACCAGCCCAAGGTCCGCTACCGCGGCTTCTTCATCAACGA
Source organism: Pseudomonadota bacterium (assembly GCA_023433705.1). GTDB lineage: Bacteria > Pseudomonadota > Gammaproteobacteria > Steroidobacterales > Steroidobacteraceae > CADEED01. Next base: position 26,567 of record JAEYUC010000010.1, read on the forward strand.
CGAGGCGCCGGCCTTCACGACCTGGGCGCAGAAGCAGTTCGGCGGCGCCAACCACAAGCTCTACGCGCACGTGTTCGAGCTGTTGCTGCGCCTCAAGGGCAACTACCTCTGGCCCGCGATGTGGCAGCCGCGCGCGTTCAACGACGACGATCCGCAGAACATGATCCTGGCCGACGCGATGGGCGTCGTGATGGGCACCTCCCACCACGAGCCGATGACGCGCGCCCACGCCGAATGGCATCGCAACAAGGAGCAGGGCGTCACCGGCGGCAAGTGGAACTACACGACCAATGGCGAGAACCTGCGCAAGTTCTGGCGCGGCGGCATCGAGCGGATGATGTCGAAAGGCGATGGCAAGGGTTACGAAGCCGTCGTCACGGTAGGCATGAGAGGCGATGGAGACGAAGCCATGGCCGAAGGCACCGCGACCCAACTACTCGAGAAGATAGTTGCAGACCAGCGCCGGATCGTCGCCGAGGTCACCGGCAAGCCCGCCGACCAGACCCCCCAGATCTGGGCACTCTACAAAGAGGTCCAGGACTACTACGACCACGGCATGAAGGTCCCCGACGACGTCACGCTGCTGTTCGCCGACGACAACTGGGGCCAGGTGCGGCGCCTGCCCACAGGCGACCTCGATCGCAAGGGCGGCTACGGCGTCTACTACCACTTCGACTACGTCGGCGGCCCGCGCAACTACAAGTGGCTCAACACGAACCAGATCGAGAAAATCTGGCAGCAGATGGATCTCTCGTACCAGCGCGGCGCCCGCGCGCTCTGGATCGTGAACGTTGGTGACATCAAGCCGATGGAGTTTCCGCTGAGCTTCTTCATGACGCAGGCCTGGAATCCGGAGGCCATGACGTTCGACGCGATGCTCGGCTACCCGGAATCATGGGCCCGCGCGACCTTCGGCCCGACACAGGCGAAGGAGATCGCGGATCTCGTCACCCGTTACGCCCAACTATCCGCCTTGCGCAAGCCCGAACTACTCGACGCGTCCAGCTACCCGCTCGGCGAGGGCGCGCCCGGGAAGAAGCTGGATGGTGGCGAATTCGGCCGGCGCGCGGACGCCTGGTACAAGCTGCAGCGCGACATGTTCCTGGTGCGCGAAAAAGTGCCGGCGGAACAGCGCTCGGCATTCTTCCAGCTCGTCGAGCACCCGATCATCGCGATGGCGAATCTGTACGAGCTGTATTACTCCGTCGCGTGGAACCACCGGCTGGTCGCCGCGAATGACGATCGCGCCAACGAGTTCGCGGATCGCGCGGTCACCGCGTTCAATCGCGACCGCGCAATCGCCTCGCGTTATCACGCGCTCGAAGGCGGCAAGTGGGACGGCATGATGACGCAGACCCACATCGGCTACACGAGCTGGCAGCAGCCGGAAAAAGACGTGATGCCCGAGGTGTTGCGTGTGGAATCACGTGGCCTGCCGAAGCGGATCGTGTTCGAACACGAGCCCGATCCGGAAGAAACGGTGATCGACGCGATGGATTTCGTGCAGGCGCAAGGCGGCAACGGCTTCACGTGGCGCCGCTTCCCGTTTCTCGGCCACGGGCGCGGCGGTGTCATCGCGTTGCCCCAGGGAAAGCCCGCGACCACGCAGGCCGATGCGGTCCACGTCGATTACGCGCTCGACTACCGCTGGTCGCGCGACGCCACCGTGCAGCTCCACCTGTCGCCGACGCTGAACACCTCGGGCGGAGTGGACGTGCGCATCGGCGTGTCGATCGACGATCAGCCGATGCAGACGCTGTCGATGCGACTGACTCCTTCGCCCGATCCCGGCAAGACCCCGGAGCAGCGCGCCTGGGAGCAGGCGGTCATCGACAACAATCACATCCTCGAGGCGAAGTTCTCCGGACTCACGCGCGGCTCACACGTGATCAAGGTCTGGCGCCTGGACGACAATGCGCTGCTGACCCGAATCGTCGTGAAATGAACCGGGACAGACCTGACCGCGAGACCAAATGACCAAGTTGCTCAAAGGATCCTGCCTCTGCGGCGACGTCGCCTACACGGTCGCCGACGAGTTCGTGCGCGCGTTGATCTGCCATTGCTCGCAGTGCCGGCGCGTCACCGGCTCCGCGTTCAAACCGTTCGGCGCCATCGAACGCGCGAAGTTGAAGGTGATCCGCGGCCAGATCCGCATCTACGGTGACGTGATGACCCATGACGCGCATTGCAAGAACTGCGGTTCGCTGCTGTATTCGATCGTCAACGAAGGCACGATGGCTCACGTCACCTACGGCACGCTCATCGATCCGCCGTCGCTCGCGCCGCAGGCTCATATCCACGTGGCGTCGAAGGCGCCGTGGGATGTGATCTGCGACGGATTGCCGCAGTACGACGAACTACCGACCTGACTCGATCAGCGAGCGCACTCGCCAGCGAACCGCGCGTTCGACTGCTCGAAGTTGCGCACGGCGTCGGCGATGTTCCATTCGCGCTCGGCCAGCGTCTCGGGATCCCACTCGCTGCGATGCACGGCGAAGAAGTCGCCGCCGTAAACATGAATCGCCCCCGTGAGTTTCTCGATCGGGTTGTTCACGGAGTGGATCACGTCGTTGGGCAGCGCCACGACGTCTCCGGCCGAGATGGCCGCGGCACTGACCGCGCTCAGCCGCGCGCCATCCCGCTGCCAGAAGATGTTGTCTTCGCGCCCGGTATAGATGCCGATCAGGGCCCACATGTTGTGGTCGTGCGGCAGGAGCTGCATGAGCGGCGACCATATGATGTTCAGGATAGTTAGATCGGGAGCGCGGTACAGGGCCTTCAGTCCTCCTTTCATCGGTGGGCCCAGTCCTGTGAGAACCGCGTTGCGATCCGCGAGCTCGCGTGCGAGCAGTTCCTTGATCTGCGTTTGGGCGTCGCCCCCGCCTGTAATGGCAGCGCGACAGTCTTCGATGAACCGCGCCGTGTCGAAGCGTCGCGCCGCTGTCGCGGGCTTCGAGCCCGCCGGCGCCGCGGCATGATGCGCCGCGGCCACCGCGCAGCCGCCGAGCAACAGGGCACGACGAGTAGCTGAGTATCCCCGCGTCATGACCCGTCTCCTGCATGGAATCCGGTGTGCGAGTCTCCGCCCAGCCCCCGCGCGCGGATAGTCACGAATCTGGACCGTCTCGCGTATTGCGGCGAGCATCGCGCGGCGGGATGCTCCGCGCCATGCGCCAGGAATACGGCCAGTTCTGCCCCGTCGCCTTGTCGTCCGAGGTGCTCGCGGAGCGCTGGACGTTGCTGGTCGTTCGCGAGCTGCTGGCCGGAGCGCATCGTTTCAATGAAATCCGGCGCGGCGTACCGCGCCTGTCGCCGACGCTGCTCAAGGAGCGACTGCGCACGCTCGAGCGAGCCGGCGTCGTCGAACGATTCGAATCCGACAATACGCGCGGCCGGGACTATCGACTCACGCAGGCCGGAGAGGAATTGCGCGCGGTCGTCGGCGCGATAGGGCAGTGGGGCCAGCGCTGGGCGCGTGACATCCGTCCCGCCGATCTCGATCCGGGCTGGCTCGTGTGGGCGATGCATCGGCGATTGAACAGTGATGCGATGCCCGCCGGGCGCACCGTCATCGAAATCGAGTTCAGCGACTCACCGCGGCAACGCCGCTTCTGGCTCGTGCATTCCCGCGGGCGGGTGGATGTGTGTCTCAAGGATCCGGGCTTCGAGCCCACCGTGCGCGTGGTGACACGCGTGCGCACGATGGCGGAAGTGTGGCGAGGAATCCGCTCGATCCGGGAAGAAATCCGCTCCGGCCGCCTGCAGGTGCGGGGCGCGCCCGCGATAAGACGAGCATTTCCGACCTGGCTATTGCTGAGTGTCTATGCACCCGTCAAGCGGGCCGTCGCCCGCGGTGCAGGGTAGATAGCCCGCGCTGGCGCGGATTCTCTCAGACAGACGTACCGATTTCCTCGAGCGCACGTTCCAACACCGGATCCCGTCCCGCGCGAACATCTTCGAGCGTGGGAACGATCCAGATGTCGGGTTCAACGCCGACGCCATCGATGCGCCGCTCATCGATACGCAGGAAGTCCTGCACCGGCACCATCATTTTGCCCCCGTCCGGCAGGTCGAACTTGTGGCCTATAACCGCCGAGCCGTTCGTGGCTCGACCGATCAACTTGCCGCGTTTGTGATCCTGCACGGCCGCCGCGATGACCTCGCCGGCGCTGGTCGTCGAAGGACCGATCAAGACCACGAGCGGCCCATGGTAATGATCGCCCAGCAGCATCCCGTCTTCGATGAGAAGCGTTCCGTCCGATTGCCGCGAGTAGCCGAGGATCGTGTCATCGCCTAACAACCGACCGCCGATGCGGGCCATCTCCAGGCTTCGACCGCCATGGTTGTACCGCAAGTCCAGGATCAGTCCGGCCGGACCCGCCGAATCGATGATGTCCATCGCCTTCGCCGCGAGGCCGCCGCCCAGCAGCCACGAGGGCGTGAACCCGTCGAAGCGTAGATAGGTGACTCCGCCCGGAAACTGCCGGGTCTCGAAATCCGACGCCGGTTGGGTCACCGCCATCTCGAACTCGACGGTGAAGGCGTTCGCCTCGATAAATGCGAGCCGCTGCTCCCGGGTTTCAGTACCGGGGTACATGCCGGTCTTCTCGAATTGCCGGAGTCCTTCAGTGCCCAGATCGAGGAACTTCCCGGTGAATGTCGCCGAATCGTTGGTCAGGCTCCTGTTCATGTATGTCATCACCCACCCGGGCGAGATGCCCGCGCGTTCGGCGGCCGATTCGCGGATCAACCTGTCGACCAGCATTTCCCCGAATTCGCCGCGGCGTATCCGCGGCCAGAAGAACCCGGGTGACGAAAAGAAAGCCTGCACCCGCTCGGCAATTCGCGCGTTGCGTTCGGCTCGCTCCCGTTCGGAGATCGGTGGCAGGGCTGATGCCTTGGCCTGAATTTCCGGCGACATTTCCATGACGACGGCTTCCCGTTGCGCGGGAGGTGCGAACGCAACGTGCGAATCCGGAAACGCGCCCGCGAAATTGTTGAGGACGTTGTCGTACAGGAATCCAGGTTGCTCGGCGGCGGCCTTGGCGCGCCAGAGTGCCTTGTACCGCGGCCAGTCGGCGCTCTCGACCAGTTCGCGATTGAAGTAGTTCTGCTCGATGAATTCGCAAGCGGCATCGAAGACCGCGAGATTGCGTTCGCTTGGCGGCAGTGCGCGGTACGCGGACAGCGCCACCCTGTTCTCGATTACGTGCGAATAACCGATGCCGCCGCCGACGGCGACGACCAATATGGCGATGCCCGTCGCCAACCACTTCCTTGTGTTTGCCACGTCGACTCCCTTTACGTGTCAGTTCTCAGGGTAGATAGCCTATCTCGCGCTGGCGGCGAAGGGCCAGCACCCGTACCTCATCCGGCTGCACGATGAATCGGTACAGGGGACGTGCGGCAAGGTTTTCTCGCCCCCGCACGGTCAAGCGCCAAAACTCGCTATTCAGGCCAGTTTCTGCAGTGTTTTTTGACATCGGCCTGGCCCCGCCTACACTGCGCGCCATCCAGCCCCTGGCAGTAGGCCTGCTTCGCAAGACCAGCCGAGCCCGGGGGTGCCTGACCCGATCAGGAAATGGTGTTGGCCGACGTAAGTTTCGGCGCTGCTCGAGGCCTCGCGCGCACTGGCGCGCGCACACGCCGCGACTCCAACTCCGTTCCTGACTTGCCAGTCTTTCGATGGAGTCGCCGATGTCCGCCGCCGCCAAAGATCTCTTCTCGTATCGCAAATACTGGGCCGCCCGCTTCGGCGTCGCGCCGTTCCTGCCCATGTCGCGCGCGGAGATGGAGCAGCTGGGCTGGGATTCCTGCGACGTCATCATCGTGACCGGCGATGCGTACGTGGATCATCCGAGCTTCGGCATGGCGATCATGGGCCGGTTGCTCGAGGCCCAGGGCTTTCGCGTCGGCATCATCGCGCAGCCGGACTGGCACAGCGCCGAGCCGTTCAAGCAGTTAGGCAAGCCGAATCTCTTCTTCGGCATCACCGCGGGCAACATGGACTCGATGGTGAACCGGTATACCTCGGACAAGCGCATTCGCAGCGACGATGCGTACACGCCCGGCGGCGTCGGCGGAAAGCGCCCGGATCGTTCCGTCGTCGTCTATGCGCAGCGCGCACGCGAGGCGTTCAAGGATGTGCCGATCGTCGTCGGCGGCATCGAAGCGTCGCTGCGCCGCATCGCGCACTTCGATTACTGGAGCGAGAAAGTGCGCCGCTCGATCCTGCTCGACGCGAAGGCCGATCTACTCGTGTACGGCAACGCGGAGCGGCAGATCATCGAGATCGCGCACCGCCTCGCGGCCGGGACGAAGATCAGCGAGATCACCGATCTGCGCGGCACCGCCTTCGCGCGCAAGTCGCACGACTTCATCGAGATCGACTCGACCATGGTCGATACGCCCGGGAAACTGAATCCGCCCGTGGACCCGTATGCGATGGAGCCGGAGATCCGCAAGGCGAACGAGCAAAATGGGGACATTCCTCGTTTCCTGGCAAACGGGGACGGACCTGCCGAAGAGGCGCGTCCCCGCGAGGTCGTCGTGAAATTCGCCCGCCGCGTGAAGTCCGAAGACCGCGAACGCAGCGTCATCCGCATGCCGAGCTTCGAGCAGGTGTCGAGCGATCCCGTGCTTTATGCGCACGCCTCGCGAATCCTCCACCTCGAAGCCAATCCCGGCAACGCCCGCGCTCTCGTGCAGCGGCACGGCGACACCGACGTGTGGCTCAATCCGCCGCCGATCCCGCTAACTACCCGAGACATGGACTACGTGTACGAGCTCCCGTACGCGCGCGTCCCGCACCCCAGCTACGGCACCCAGGAGATCCCCGCCTACAAGATGATCAAGTTCTCGATCGCTATCCAGCGCGGATGCTTCGGCGGCTGCACGTTCTGCAGCATCACCGAGCACGAGGGCCGCATCATCCAGAGCCGGAGCGAAGCGTCCGTACTCAAGGAGATCGAGAAGGTGCGCGACAGCGTGCCCGGCTTCACCGGCGTCATCTCCGATCTCGGCGGTCCCACCGCGAACATGTACCGCATCGCGTGCAAGAGCCGCGACATCGAGAAGGCCTGCCGCAAGCCGAGCTGCGTCTATCCCGGCATCTGCCCGAATCTCAACACCGACCACAGCGCGCTGATCCAGCTCTATCGCAAGGCCCGCGCGCTGCCCGGCGTGAAGAAGATCCTGATCGCGAGCGGCGTGCGCTACGACCTCGCGATCGAGAGTCCCGAATACGTGAAGGAGCTTGCCCAGCACCACGTGGGCGGCTATCTAAAGATCGCGCCCGAAGCGATCGGCGAGGGCCCGCTCTCGAAGATGATGAAACCCGGCGTCGGGACTTACTACAAGTTCAAGGAGCTGTTCGAGAAGTACAGCAAGGCTGCGGGCAAGGAGCAGTATCTCATTCCGTACTTCATCGCCGCGCACCCGGGCACGACCGATGAAGACATGCTCGAGCTCGCGCTGTGGCTCAAGAAGAACGGCTTCCGCGCCGACCAGGTGCAGGCGTTCCTGCCGTCACCGATGGCGACCGCCACCGCGATGTATCACACGCTCAAGAACCCGCTGCGCAAGGTGACGCGCGACAGTGAAGAGGTGACGATTCCGAAAGGCTTGAAGCAGCGCCGCCTGCACAAGGCATTCCTGCGGTATCACGATCCTAACAACTGGCCGGTGCTGAGAGAGGCGCTGCGGCGGATGGGCCGCGCGGATCTGATTGGCAACGGCAAGCACCAGCTCATACCGAGCTACCAGCCCGCGGGCACCGGCGACGCGCACGAAGGAAAGCGGGGCGGTAGCCAGCACCGACCGTTCAAGACCCAGCACACGGGCTTGCCGAAAGTCCCTGCGCTGCGCCGCAAGGATCGTCGCGACCGCGGATAGCGGCCCGGTCAGAGGGCTTGCCGCACTTATCGCCCAATCGACGCACGGGCGTGCCGAAGCGTGCCGCGGGGAACGAAACGGGCGCAGGAAATCGGGGACAGATTTATTTATCGACGATTTTTATCGTCAATAAATAGATCTGTCCCCAGACTCCATCACTTGTTGAGCTTCTCGAGCTCCGCCTTGTTCTCTTTCACGAAGCGGATGTTCGCCGGATTCACGCTCGCATCCTTCGCCACCTTCGCCGGATCCGCGCCTTGTTCCACCGCGAACTGCGCCATCGAAGCCTGGAACAACGCCATCGTGATGACCGCGAACTGCCGCGGTGTGAGGCCAGCGGCCTCGATCGCCTTGCGCGCCTCGGGCATCTTGCCGATGCGCGCCGCCATTTGATCGAGCGACTCGTTGTCGCTGTCCTCATCATCCTCGGAGTCTTCGTTTTCCTCGGCTTTCGGCACCTTCGCCAGGTTCGCATTCGCCGCCGCGTACTTTCGGATGTCCGCCATCGTCAGCGTGTACCGCGAGAGCTCGCGCAGGTCCGCATCGCTACCGCCGGCCGCATGCGCCTTCTGCCCAAACGCCAAGGCCACGAGCGCGAACATCAGCACCAGCAAAACGTTCCGCACGAATCGATTCTCAAAAGTCATGACCATCATCCCCGTATTCAAATCTTCACCAGCTCGACTCGGCGATTCTGCTGCCGCCCTTCAGGCGAGTCGTTAGACGTCGAAGGTTTGCTGGACCCGAACCCTTTTGCCTGCAGCCGCCCCTCATCCACGCCAAACGTGGTGATGAGGTACTGCCGCACCGCCGCCGCGCGCTTCTCGCTGAGCGACTGGTTAGTCGCTGCCGCGCCGACGTTGTCCGTGTGCCCCTCGATCACGAGCTTGAGATCCGCATGTTCCTTGAGCATCGTGCCGATCTCCTTGAGCGTCGGCGTCGACTCCGGCCGGATGCGGTCGCTGCCCGTGTCGAACAGGATGCCCTGTGTCGCCACGCGACCCTTCTCCGCCAGCGCGTCGTAGAGCTTCTTGCCACCCGCCGCGATGCGCACGTTCGCGATCATGCGCGGCTGCTCCGCGGTCCAGCCGTTCATGTTGACGAAGATCTTGTTGCCGCGGCCGAGATTGGCGTTCGGCGCGTTGAACACGCGCTTCTCGTTCGCGTACGCCTTGACGTGTTTGCCATCCACCGAGATCGCGATGTGCACCACCTGCTCGCCGGTCTTCACGCCCGGGCCGAACTCGCCTTCCGCGTCGATCACGTCGTCACGCAGCCGCCCGAAATACTCGCCGAACTCCATGCGCGCGGCGGATTCATGCTCTTTGCCGTCGAACGAGAGCAGCATGGCGTTGCCATTGCCCGTGAGGTCGAACTCCATCGTGAAGCGCTCCGGCAGCGTCTCCGGCAGCGGAATTAAGAACTTGCCCTGCGCCGAACGCAGCCAGCGCCCCTCGTTCCATTCGACGATCTCCATCTGGCCGCTGCGGAATTCGAAGCGGCGCGGGAAGTCGCCGACTTCGTCCTTCGAGAAGTCGTCGGCGAGCAGGATGCGATCTCCGGGTTTGAAGTCGTAGTTCGCCCACGCGCCTTGGCCAGGCTTGAGCGGCGCAGGCTGAGCGGACTTGCTGCCCGGCGCCGGGCTGTCCACGGTCGTGACTTCCTTGCCTTCCGCCTTGGCCTTCTCGAAACATTCCGTGTCGGTGGCCGCGCACTCGACCTTGTCGAGCGCGTCCTCCATGGCCTTGTCGGTCTTGCGATCCACGCGCTGCTCGACTTTCTGCTCGAGCTTGTCCTTGAGCTTCTTGCCGAAGTCACCGAACTGCGCGTGTGCGGGCAGATGCGCGCCGAACAGCGTGAACAAAAGGAAAAAGGGCACGAGCGCGCGCGTGCGATGCATGGGAAACCTCCGGAAAATGGAATGGGCGCTCGTACGGCGCCTTGGTCGCGCAATCACACCATCAATGGTGGTGTGGACATAACGGAAAAATGTCTCAGTTTCGTAAGTTGGATCGGGGAGACCCGAGGGACACACTTTTCAAACAAGTGACGGCATTTTTTGCTGGAGCACGCGCGAGCAACGGAGTGCGACTTACTCGGGATTTCTCGTAGGTGATTCGCGAGTGTGCGGATCACGCGCGCGTGAAGCGCATTCGCTCGTCTTCCATGGCTTAGTCGGTTTTGCGGTCGACGCGCTGCTCGACTTTCTGCTCGAGTTTGCGCTGGAGCTTCTTACCGATATCCTCGAACTGCACGTGTGCCGGCATCTGCGCGGCGATCAGCGTGGACAAAAAGAAGAAGGGCGCGAGCCAACGACGCGTGTGATGCATGCGATACTTCCGAGAATGGGAAAGGCGCCCATACGGCGCCTTATTGGTGCTATCTCAGCAGAGAGATTGTTAAGCTCGTAAATCACGCGAAGCGGACTCGGCCGCGGCAACAACGATCATGAGGCTAAGAACTCCGAGAAGCCCATCTTCGCGCCTGAAACCACAGAACCAAGTCACAAGAAGTCACGCCGGAGAAAACCATCCTTGCTCTTCGGCAGTTGCTGCGACAGCCGCCTGTCGTGATGACACCTTCGATCTAAATCTCAGTTCAACCAAATGAACAAGTGCGGCCGGAAAACCGCTTGGATCCAGCAAGATTTCCCTTCTCTGGGCTTCCCAAAGTCCCTTCAGTGCGCGGCGCTCTCGGCTTGTCCTCGGCTCGAGCGATTCAATGCTTCCGCCAGCCGAGTACGCACGTGATACCGCTGCCAAGTCGATCTGATTCGCTGCGCTCGTGTGCGCGCTCAATCCACGTAACAGGAACTCAAGACGATGGCTTTGCACAAATCGATCGCCTGGGCCCGATTCCCCCAAATATTTGCCGACAACGTGAGCGCGGAGTTCCTTATCAACCAAATCAGCGAAAATGCATGCGGCCCTATAACCTAGAGTTGCCGGAAGAAGATCAGGCGTCAAGCCGCGATCTCTAGCTCGGCCAGCGCAATTGCTGCGCATTCGCTGAGCTCGAGTATATGTCCATATCCAGTCAGCCTCGCTCAACGAATCTAGTGCGCTGCTAATTCTCTCCAAGAGCACCACAATTGTGGATACTGGACACCACGAGAATGCGACAAGCAACAAGAAGATCCTTTCTTCGTGGCTAGTCGCAATCTCAAATTGCTCAACAAAAAACGCTGGTTCTCTTGCGCGTAGACGAGCGTAGCGAACGCGCTCGCATATTGATGTACCCATATTGAAAATGCTCGTCACAGACGCCTTCCTCTTTCCGCCAGTTTTAGCCCCAGCAGCAATGATGGCAACAAGGCGAATTGCTCGAGTTTCTCCCCAAAGTGCAATAAGCGGTTCTAGAACTGCACTCCAAGGAACGAGTGAAGTTGCCCATGTCTTCACTGGCAGATCGATCTGAGACAGAAATATCTTGGATACCTCGGCGTACGCCGGATACTTGCCTTCATCAATGCCCTTTGCCATTTCGCTCCGATCCGGAATCCAGTGGGCGAATGCATTCACTAGCGAAGTGGGTTGACGCGAATCTATCGCATACGCATATAGCTCGGGGCGTAGAATCCACACGAGGTATGACAGCGGCGATCTCGTCCATTGAGCCCCTGGCCAATCTAAATCTGCGTCCGCAATCATGCGGATCGCCGTCTCGAACTTATCTTGGTCTTGTTCAAGAATGTCGAGGCGACCAGCCCAATAGAGTTCGTCTACGTGTTGCTGAGAATTAGTTAGGGGCAGAGTCGCAAGATCAGGAACCTCCGCAACCTTTAGCGCCCCGATTCCTCTTCCTATAGTCAACCATCGCGCGAACGAAGACTCGTTTGCCGCCCGGATGCGGCGGAGCCATTCGCCGTATACACCTTCGTTTATCGCGAGGTTTGCCCTTAAGACACTTATTAGAAGATACGAATAGTCGGTCGACCTCTGCTTCTCAAGCAGATCGAAGCACTTGACCGACAATTGCATCCCCCCGCAGGCTTCGGAGAGCGCGAGGGGCGACGCAGGCGCGCTGGAGTAACGGTCCTCATACAATCCAGCAAGCAACCTCAAGAATCCTTTGCTATGTGTGATCAGATTGATGACATCATCAAGAACGCTAGGAATCTGGGCGAACACCCAATCGGAGAGCAGGGCTAGTGCCAGCTGTCGCGGATGATTCGTTAGACCGAGTTCGCTATCCGAACCCAAAGCGCGCAGGCTGTGAAGGAGAGAGGGAATCTCTCCCTTGCTATAGCAACCTGCGTAGAACCGGGCAACGTTCAGCCAGTATGACTTTCTTGCGATAACTTCAAATCTATCTGGACGCGAACCAGGTTGCTCGTTACCTGGCGTCGATAGTGGTGCGGTCTCAAAAAGATGGCGAGCCGCGAAGTATTCACGAACTGGTTGTACCTCGAACTCAATTGAACCCTGCGCTCTAGAAACCAGAACGACTACACGTTCCATCCCTTCAAATAATTGCTTCGCCAGTCCTGGATCTCGTCCCTCTCGAGTTAAGTATTCCTCAACGACGCTTAAGAGCTGAGTAGTCGAAAAACCACCACGACCACCATTGCGTTCGGCCTCGCTATGCATTTTCCAGCCAAGGAAGCGATGCAGCTCAAGAAGCAAGTCCCGATGCTTACGAACGGAGACTGTCTTTTCGGCCTCACGTCCAAAGAAGTGTTCAATATACGCATCGTAAAGAGCCGTCCGCTTCTCGGGCAGGGCGGCACCTTTGGTGTAGAGCAGACTAAGGAGAATCGCAAGCTGCATGGCGTTTCGTGCAAGCTCGCGGATGTGTGGTTGATCTAGTTTTGCATTGATGAACTCCAGCAATTCATCCTTAACCTCAGCATTCAAGCCGCGCGCGCGCGCCCACAATTCGAAATATTGGGTGACGTGTTCTTGTTCAAGCGAGCGCAGATTGCAGTAGACAAATTTTCCTTCCGGCATTCCTGGTGAATTAAGGAAGGCCGCGGGCCGACTAGTCACAATTACCTGCAATGAAGCCGCATTCTGCGCAAGTCGTTGGGTTGCTTCGACAACCTCATCGATTACAGTCTGGCGCGAGTTGCTCGAAGCGACTTCATCAAGCCCATCAAGAAAAACCGAAACCGCACTCACACGCATGACAGCAACTAGGTCCTCGATGGAAAATGCTAGGCCGCCTGCATGGTAGGAGATGAGTGCCGCCAGGAACGCCTCCAGCGTGCCCTGCCACGGGGCGGGAAAATTTTTTCGGTCGCCTCGAGTGAATGGGTTCTCCTCACTCATCCACAGTGCAAAATCCCGAAGATCGACCCGAAACGGAAGACGGATCGAACTAACTCTGTGCGCAGGCGAAATCGCTTCAATGTCTGCAATCTCTTGAAGAAGCCGACAGCGATGCACTTGGCAGACATACTGTGTGATTGTTGATTTTCCCTGGCCTGGTGCGCCCTCTAGAACAATATTTCGAAACGGAGTTTCGTCGGAGCTATATAGGAGAAATGATGCCGCTCCAACAAAGCCGTAGACCGAGTCAACTGAAAAAAATCCGTGTTCTATAAAGTTTCGCTGGCGATTCGTGGCGTGTCCCTCCGCCTGAACAATCGATCGACAAATTCCGCGAAACGCAATTTCTGCGTTCTGGCGCAGCGGCCTTGCGGGTGCTATCGGAACGTCGATGAACAAGTCAAGTAGTTTGTTCTGAAGATCAATTTGCCGAAATCGCACATCCGCGTCTTTCGAAAATTGGTCGCGCAAGAATGCACGAAGCACTGTCTCTCGACGTGTTGTGTCTGCGTGAATGCCAGACTCGAAGATGGCGCGCAGAAAATCTGGGCCGGTCATTATTTCCGGGTATGCCCACTTAATTGACCAAGCGTCGTCAAGGCGTCGCTCAAGATCGTCGCGCCACCAGCACATTGAAGGCAGCCCAAGTTTCTCTTGTAAGAGCGTATTGAGCTTGTCGATCGATCCGACGTCTAAGTGTGCTGAACCGGAGACATTTGTGAGCAGGAAGTAGCCAATCGCGCTTCTATCGACTAGAGCTCGGACCTTTTCAATCTCTTCGGCAATAATGTCGATGAGCCATTCCCTTGGGTTCTGAATCGCATTGGGGTTTCTAACGAACTTGACCTGATAGACAAGAATTCGGCCACTGCCCGAATGCACATCCCGCACAACGGCATCGCGCCCGCCGTCTGGTTGACCTACAGGGAAGCATTGGGTGCCAGGGTTACTCCGGGCAAGGAGTGCCTGACAAAGTTGTTGGAACTTCTCGTCGTTCAGGTTCTCCAGCGGATAACGCATTATCCCTCCGTCCTTGCGTACTAATAACAAGACTACACCTAGCGAGGGAAGCTAGGCGGTTGTCAGTCAATAAACGGTCAAGCGCCGATTGGCAGCGAACGTTGTTGCCTGTTTGACTCGGTGCGCAGTGACACCAAGCTTGCACAAGAGCTCGCTCATCTAGGCTGATGCTGGTTGCGCCACGGGTGAGAATGGCCGCCGAAACCTCGGCAGCTCTACAATTGGCGTGAAGAAACTTCCGCGACGATCACCAGCCAGCAAATGAAATCGATTCATAAAAGGTCTCAGAGCAGCCGCACTAAGTTATTGATAGTAGGAGGTTAGGATCTTGCTCTAGTCCGAACTAACCTTTCCGCTCAACACCTTTCCCTGCGCACCCTTCTCAAATCCTGGGTTCACCCGCACGCCTTTCAAACGGTCCTGACCAGCGGGTGCAGTTGGGGCGCCACAGAAAGTCCACGAAGTCGCGACTCGGAGCCGATGCCAGTAGGAATGACCCCGCAAACTTGACCGACAGTTTCACGGTGAGCACTTTTGCACGAGTCTTCCCACCGGGCCTGATCATGACTGCATAGTCTGGCCGACGTTCCTTGGACGGGGTTTCTGTCATGCAACGCCGCAGGTGGCCACGAATCGTTCTGTTAGGTCTCGGCGCCATCGCGATTGCCGCCGCCGCCATCTATGGCGGCTACTTCATGGAGATGCAGGCGATTGCCGAGCGCATCGCCGCCGGCGGCGCGGTCGCCAAAACGAGGCACGGGCAGATCGAGTACACAATGTGGGGCGACGGACCGCCGGTGATGACGCTGCATGGCGCCGGTGGCGGCTACGATCAGGGTGTCCTGCCGGCCCGCGCGTTCGGCGGCGATGGCTTCCGCTGGATTTCTCCGTCGCGCTTCGGCTACCTCGGTTCGACTCTTCCGGACGATCCTTCGACGGCGGCCCAGGCCGACGCCTTTGCCGACCTCCTCGATGCGCTCGGTATCGATACGATTGCCATTGTCGCGATGTCCGGTGGCGTGCCTCCCGCCCTCCAATTCGCGGCACATTATCCGGAGCGGACCTCGGCGTTGGTCCTCCTGTCGTCGGCACCCTATACGCCGCTGACCGCCGCCGATCAGGAACTGCCGATGCCCGCCTGGGTGTATCAGTTTCTCTTCGGCTCCAATTTTCCGTTCTGGGCAATCCAGAAGGTCGCGCCGGAGAGCCTCGACTCGCTCTTCGACGTGAAGCCCGGAATGCGCGCCGCACTGACGACCGACGAGCAAGCGTTCGTCGCCGATCTACTCGATACGTTCCAGCCCGTCACCCGGCGCGTCGCCGGTCTGGCGAACGAAGGCGCGGCGATCGATCCGGACGCGACCTACGCCTTGGACAAGATCACTGCGCCGACCCTCGTCATTCACGCCGAAGACGATGGCATCAACCCGTTTCCCATCGGCGAGTACACCGCGCGGCATATTTCAGGAGCGGAATTCATGCCGCTCGCGACGGGCGGACACATCCTGCTCGGACATCACGATGAGGTCAGGGAGCGCGTCAACGCCTTCCTGCGGCAGCACGCCGGAGTTGAGCCTGGCGGCGCGACTCGTCGAACCCTGGGCCACGGATCACTTCAAGCTTCAGCACCTCGGGGCGCGGCGCGCGAGGCGCCGGGCAGACCGCTGAGCCGATCCGGAGCGCGTGACTGACGTGGTCTATCTACTGCTGGCATACCAGGTCCTGCTGCCGCTGGCATTGCTGGCAGCATGCATGTTCGTGGCGCGACGCGGGAGCCGCACGCTCTGGTTGCTCGCCGTGGCGACCACCGGGCTCGTCCTGCAGCTGCTGGCGCTGATCGGCATCTGGATAGTGCCGCCGTGGTGGATGCTGTGGGTCTATGTCGCGCTGTGGCTCGTCGCGATCGGCTTCGGGGTGAGGCGCTGGTCCTCGATGTCCCCCATGACACGCGGCGTACCAGCGAAGATCTTCGCCCTGGTGCTGCTGCTGCTCGCCAGCTACTGCGTGAACGAATCGCTGTGGGCATGGCGCGGGCGTGAAGCGCCCGCCACACGAGCGCAGCCGCTCGAGTTTCCGCTCCGCGATGGTGAGTACCTGGTCCTGAACGGTGGCAGCGACATTCGTCTCAACGCCCACCTGAAGACACGCGATCTGTCGGTGCCTCGATTCGCACGCTGGCGCGGCAATGGCTACGCGGTGGATATCGTTGCAATCGATCGCTGGGGACTGCGCGCGCGCGGGCTATTGCCGAAGGACAATCGAAACTACAGGTCCTTTGGCCGCGCGGTTTTCGCTCCCTGCAGTGGCAAGGTGATCGTTGCAGTCGACGGTCTGCCCGACATGACGCCACCGCAGTACGATTCGCCTGACCACCTCGCGGGCAACCACATCATTCTCGAGTGCGGCGGTCTGCACGTCGTGCTGGCTCACTTCCGCCGGGGAAGCATCAGGGTGCGGGTCAACGAGCGCGTCATTGCCGGGCAACTCCTGGCCGAAGTCGGGAATTCCGGAGGTACGGATGAAGCGCATCTGCACATTCATGTGCAGCGCCCAGGTACGCCCGACGCGCCCATGAGCGGCGAGCCGATACCTGCATTGTTCGACGGCCGATTTCTCGTCCGCGGGGATCGGCTGAAGATTCCCGGCGGCTGATTCTTCGATCGACTTGAATGCTACGGATGCCATGTGAACTCGCGGTTGTTCACCTCGAATCCATTCAAGAAAATCAATCGTCTGCGTTCTTCGATTCGCCCGAGCTTTTTGCCCTCTCCGATTTGCAACAAGGGAGCCTCGGCTTGGTGACCGCAGCCGGCACCCGCTTGTCGCGCAGTCAGTGGCCTTTCAACCAGATTGCTGAAAGAATCCCGGCGCATGTCTGAACTCCGCCTCCCCGCCGAAAAAAAATTCGCGGACGAACTCGCTGCGCTGGCCAAAGAGGATCAAGGACCCAAGCCGCCTCAGTGGCGCTTGACCCCCCGCGCGGTGGAGACATACATCATGGGCAGCCCAAAGCCCGTGGGTGGCGTAACCATCACGCCGAAGTACATCGGCGACCGCTCGCTCGTGCAGGTGGCGATCGCCACGCTGGCATCCGATCGCGCCCTCATGCTGGCCGGCGAGCCCGGCACCGCCAAGAGCTGGCTCTCCGAACACCTGTCCGCCGCCATCTGCGGCACATCGCTGCTCACGGTGCAGGGCACCGCCGGCACGAGTGAGGACCATCTCAAGTACGGCTGGAATTACGCCCTGCTGATCGCGGAGGGCCCGACCGAGCGCGCACTGGTTCCCTCGCCGATCCTTCGCGCAATGCGCGACGGCGCCATCGCGCGCGTCGAGGAAATCACGCGCACCAGCCCGGAAGTGCAGGACGCACTCATCTCGATCCTCTCCGAAAAACAGATCGCGATCCCGGAGCTGAACCAGACCGCCAGCGCACAACGCGGTTTCAGCATCATCGCGACCGCCAACACGCGCGATCGGGGCGTGAACGAAATGAGCGCGGCGCTCAAGCGCCGCTTCAACTTCGTCACGGTCCCGGTGGTCGACGATCTCGAGCAGGAGATCAAGATCGTCAAGCAGCGCGAGGCGCAGCTGCGGACCGACTATCAAGTGGGCGCGCCGCCGCCGGACGAGCTGACGAAGCTGCTGGTCACCGTGTTCCAGGAGCTGCGCAGCGGCGCGTCCAAGGACGGGAAGACGAAGGTGCGCTCGCCGAGCGGTGTCCTATCTACCGCCGAGGCCATCAGCGTGCTGTTCAACAGCGGGATCCTGGCGCAGAGCTTCGGCAATGGCGCCGTCGGTGGATCCGAGCTGGCACGCGCGCTGGTCGGTGCCCTCGCCAAGGAAGGCAACGACGACCTGAAGGTGCTGCGCGAATACGTCGAGACCGTCGCGAAGGGCCGCAGCGGTGAATGGAAGGACTTCTACAAGGCGGCCCGCCAGACCACGACGTCATGAGCCTGCGCGAGGTGCACCTGTTTCCGGTGCGCCACCACTCGCCGCGGGCGGCGGGTTGCCTGCGGAGCTGGCTCGAGAAGGTGCGGCCCGAGCTGATCCTCGTCGAAGGGCCGAGCGACGCGGAATCGCTGATCCCGATCATCACGGACCAGGAGTCGCAGCCGCCGATCGCGATCCTTGCCTACAGCACCGACGGACAGCCGCAGAGCTGCATGTGGCCCTTCGTGCGCTATTCGCCCGAGTACGAAGCGCTGCGCTGGGCCAAGGAAAACGGCGTCAAGGCCAAGTTCGTCGACTGGCCATCGGGAGCCGCGCTCGGCGCGTCGCGCAAGGCGGCGAAAGAAGCCGCCGAAAAGGATCCGGAAGACCCGACTCCCGCGCCGACACCGGAGCAGGCGAGCGATCCGGACGCAACCGCGGACCCCGGACATCGGCACCAGCGCCTGGCGGACCGATTCGATCTGCGCCACTTCGACGAATTCTGGGACGCGTGGTTCGAAACGCCGGATCACGACGCGGATCGGTTTCGCGAAGCCATCACGGCGTTCGCCGACTACATCGCGCCCGCCGCCGATCGCGATCCCGAGAGCGCCTTGCGCGACCGCATCATGGCCGAGGCCATCGAAACGCAGATTCGCAATGGCGTGGCGCCGGACCGGATCGTCGCGGTGCTGGGCGCCGCCCACGTCGCGGCCATCGTGCGCGGCGATCCACGCGTCGACACGCCGTTGCCCGAAAAGGTGCCGACGGCACTGGCCGTGGTTCCCTACTCCTATCTACGCCTGAGCGAATCGAGCGGCTACGGCGCCGGCAACCGCGCGCCGTGGTACTACGAGCGCGTCTATGAGAACGAGCTCGATTTCAACCAAGCATCGCTGGTCGTGCTCATCGAGTTCGCCGCCAGCATGCGCCTGCGTGGGTTCGCGGTCTCGCTGGCCGACGTCATCGAGGCCTATCGACTCTGCGTGACCCTCGCGGCGTTGCGCGGCAAGTCCGCGCCGGGCGCGGACGAGCTGGCCGAAGCGGCGCGCGCCACCATCACGCGCGGCCAGGAACCGCCGATCCGCGAATTCCTCACGCCGCTCATGATCGGCCGCCGGGTAGGCAGGCTCGGGAGCGCGGCGGGCCGCAACTCGCTGCAACGCGAGTTCGCGGAAGGTCTGAAGAAATTCGGTTTCCCGCACCGGGATGAACTGGAAACCGTCACGCTGCGCCTCGCCGATACGACGCAGTCGGCGGCCAGTCTTTTCCTCCACCGGCTGCGCGTCGCGGATATTCCATACGCGAGTTACGCGGGCTCCCAGTCGGTTTCGGCCGCCGGCAAGACGAAGCAGGCCGAGGAAGCGGGCGGTTATGGCGCGCTGTCGCGAGTGCGCGAGCATTGGCAGGTGCAGTGGACACCGGCGACCGAAGTCGCGCTCGCCGAACGCGTCATCTACGGCGAAAGCTTCGGGGAAGTCTGCGAGCGCAAGCTGAACGAGGCGCTCCAGGACACGAAGCACGCGGCCGACGCGACGCGGATGTTGGTGGATGCGGTTCTCACCGAGGCGATGAAGGCCACCGCGCGCTCCCTCGATGTCGCCGAGCGACTGAGCAGCACCGATGAGGACATCGAGAGTCTGAGCCAGGCCGCCCGCACCCTGGCGGGACTGAAGAGTTTCGGCAGCTCGCGTCCGCAATTGACGCAACTCACGGGCACCGTGGATCGCCTGCTCGTCGGCACCTTCACGCGTGCGACGCTGCGACTGCCGCTCTCACTACTCGGCGATGCGGAAGCCACCGCACCCGCGTGTCGCGCCATGACGGTGCTCCAGGAGCTCGCGCTGACACAGCCGGGGCTGGATCGCGCGGCCTGGTTCGCCGGCTTGCAGGGGATCGCCGGCGATGAAACCGTCGAGCCGACGGCGGCAGGGACCGCGGCGGCACTCCTCTATCTGGCGCGCGAGTGCGACGACGAGCGTTTGCGGGCATTGCTCGATCGCCGGCTCGCCGACACCATCACGCCTGCCCGCAGCGCGGATTTCCTCGCGGGATTCTTCTCCGTGAATGCGCTCGTGTTGCTGAAGAATCGCGACATCGTCGCGGCACTTAGCGCGTTCCTCGCGGGACTCGGCGCGGAAGCTTTCCGTGACACGCTGCCGGCGTTGCGTCGGGCCTTTTCCGTGCTCGGCGCGAGCGAGCGTCGCTTCCTCCTGGAACACATCGTCGCGCTCCATGGTGGTGAGGCGAAATCCGAGAGCGCCCAGGTGCTCACCGCACCGGACAAGGCAGCGCTCAAGGATCTGGGAGACACGCTGGGCAAGGCCCTCGACGATCTGGACGACCTCCTGTGAGCCTCACCAGGGAAAATGCCACGGCATTGCTACGCTGGCGGCTGGTCCTCGGCAGCGAAGCCGAACGCGCCGTGCCGCAGATGGGACTCGCCGAGTTGCTGGGTGACCCGGTGCTCGACCTGGAAGCACTGGGGATGGGCACCGGGGAGGTGGAGGACCTCGACGACACTCTCGACTTCGTCTACGGCCCGCAGCGCACGAAGGGCCTGACTAC
Source organism: Pseudomonadota bacterium (assembly GCA_023433705.1). Classification (GTDB taxonomy): domain Bacteria; phylum Pseudomonadota; class Gammaproteobacteria; order Steroidobacterales; family Steroidobacteraceae; genus CADEED01. The sequence continues at coordinate 47,254 of JAEYUC010000010.1, forward strand.
CTACATCCCCAAATGGCTCGAACGCGTGCGGCAGTTCTTCACCGCGGACGTGGTGGCGCTGGTTCAGAAGGATGCCATCGAGAAGAAGGGTCTCACGCGGCTGCTGTTCGAGCCCGAGACCTTGCCTTATCTCGAAAAGACGCCGGACCTCGTGGCGACCCTTCTCGCCGCGCGTTCGCTCGTGCCCGACGACGCGAAGGAAATGGCCCGCAAGATAGTTCGCGAAGTCGTATATGAACTGCGCCGCAAGCTGCAGACCCAGACGCGTACGGCCATCCTGGGCGCCGTGAAGCGCAATTCGCGCAGTCCATTCAAGGTGGCGCGCAACCTCGACTGGCGCCGCACGGTGCAACGCAACCTGCATACGTACGATCCGAAGCGGAAACGCCTCGTGCCCGAATCCTTCCATTTCCTGTCCAACCAGCGCCGGCAGGGGGAATGGGAGGTGGTGATCCTGGTGGACCAATCCGGCTCGATGGCGGTGAGCGTGATCTACAGCTCCATCATGGCGGCCATCTTCGCGTCGCTCGATGTGTTGAAGACGCGGCTCGCGTTCTTCAATGACAAGACCGTCGCGGACATGACGCCGCACCTGACCGACCCGGTGGACATCCTGTTCAGCGCGCAACTCGGCGGCGCCGAGAACTACAACCTGGCCCTGGATTATGCAAAGGAGAACTTCATCCAGCGCCCGGAGAAAACGTTGTTGCTGTTCATCACGGATCTCTTCCACACGGCCGGAGACAATGCGCGCTTCCTGCAGCAGGTGCGCGAGCTGGTGGAGTCGGACGTGAAGTTCATGGTGCTGTTGAAACTCTCGGACGCAGGGCAGCCCAGCTACAACCGCGACCTCGCGCAGGAGCTGACGAAGATCGGCGCGCATTGTTTCGGCTCCACGCCCAAACTACTGATCGAGATCATGGAACGCATCCTGAAGCATCAGCCGTACGACCACCTGGCTCGCAACCCCACGCCATGAACGACATACCTCCGCTGCCTTCGAGCCAGCTCAAGCTGGTCGTCACCGATCCGGACGAGCTCTCCAAGGGCCTCGGCGTTGCCGACAAGGGCGGGTTGAAGCACCTCGCGAGATACGGCAACAAGCTCTTCGCCGAGGCGGAAGGCAGCGGTAGTTCGCCCTATAAAGTGCAGATCGTTCACGACGCCGAGAAAGGTTATCGGGGTCGTTGCTCGTGCATGGCCGCGCGCACCCGGCCGTTCTGCAAACACGCCGCGGCGCTGATGGCTCTCTGGAGTCGCGACACGAAAGCCTTCGCGATGGCCGAAGCCGCGCCGGAATCGGGCGGCGATCCCGGCGCACCGGCCAAGCGGGCGAAAACCAAGACGGGAAAGGTCGATGCCGACGCGCTCATGCGCCAGGGCGTGGAGCAGACATTGACGCTCGTTCGCGAGCTCGCGCACTCCGGCATCACGACCATCGGCGAGGAGCGCATCGCGCAGGTGCGCTCGCTCGCCGAGACCTTGCGCGCGGAGCGCCTGCGTCGCATGAGCGCGCGGCTGCTGGAGCTGTCGGCGACGTTGAGCACCGCCGCGCGCGATTACGCCGCGCTCGACACCGAGGAGTACGGAGCCGCGCTCGCGGATCTGTGGCTGGCCGCACGCCGCGTGCAAAAGCATCTCGATGGGGAAAAGCTTCCCCTCGAGCACGTCGAGACTTTGATCGGCCGTTCCTGGACCAAGAAGGACCGGACTCCGATGCAGGGACTCGAGCTCATCGAGTACGCGTTCGTCCAGGAGATCACCGCCGACGAATTCGTGATCCGCGAGAGCCGGTTCCTCGACCTGGCCGACGGCACTCACTACAGCGAGAAACAGATTCTCCCGGCGTTCCTCGCGAAACGTACCGCTCCGAAACGCAGTTACGAAGGTTTCGTGTTGTCAGGCGCGGGGGGAGGGCGCTACCCGGGCTTCGCGCCGCACCGGCTCGATCTGAGCGATGCCGGTTCCTTGCGAGCATTGGCGGGCGATGCCGTCTCGCGTATTCGCGATCACGCCATTCCTGGAATCGCGGCCGCGTTGACGCGGCTGACGGAGCACCGAAAGGATGTGTTCGCGCCGGACACTTTCCCCGTGGCCATTCGCGTGGATTCGCTCATGGCCGAGGGCGATCGCCTGCTGGCGCTGGATGAATCGGGTGAGAGCCTGCTGATCGAGGCCGACGCGTCGGCGCAGATCGCACTCACCAGTGCGCTCGCGGGAGCAAATCTGCAGGTGATACTGGGCGACCTGATGTTGTTAGGCGCCGTGCCTGCCCTTCAACCGCTGGCATTGCTCATGGAGCGGGACGGAGCGCCCGTTCTCGAATCTCTTCCAGCGGTGAGTGCCGAAGCGTTGCTGGGCGCGCGCAAACGCAAGGGCGCGCCGGTACCCGGGCGACGTCCGCGCTGGATCGACACCGCGCGCGAGCTCGGCGTGGGGGCGGCCGCGATCACGCTGGGCGAGGTGCGCGAAGAGCTGGCCGACATCCTCGCCGAAGGGCTGAGCGCACTGACGCAGCGCCGCGCCGACGGATTGGTCGAGCGCCTGCGACAACTCAACCTTGCCAAGCCCGCGGACCTTCTCGCGCAGACTGCGCAACACGCGGACCCCGCGCAGAAGATAGATGGTGTCGTGCGGCTCCTGCAGGTCCTGGGTATCGGATTGAGCCGGCTGGCCGCGAGCCGGAATGTGGACCGCAGCGGTCTCGTGCCGTCTCCGCTGCATCCGGCGATCTTCGTGTTTCCTCCCAAGGGAATCCTCGACGCGGAAGGCTTGCTGCAGGAACTGCACGCTCATCGTCTCGTTGGCCACAGCCGCGCCATCGCCATCGACCGCGCGCTCGGCAACTTCGATGAGTCGACGCTTCTCCGGCTCGCGCCCACGCTGTTCGGCGATGGCAGCGTATCGAGCCTCGTCGCGAAAAAATATGCGGGCTATCCGGAGATGGCTCTGGACGTGTGTCGCACCATGCTCGGACAGGGCGAGCGTCGCTACACGATGAAAGGATGGTCTGCGCCCGCACGCGTCGCGCGACTCACGGCCGTACAAGTCCTGCAGCAGATGGCATCCCCGGATGCGCGCTACATGCTCAAATCCTTCCGCAGCACGGCGTCGAAAGATCCGGCTCTGCTGAGCTACCTGCGCGAGGCAGAAGGAGTGGATTCGAAAAAGGCACTTCCCGAGGACCTTCTGGACAAGCTCAACGCGGGCACATGGGAGAGCCGGGCCGAGGCGTTGGACCGCATCGTCAGTCAAGGTCTGCTCACAGCCTTGCCACACGTGCGACGGATCGCCGCCACGGATCCCAGCAGCCAGGTGCGCCATCGCGCGTGGTATGCGCAGGCCGCGCTTCTGGATGTGGATGCGGTTCCGCTCTGGATCGCGGCGCTGAAAAATCGGGCCCAGAACGACGATGCGGGGCGCGAAGCACTGCATGCGCTCGCGCACATCGGGGACAACCGCTCCATTGCCCCGCTGCTGGATGCTTTCGAAGAGGGCTACAAACCCACGCTGGTGGCGGATGCCATGCGCGCCTTTGGCCCGGCGATCGTGCCGCCGCTGATGGACCGGCTCGAAGCCCGTCCCGATTTGCTGGACCGGAAGGTGACAGTCGATGTCGGAGCCGGCGTGGAGTTGGCCACCGTCGACGAGATTCTGGCCCAACGCCTGACCGCGCCGCCGCCCGAATCCTTTGCCGCCAATGCCGTCGTCTATCTGAAGTTCTTCGGCAAGAATCCAGCGCTGCAAGGGGCGGTCGTGACGATGGTCCAGGCTCGAATCGACAGCGAGGGGCTCAAAATTCCGGGTGATCTCAAGCGCGCGCTTTCTCGCGCGACTTCGAAAGACAAATAGGGATCGCCCGGAGGGCACTCAACTTTGCCGTTGATCGGGGCGTCCGGTGAATCAGTGACTTAGAGAGTTCCGACGCCGCACTAACCTTTTCCCCTCCCCACCGTCCAAGTCCCGTGCTCACCCTTCTCAAACCCCGGGTTCAGCCGGACGCCTTCCAAACCGTCCTGAATGAACGCAGCAAGCGCTGGTACAACGCCTGCCTGCGCATCACACGCGACGCCGACCTGGCCGCGGACGCGGTCCAGGAAGCGCTGCTAAAAGCCTGGGACCGCCGCAACGAATTCCGCGGCGACGCGGCGCTCGATAGCTGGATCCATCGCATCGCGCTCAACGCGGCGATCGACCTGACTCGCAAACGCAAGCGTCGCGCCGAGGACCAGTTGGTCGACGACGCCCACGAGGCCGCGCCCTCCGAAACGCCGGACCAGGAGTACTCCCAGGAATCCCTGGGCCGCGACCTCTCTGTCGCGATGCAGCGCCTAACAACCATGGAGCGCCAGGCCTTCCTGCTCAAACACGTCGAAGGCTGGAAGCTCGACGAGATCGCCGAAACCCTCCAGACCAACGTCAACAACGTGAAGAGCGTGCTGTTCCGCGGGATCCGCAAGCTGCGCGTCGATCTGCACGTATGGCGGAGCGAATCATGATCACCGACGACGAACTGCTTCTCTATTACTACCGTGATGGCCTCGACGACGCCGACCGCGCGCGCATCGGCGCGGCGCTGGCCGCGCAGCCGGAGCTCGCGCAGCGGCTGCATCGCCTGGTCGGCCGTCTCGACGCGGTCGCGGCGATCCCGGAAGTGAACGTGCCGCTGGAAACGCAGCAGCGCTGGAAGGCGGCGCTCGAGCAGACAGCGGCGCGGCGTCCAACTACTCAAAACCTGCGGCCGTTCCGCCCTTTCACTGACGCCCGCTGGCTCGCCGCCGCGGCGGCCGTGGTGGTAGCGGTGGTTTCGGTGTTCATGGTCATCGACTCCCCGCCGCCGGCCGCGCCGATCGCGAACGTCACGCCGCCGCCAGCGGCGGAAACGCCCGCAGGCGCGGTGGAATCATCCGCCTACGAGCGTGGCCTCAAGACGCACCTGGCCTCCACGGAGCGCCAGCTCGCCTCGCTCGAAAGCGCCACGCCCGAGGAACGCACGCGCCTCATCGAAACCATCATCGAGCAGAACCGCATCTACGCGTTGGCCGCGGAGCGCGCCGGCGAGCCGCAGCTCGCGCGCGTGCTGCGCGCCTTCTCTCCGGTGCTCGAAAGCATGAAGTCCGAAGGCGGCGACGCCTCGGCCGACGCCGACCAGCTCGCCTTCGAGATGCGAATCATGCAGCGCCGGCTCGGCGCCGCCACGGCCGTGAACACGAATTCCACCAATTTGTAGTCAGAGGTAGTCCCCATGAATCTCATCCGCACTTCGATCCTCGCGCTGCTCATGGCGGGCGCGGCGCACGCGCAAGCGGCCAAGGACGCTCCCCGCGCGGAACGGACGCCCACCGAAGACGAACAGCTCTCGCTCGCCGCGCTCGAAGGCCTGATGGCGCAGCCGCCGGAGCGCGCGCTGCCCATCCTCAAGAAGGTGATGGCCGGTTCTCAATCGACTGTGGTCAAGCGCCGCGCGCTGTTCGTCTTGAGTCAGGTGGATTCGCCGGAGGCGCGCGACATCCTGCTGCAGACCGCGCGCTCGCCCAACGCGGACCTTCGCGGCGAAGCGATCCGCGCGATCGGTATCAGCGGCAATCCGCAATCGCTCGATGCGCTGCAGGATCTCTACAAGACCGGAGACGCAGGCGTGAAGCGCGAGATCCTGCAGGCCTGGATGATCGCGGGCCGCAAGGAGCCGGTCTTCCAGATAGCCCTCAACGCGAAGACGGAGGAGGAGGCCGCCGAGGCGATCCGCATGCTGGGAGTGATGGGCGCGAAGGAAGAGCTGCGGAAGTTAGGCGAGAAGCCGACGGCGCCGCGCGGCCTGCTCGAGGCGTACGCGATCAGCGGCGACCTCCCGGCGTTGCGCAAGCTCGCCGAGACCGCCACGGATCCCGCGGTGCGTGCCGACGCGGTGCGCCGCATCGGCATCATCCAGAGCGACGAGGCGCGCAGCGCGCTGCGCGAGATCTACGTGAAAGCCACGGACGCGCAGGTCAAGGACGCCGCGCTGCAGGGCATGCTGATCGGGCAGGACGACGAGGGTGTGCTCGCGCTCTATCGCGCCGCCAAAACCACCGACGAGAAGCGCACGCTGCTGCGCATGCTGTCGATGATGGGTAGCGACGCGGCGCTGCAGGCGATCGACGCGCAACTGGAGAAGAAGTGATGAACACCCGGATGCTTCGTGCCGCCGCGGCGGCCTGCGTGACGCTCGCCTTCGCGTCCCAACTTCGCTCGGCCGATCTCGCGCTGCCCAAAGACGGCTGGGTGAGCTGGGAAGTCGACGCAGTCGAAGACGCGCCGGTCTGGTGCTGCTGGAAAAGCTGGGACCAGAACGTTCCGGAGGGAGCGTCCTGCAACCTCGATCGCGACAACGGCAACTTCGGCAGCCGCGATCGCTCGACGACCGACAAGGCTCGTGTCTACGCGCGCCTCGCCGATGGCAAGGTCGAGCGGCTGCGGGTGTTGTCGGCTTCGTGCCCGGTGGAGACCGCGACGCCGATTCAGACCGTCACTACGACCACGGACGACAGCGCGCGCTGGTTGATCGCGCTGTCGAAGAACGGCCACACCACGAGCGGCGATCCGCGCGAGAACGTGCTCGCGGGCCTCGCGATGCACCGCGGTGATGTCGCGTACAACGAGCTCGCGGCCAGGGCCCGCAATGACGCATCGCTCGACACTCGCCAGAAGGCGGTGTTCTGGCTCGCGATGCTGCGCGGCACGGCGGGCGCGAAGGTCGTGACCGACCTCATGTTCAACGACGATCACGCGGGCCTTCGTCAGCACGCGGCGTTCGCGGTGACGCAGTCGCGCTCGCCCACCATCGCGACGGATCTGATCAAGCTCGGCAACACGGACAAGGACGGCAATGTTCGCGGGCAGGCCTGGTTCTGGCTCGCGCACTCGGGCGCCGCGGAATCCGAAGCCGCCATCAAGGCGGCGCTCAAGAAGGATCCGGACCCGACTGTCCGTGAGCAGGCGATCTTCGCGCTCTCGCGCCTTCCGGACGAGCGCGGCACTCGTGCGCTGATCATGGCTGCGGAGGACCAGTCGCTTTCGAACGAGCAGCGTAAACGCGCGGTGTTCTGGCTGGCGCAGTCGGAATCCAAGGACGCGCAGGCGTATCTGGAAAAGGTCCTGATCGGGAATAGGCGCTGACGGACAGGGTCGACGTCGCATCGATTTTCCGACGGGTATTCGCTGTCCCGTAATGGCAGTGACTGAGGGCGGTTGCCGACGCCGCGCGCCGGGTGGGCTGCTCTAGAGTCCCGTGATGCGCACGGAGGCGTCATGACGGCTCGCCCTCGCGGCTCACCCGCAGCATCCATCCTCGCGGCGGTCCTAACTACAGTGGCGCAGGCGACGCCGCCAGCGCAGAGGGGCGGGTTGCCGCCGGCTTTCCAGGAAAGGGCGCAGACGCTCCCCGCCGGGAGCACGCCGTTCCGCGTCAAGCGGGGGCTCGTTGCGCAGGCCAAGAGGACTCAGGCCGCGCGGATGTCCAAGCTCGCCATCGGGCCGCGGAAGATCGAGGGGACGAGGCGGGTTCCCGTCCTCACTACCTATTTCGCGGCAACCGTGAGCCCGCCGTATCCGGCCGAGCAGCTGCAACAGATGTTGTTCGACGGGCCGTGGCCGACCGGAACCGTGTCCGACTACTACCGGGAGGTGTCAGCCGGAAGTCTCGCGCTGGGTGGCATGGTCCAGCCATGGGTGCCACTGGTGCACGAGAGCAGCTACTACGAAGGCGCGGACTTCATCGATCCACAATCGTTGGTATCGAAGCCATGCCACGGCGTGTGCTCGAACAACAGGGTTCACGAGCTGATCGCCGAAGCGCTGGCCGCGCCGCAAAACGCGGCGATGGATTGGGGCGCGTTCGACAACGACGGTCCGGACGCCGTTCCGAACTCGGGCGATGACGACGGCTTCGTCGACTTCGTGGTGTTTGTCCACGCTGAAATCGGCGGTGAATGTCAGATCGCCGGGAACACGAACATCTGGTCGCACACCTCGAGCCTCAGCAACTCGCCCGCGGGCGTGTACCAGACTTCCTCTCTGCGGTCGGGCGGCGGCTTCATCATGATCGACGACTTCACGATCCAGCCGGCGCTCGCCTGCGATGGACGCATGATCCAGATCGGTGTGTTCGCGCACGAGTTCGGCCACGTATTCGGGCTGCCGGACCTTTACGACACGGATCCGGACAACGGCGAATCCGCGGGCGTCGGTCCATGGTGTCTGATGTCCGCCGGCACCTGGGGTGGTGACGGGCAGACGCCCGATCGTCCCGCCCACCTCTCGCCGTGGGCGAAGGAATATCTCGGTTGGCTCGACGTCATCGACGTGACGCAGGATGAACCCGCAGCCGTCCTCGACGACATTGGCGCCTCGCACACGGCGCGCAGACTTCGGGTTTCGCCGACCACCTACTACCTGATCGCCAACGTCGACCGGAAAGGCTTCAACTCCCAACTACCCGCCGCCGGTCTCCAGATCTGGAAAATCGATGAGGCGGTGCTTCAACAGACTCTGGCCGTCAACCGCGTCAACGCCGATGCTCACAACCGTGGCGTCGGACTCGTCGAGGCCGACAACAACGCCAGTCTCGATACTCCGGAAAACACGGGAGAAGCTGGAGATGTCTTTCCGGGACCGAACGGTAACCGTATGTTCGACGCGTTCACCAGCCCGTCCGCGGCGGGCGGCGTCGCAGTGTGCTCGATCCCCGATGCCGCCGCGCAAATGCTCGTGGGGCTGCTCGTCTCGAGCGATCGGTGCAGCGCATTGCCGCCATGACGTGATTGCCGCTATCGTGAGCGCGTGCAGTATCCCGGCATTCCCGACGTTCGAGACGGCCTCACCCGCGAAGAGCGGGTAGTTCTCTACGTCCTGCGCCAGACCCAGAAAGAACGCGGCGACCGTAATGTCCCCACCGCCATGCTCTGGGGCCGCGTGTGCGAACACTTCTGGATCAGCCCCGAAGACCTTTCCGCGATGCTCGCCCGCCTCGGCGCGAGGAAGTAGGTGCCGGGTGAGAAAAGACTGAGTTAGCTTCGACGGCGTGCCGGAGCCCGACCACCGCGAGCTAACTCAGTCTTTTCTCACCCGGCACCTACCCACCACCAACCTCAGTCGATTCCGTGCACGCGCAGGTTGATCATCTTGTCGATGGTCAGATCCTTGATGCCGCGCGACTGCATGCGGGAGATGAACTCGGGTGTCACGCCGTGCACGCGCATCGCCACGAGCTGATTGGAGTTGAGGTTCTCGAAGCCCAGCCCGCGCACCTGGTCGATGAATTCGGGGGATACGCCGTGCACGCGGAAGGCGATGAGCTGATCCTCGCTGGTCTCGAGGCCCGCGTTGCGCACCGCGCGCGTGAACGCCGGTGTCACGCCGTGGACGCGGAACGCGATGAGGCGATCGGCGCTGGTCGCGGGCAGGCCTTCGGCGCGCAGGCCGTGGATGTACTGTGAGTCCACCCGGAAGATCCTGAACGCGATGAGCTTGTCCGTGTCGAGCCCGGCGAGGTTCTCGCGCTTGATCTGCCGCGCGAAATCCACCGTCACGTCGGTCACCGCCATCGCGAACTGCTTGTCGGCGTCGATGCCGCCGAAGCCGATCGCTTCCATGTCCTTCGGATACTGCGGATTCGCGGTGAAGACGAACAACCCCGCGCCCTCCGCGTCGTTGAGATAACCCTCGCAATCGAACCGGCCCGCATCGCGCGTGATGTGGAATGTCACGTCGCGTTTGCCCGTGGCGCCGAGATCGAGGCCGAGGAACTCCCCAGCCGGCCAGTCGGTGGAGTGGTTGGAGTGCCCGCCATTCATCCGGTGGCTCAGCGCGAAGTGCACCATGCCCGCTTGCTCGGAGGTCGACAGCGTCCAGTTGCCCTTGAAGGGCTCCGCGGCCTGGGCAATGGACAAAACGGAGGCGCACAACAGCCCGGCGGCGAGCGCCGTGAATCTCGCTTTCATGGGAATCTCCTATGTGCGGGGCAGTCGCCCCGCGTATTACAGGACGTCTGCGTTCTTGAGCTGGATCAGCTGATCGAGGTCCAGGTCCTTGAATCCATGCGACCGCGCCTTCTCGATGAAGGCGGGCGTGATGTCCATGACCTTCGCGTGGATGACTTCCTCGAGATCGGCCTTGAAGCCAGCGGACTCGAGCATGCGCCGATACTCCGGCGTCACGTCGTGCACCTTCATGCCGATGATCTGATCGGCGTCGGGGTTCTCGCCCTGCGCGCGAATGCCCTTCACGTACGCGGCGTCGATGCCGTGCACCTTCATCGCGACGACCTCGTCGAGATCCGCCTCGAAGCCGAGTCCGCGCATCTCCTTCACGTATTCGGGCGACACGTCGTGCACCTTCATCGCGATGAGCTGCTCGACGTCGGGATTGAGGCCCGAGGCGCGGATGCCGCGGATGTAGTCGGGCGTGACATCGTGGATCTTCATCGCCACCAGGTTGTCGACGTCGAGGTTCTCGATGCCGACGCTCTTCAACTGGTCGATGTACGAGGGGCCCTGCGGCTCGTTCGAAACGCGCGTCGCGCCCGCCGGCGCGGCCGGCACGGGCCTGGCCTTCTGCGCGGGCTTCGCGGCCGGAACCGCCTGCGCAACGGTCACTGGTGAGGGCGGATTCACAGGCGGGGGTGGGTTCACCGGCAACGACGGATCCTGCGCGACCAGCGCATCCGCGGCCGCCGCCAGCGCCGGCTTCGCGATGCCGAGCGACACCGCGCCCGCCAATAGTGCCGCCATCAGCACCAGCGACGCGGTGAAGACGCCGGCGTGACGCCCGTTCTCGCCCTTGCTCACGCCTAACAACCGTGCGATGCGTGTCGCCACAGGGCCGCCGGTCGCTGCCATCGCGAACGCGGGGGCATCGCGCCAGCCCGTCATCGCGGCGAGCGCACGGGCATAACCCACGGACTCACCACTGGCGGCCACCGCGATGTCATCGCAGCAGTCCTCGCGATCCGCGCGGATGCGGTTGTTGAGCCACCACACGGCCGGATGAAAGAAGAACAGCGTCTCCGCGATCACCTGGAAGAAGTTCACGGCGACATCAAAGCGCTTGATGTGACCGAGCTCGTGCGCGATGACGGCCGCGAGCTGGGCCTCGCTGAGTCCGGTCAGCGCGCGCACCGGCAGCAGCACGATGGGGCGGATGAAGCCGACCACCGCGGGAGCGTTGACCTGGCGGCATTCGCAGTAGCGCACGACGCGTGTGATGCCGAGCTTCTCCTGCAACCCACGGAACCTGGCGACGAGCTCATCCGGCAGCGGAACCAGGTTGCGGCGCCGCAGGTGCTCGAGGAGCAGCAAGCCGAATGCGACTCTAAGCGTCAACACGCACACGCCGACCAGCCAGATGCGCGCGATCCATAGATAGGCGGCATGGGAGTCGGTGGTCGCGGGCGAGACCGACGCGAAAATGTTGGCGGGAGCCGCGGAGATTTCCTCGACTGGTGCAAGCACTGGCGCGATCGCTTCCCGCGCCGCAAGTAGTTCGGCCTCTCCCGGTGCGCCGCTCAACATCGCGAACGTCGCGGCAAACGCGACGATCATCAGCACCAGGGCGCCGACACCGACCACGTTGCGCACCGAAGGCGCGCGGAACACGTACATCACCGCCGCGGCGAGGGCCGCGATCGCCGCGCCCTGCCAGAGAAAATGCAGCAGCGACCACGCGAGGGTCTGCATGAAACCGTTCGAGTCGATCATGAAAGTTTCCTCTCGTATTCGTCGAGCATGCGCCGGATTTCGTCGATCTCCTTCTTCGAGCTGCGACGGCCCTGTAACGCGTGCTGCATGAGCTGGCTGGTGGAACCGCGGAACACGCGCTGCAGGACGTCGGCCGCGAATTGTTGCTTGGTCTTCTCCGCGGGCATCGCCGCGGCGTAGACGTGCGCGCGCTGGTCTTCCGAACGCTGCACGAGACCCTTGGTGGTCATGATCTGCAGTAGTTTGAGCGCGCTCGTGTACCCGATTTCCTTCTCCTGCGACAGGATTTCGTGGATCTCGCGCACCGTGGAGGGGCCGCGCGACCACAGGACCTGGAGGATCTCGAGTTCGGACGGAGTGGGGTTGATTCGCGGTTCCTGCTTCATGGGACACACGCTACTACGAAGCGCTTCGTAGTGTCAACGAAGACTTTCGTAGATGGGGCGTCGGACACCTCCCGCGCCGGCATGGGCGTCGTCTCATGCCGGCCGCGCCCGAATCCAATGGAAGGGCCCGGGGCGCCCGCGTACGGTGAGCCCCATGAAAATCAGTTCGTTATTCAAGATCGCGCTCGGCGCCGTGCTGGCGACCCTCATCGTGAGATACGCGGGCCGCATGGGTTACGTGCAGACCATCCTCGACGACCGATTCGATTCGGATATCGCGCCGGGCGCGCCGTTCTAGCCGTCATGGCCTCGCAGCAGGCGCGCAAGTTGCGCTCCGGGGACGCGATGCCGGCGCTCGGCCTCGGCTCCTGGATGCTGACTTCGCACACTCGCGACGCGGTCGAGCGGGCGCTCGAGCTCGGCTATCGCATGATCGACACGTCGGGCGACTATCACACGCAGAACGGCATCGGCCATGCGATTCGCGGGAGTGCGATTCCGCGCGCGGAGTTGTTCGTGGTCACCAAGGTCGAGCCGGAAACGGACACATACGAGGCGACGGTCGAGAATCTGAAGGAGATGGGCCTCGCGTATGCTGACCTGGTACTGATACATCGCGCACCGGACAAGGGCGTCGGTGAGAGCGAGTGGCGCGGGCTCATGCGCGCGCGCGATGAAGGGCTCGCCCGGAACATCGGGGTGTGCAGCTATCGTGTCGACCAGTTGCAGTCGCTCGCGCAGGTGTCGGGCGAGATGCCCGCGGTACACCAGCTCGAGTGGAGCCCGTTCGGGCACAGTCTCGACATGCTGAATTTCTGCGAGGCGAATGACATCACGGTGCAGGCATACAGCCCGCTGACGCGCGGCAAGCGGCTGCATGACGAGCGCCTCGAGGAGATCGCGAGCGCTCATGACAGGACACCGGCGCAGATAATCCTGCGATGGGACCTCCAACACGGCGTGGCCCCCATCCCCAAGGCCTACCGCGAAGACCATCAGCGCGAGAATATCGAGGTGTTCGACTTCGAACTCGACGCCCGCGAGATGGCCGCGTTGGACGCCCTCAACGAACGCTATTCGGCGCTGGAGAAGCTCGACTATCTTTGAGTTAGTCTTTACCGCAGGCACCGCCGCTTCAACCGGAGACCTGCAATGGCACGCGCACGCCGACGTCATACTGAATTCCACAGCACGAATCGGGTAGGTTGGCTGCGTGCCGCCGTCCTCGGCGCGAATGACGGCATCGTCTCGACCAGCGCATTGATCGTCGGCGTCGCGGCCGCCGGCACCGACAAGCAAACCATCCTGATCAGCGGCGTCGCGGGCCTGGTCGCGGGCGCGATGTCGATGGCCGCGGGCGAATACGTCTCGGTGCATTCACAAGTCGACGCGACCAACGCGGACCTCAGCAAGGAAAGGCAGGAGCTCGCGGAGGATCCCGGCGCCGAACTGCGTGAGCTCGCGTCCATCTACGTGAAGCGCGGACTGAAGCACGACCTCGCGAAGGAAGTCGCCCAGCAGCTCACCGCGCACGATGCGCTCGCCGCTCACGCCCGCGACGAGCTCGGCATCACGGCGGAAACCGCGCCGCGACCCATTCAGGCCGCGCTTTCCTCGGCATTGAGCTTCACGCTCGGCGCGGCCGTGCCGCTCCTGGTCGTCGCGCTGACGCCGTACGCATCACTGGTCCCGGTAGTTAGTGTGGCGACCCTCGTGCTGCTCGCCGGCTCCGGCGGCCTCGCGGCGTATGCCGGGGGCGCGAACATCCAGAAGGGAGCAACGCGCGTGTTGTTCTGGGGCGTGCTCGCGCTCGCCGTGACCTTCGGCATCGGCAAGCTCTTCGGCGTCGCCGTCAGCTAAGGGGGTCCGACCCCCACTTCATAGTGGGGCGAGCAGGACCTGCCAGACGTCGATGCGCTTCGCGCGGAACGCCGCGGCGCTGGCGCTCAGGTAGTAGTTCCACATCCGCCGGAAGCGCTCGTCGCGCGCGCCGATTCGGGCCCAGTACGTCTCGAAGTTCGCGCGCCACGCGAGCAGCGTGCGGTCGTAATGCGGCCCGATCGCGTGCCAGCCGACGACCGTGAACAGCCCCTCGATCGCGCGCACGATCTGCAGCTGCGACGGCAGCATCGAATTCGGAAAGATGTACTTGTGTATCCACGGATCCGTGTGGTTCGTCGATCGATGCCCGCCGATGGTATGCAGCAGGAACCGCCCACCGCTCTTGAGGCACCGCCTGACTACTTCCATGTACCTGCGGTAATTGCGCACGCCGACATGTTCGAACATCCCGATCGACCAGATGTTGTCGAACGGTTCCCGCTTCGCGCGCTCCGGTAGCTCGCGGTAATCCTGCAGCCGGATCGTGATCGGCAATCCGGCGCAACCGCGCCGCGCGTACTCGGCCTGTTCGCGCGCAATCGTGACTCCGACACCTGTCACGCCGTAGGTCTCCGCCGCGTATTTCAACGCGCCGCCCCAACCGCAACCGACGTCGAGCACGCGCTGCCCCGGCTGCAGATCCAGCTTCCTGAACACGAGCTCGAGCTTGTTCTCCTGCGCTTCGGCGAGCGTGTCCGCGTCCTCCCAGTAAGCGCAGCTGTAAATCATCCGCTCGTCGAGCATTCCCTCGTAAAGCTCGTTGCCGAGATCGTAGTGCCGCTTGCCGACTTCGAACGCGCGCGCCTTGCGCTGCAGGTTGAAGAGGCTCGCGTGCAGCCATGCGAACACGTCGCGCCACGCGCCTACCTCCT
>JAEYUC010000035.1 GCA_023433705.1 Pseudomonadota bacterium
TCGCCGGCCTTCCAACGTCTCCATAGCTCTCGTCGCTGCTGCGGTTCCCACTGCCGTACTCTTCGCATCGATGCCACCACTCCTTGTTGTTACGCGGATGGTGTTGCATCGACCCGTTGAGATCACCCATTCCCCGTTTCCTGACAAAAGGGGACAGACCTCATGGAACGCAAGCTGGCTGAGCAGATCGTCGCGCTGGTCAACGCGCACATCGATCAGCTGATCGCGTCGCTCGAGCCTGTTGAACCTGCCATTTCCGCCGAGGAATTCGCGGGATACAAGCGTGGGATCGCCAGGGTGATCAGCGCTTACGAGGCGGAAATCATCGACCGCGTCACCCGCGAGTATCCGGACCTCAAGCCCGCCGATGACGATTCCGAACCGGCGGAGAGCGCGGTGCCGCCCGGTGCGCGGCACAACTGACGTCTACGGCCTGATCCGGCTCAAGGATCGGCAAAGTTTCCACTGACAACGTCGGACAAACGTTGCCGCCTACGTACTCGCCGTAGATAGGACCCCTTCGTCTGGTTGTCGTACACGCGGTTCTGGTACAAGGAACCGCGGACAACAAAATTCTCGCGCACACGTGCGCACACGAAGGGGTTGGAAAAATGATTCGAACAATCTGCAGTGTCGCCCTGCTGGCGACGCCGCTGCTGGCGCTGGCCGCTGACTCGAACAATGTCATTCCCGCGGCCGACGCGGGCCCGGACCAGGAAGCGACCGAGCGCAGAACCGTGACCTTGAAAGGCAAGGGCACGGACCTCGACGGCACGATAAAGAGCTACAAGTGGACGCAGGTGTCGGGACCCACGGTGAAGCTCTTCGGAGCCGACACCCCGACCCTCGCGTTCGCCGCCCCGGAAGTCGAGATTCAGGCCGCGCTCGAGTTCGAGCTCGTGGTCACCGACAACCACGGCGCGCCGAGCTTGCCCGACAAGGTCACGGTGAAGGTCAACCAGGCCAGGTTCTTCGGCACCGCTCCGAGCGGACCCGAGGACTACGAGCACCTGCTGACCTACTTCAACCAGCTCACGCCCGAGAACGCGGGCAAGTGGGGCAGCGTCGAGGCCACCCGCGACGTCATGAACTGGACCGAGCTGGATACGGCCTACCAGACCGCGCTCGCCAACAACCTCACGTTCAAGTTCCACACGCTCCTCTGGGGCCAGCAACAGCCGGGCTGGATCGCCGCACTGCCGCCCGCCGAGCAGCTCGAGGAGATCAAGGAGTGGATGCGGGCGGTCGGTACGCGATATCCGAAACTCCGCTACATCGAGGTGCTCAACGAGCCCTTGAATGCGCCGCCATCGTATCGCGAGGCGCTTGGCGGAGCCGGGGTCACCGGTTACGACTGGGTGATCAAGGCGTTCGAGATGGCGCGCGGGTTCTTCCCCGGTGCGAAGCTCATCCTCAACGAGTACAACGTGATCGTCGAGGACGGCCTCACGACCAACTACCTCAACCTCATCAACCTGCTCAAGGAGCGCAAACTCATCGACGGCATCGGCGAGCAGGCGCACTTTTACGAACGCGCCAACGTCGACGTGCTCGGCGCCAACCTGCAGCGTCTGGCCGATACCGGGCTTCCCATCTACATCTCGGAGTTCGACCTGAACCTCGAGAACGACGCCGATCACGCCAACGTGATGGCGAACCTGTTCCCGCTCTTCTGGGATCATCCCAGCGTGGCCGGCGTCACCCACTGGGGCCATCGCCAGGGCAGCGTGTGGCGCACGAACGGATATCTCGTCCGGACCGATGGCTCAACGCGTCCGGCGCTCGATTGGATCCAGTGTTATCGCGCGGGCGGTGGCGCTTCGTGCGTGGTGCCGGAATTCGTGCATCCCGGCTGGCACGGCAATCAGAACGGCCTGACGTTGACCGCGGTGAATCACGACGAAGGCTTCGGCGTGGTCTCGGGCGGCGTGATCGCGTACACGGACGAAGGTGACTGGATCCGCTTCAAGGGCGTGGAGTTCCGCGCCGAGTGGGACACGGTGTGGGTGGAATACGCCAAGGGCAACACGTCACCAGGCAGCATCTCCGTGTTTCTCGACAGCCTCGACGACGAGCCGGTCCTGACGGTTGCGCTGCCGCCGACGGCGGGTTGGGGTAGTTCGTCCACCGTCGAAGAGGCGCTGTCGTCAATCGCCGGTACACACGACGTCTACATCCGCTTCAATGGCGGTCCCGGCGTGGCCAATCTCGCGAGCGTCCGGTTCGGCCGCCCGGTTCCGCAGTCGGGCGCGAACCTGCTTACCGATGGTGGCTTCGAGTCCGGCATCGCTGGCTGGAGCAACTGGGGCAACGGTGCACTCAGCGCCAGTACGACGCAGGCGCGCTCGGGCTCGCAAAGCCTGCAGTCGACGGGACGCACCGGCACCGGCGGCTTCGCGGCCTACAGCCTGACCAGCCTCGTCCAGCGCAACACGACGTATGCCGTGAGCGCGTGGCTGCTGCACACGGGCGCGGCGAACACCACCGGACGACTGGCCGCCAAGGTGGAGTGCAGCGCGGCGACGACGCCAGCCGGGCACAACACCTATCCGTGGTTGCAGAACAATGGCGCGGTCGCGCCGAACACCTGGACGCAGCTCGCGGGCAATCTCGTGATCCCGGACTGCGACCTGGTCGACGTGGCTATCTACTTCGAGGGCTCGGCCACCGGCATCGACGTGTACCTGGACGACGTGCGCGTCGTGCCGCCGGACAACAACCTCGTGAACGATGGCGGCTTCGAGAGTGGCATCGCCGGCTGGGGTTCGTGGAACGGCTCGGCGCTCAGCGCCAGCACCCTGCAGAGCCGCAATGGCCTGCAGAGCCTGCGCGCCACCGCGCGGCCCGACAATGCGCAGTTCGCCGTCTACGGACTGACGAGCCGCGTTTCGGCCGGTACCACCTACGCGGTGAGCGCATGGGTGTTCCACACCGGCGCGGCCAATGACACGGTGCGCCTGGCATCGAAGGTGGGCTGCTCCAGTGGAGACAATTATCCATGGCTGCAGAACAACCCGGCCGTCGCTCCGAACACCTGGACGCAGTTGCAGGGCAATCTCGAGATTCCCGCCGGCTGCACGGTGCAGGACGTGGCCATCTTCCTCGAAGGCACGGCGCCCGGCTCCGATGTGTTCGTGGACGACGTATCTGTCACGGCGATGTGAAGTGATATCGCATGGCGACGAAGGAGGGGCTGCATGCAGCCCCTCTTTTTTCGGTGAGGCGCCCGAATCCGTCACCGCCGAGTAGTTGGTGACAGAAGCCATCCCGTCGAACGGTAATTAGGCGGGAGGAAAAATGGATCGGATAGGCAAGAAGATCCTGCTCGTGATCGCGGTGGTGCCCCTTTTTCTCGGCTGGCAGTACTACCGGAAAAGCCAGAAGCTGGAAGAAACGCTGGCCGAGATGACCGAGATGTGCGGTGACGACAGCTCCTGCCGCGTGGCCGTGAAAAGACACGCGGAAGACTGCTTCGAGGCGAACTACGAGATCAAGCGCTACGGCTCGGGCATCAAGATGGACGAATTCGTCGCCTGCGTGAACGACGAGGCCGGCAGCGAACTGTTCGTGAGCGTGCCCGCCGAGTGACGGTGCCTGGCACGGAAATTCCGGGAGAAGCGGTCCTCATCCGATGAGACGGAGACTTCGCCCGCCCCGGCGCAGTCCGGTCAACTCGCGCGGGCGATCTTCGCCTCGAGGTCGTGATCGCCCGATCCGGTGATCTCGACGTCCGCGAACTCGCCGGCGGGTAGTTTGCCGCCGCGCGAGATGCGCACGATCCCGTCGATTTCGGGCGCATCGCCCGCGGTGCGCGCTATGGCCGAGTTGCCGTCGATCGCATCCACCAGCACGCGCATCTTCGTGCCGACCTTGGCGGCGAGTTTCGCCGCCGAGATGCGCGCCGACTTCTCCATGAAACGCGCGAGCCGCTCTTCCTGCACGTCGGGCGGAACATGCGGCGCGACGTCGTTCGCGGGGGCGCCTTCGACCGGCGAATACTTGAACGCACCCACGCGGTCGAGCTGCGCCTCGTCGAGCCAGGCGAGCAGCTCTTCGAATTCGGCCTCGGTTTCCCCGGGGAACCCGACGATGAACGTGGAGCGGATCGTCAGGTCCGGGCACACCTCGCGCCAGGCCTTGATGCGCGCCAGGGTCTTCTCGACCTGGCCGGGACGGCGCATGCGCTTGAGCACCGTCGGACTGCCGTGCTGGAACGGGATGTCGAGGTAGGGCAGCACCTTGCGTTCCGCCATAAGCGGGATCACGTCGTCGACGTGCGGATACGGATACACGTAGTGCATGCGCACCCAGATGCCCAAACTACCCAGGCCGCGCGCCAGATCGAGGAAACGCGTCTCGTAGCTCGCGCCGCGCCATTCGCCCGCTCGGTACCTGATGTCGACGCCGTAGGCCGAGGTGTCCTGCGAGATAACCAGCAGTTCCTTCACGCCGGCGCGCGCGAGCTTCTCGCCTTCGCGCAGTACTTCGTCGATCGGCCGGCTCACCAGCAGTCCGCGCATAGACGGAATGATGCAGAAGCTGCACTTGTTGTTGCAGCCCTCGGAGATCTTGAGATACGCGTAGTGCCGCGGCGTGAGGCGGATGCCCTGCGGCGGCACGAGATCGACGAACGGATCGTGTTTCGGCGGCAGGTGCTCGTGCACCGCTCCAACTACTTCCTCGTACGCGTGCGGTCCCGTGACCTTGAGCACCTTCGGATGCCGCTCGAGGATGCGTTCCGGCCGCGCGCCCAGACAACCCGTCACGATGACCTTGCCGTTCTGCTCGAGCGCCTCGCCGATCGCGTCGAGCGACTCGTCCACCGCGGAGTCGATGAATCCGCAGGTGTTCACGACCACCACGTCGGCCGCGTCGTAGCTCGGCGCGACCTGGTAACCCTCCGCGCGCAGCTGCGTGATGATGCGTTCGGAGTCCACCAATGCCTTAGGGCACCCGAGGCTGACGAATCCGACTTTTGGCTGGCGGCGGCTCATGAGGGGGCGCTATGGTACTGACGAGCGCGAGTTTCGCCACTGGAATATCAAGTTCATGGCCAAGTCGTGGATTCGGGGCGCCGGGCTGGTTTTTGCCGTGTATTCGGCCTGGTTCGCATTGCTCGCCATGCACGTTTACACGGCCTGGGTCTCACCCATGACGACCCTGATGATGCTGGTGGCGCTGAACGTCCCGGGCCTCGCCGCATTGCTGACCGCACTGCGCGCGCCACGCCATCGCTTCCTGTTGGGTCTCACGATGGCGCCCGTGGCAGCGGCGTGCGTCGTCGCGATGAATCTCGCTTTGGCCGCAGCGGGACTGCGGGTCGATCTCTCCGGGTTTTATGACAACGTCGGCCTCTTCCTTGCGTCGACCGGTTATGGCCTGTTCGTCGCGGTACTCGGCAGTGCCGCCGGCGCGTGGATCGGAGCACGTAATGCCGCGGAGGCCCGTGCAGCGCCCGTCACGACTTCGCCCGAAGGTTAGGCATCGTTAACCCCGCTCCCCGCGAGGGCCGCGTTCACCTCTGCAAAGCCCGAGAACGGGCGAATGCGGAGATCGTCATGAGTACGCGAGTCGCGTCGAGGAATCACTGGGGCGCATTAGGTCGAATGGGCATCGTGGCCGGAATGCACGTGGCGGTGGCGTTCGTGATCGCCGGCGCACTGGTGATCAAGAACGAGATGACTCTTCCCCCGGAAATCGAAACCACGATCATCGACGAGCCTCCACAGCCGGTCGACACGCTACCCATTCCGGAACCGCGACTTCAGCCGATGGACCTCACGGTGCCGCCTCCCGAAGTTCCTCCGGTCGCTCAGGACACCGTGGATCCGCCTATCATGGCGCAGGTGCTGCCACCCGAGCCTGTGGCGGATCCGGTCGGCTCCGCCGAACCCGTGCCCGTGATCCAGGACGTCCGGCAGGATCCGCGCCGACCGCTGACCCAGCCGTACTACCCACCTTCCGAAATCCGCGCGGGTAACGAAGGCAACGCGGACCTCGAGGTTTACGTG
>JAEYUC010000079.1 GCA_023433705.1 Pseudomonadota bacterium
CGCCCAGCTCGGCTCGCTCTTGAAGACAGTCGTGGCCAACACGAACGTCGACACGCTTCCAAAGGAAATCTTCTGGAGCGTCCGCCAGAGAATGCGTTCGCAGGGCATCAGCCAGCGCAAGATGGCGGCAATGCGCGGCACCCAATATGGCGGTGCCGCACATTTCAAATTTGCGCCCTCGCGCGCGGTCATCAAGCAGTACGCCGAATTGCTCGACGCGCCCGAGCTCAAGCTGTGGGCGGAAGCGCCGTTGTTCTGGGATCGGGTCGTTGCCGTCGAAGAGGCGGGTCAGTGCGAAACTTTCGATCTGACGGTACCCAACTACCATAACTGGTTGGCTGACGGCGTCGTCACTCACAACTCGGGCGCAATTGAACAGGATGCAGACATGATCCTGCTCATCTACCGCGACGAGGTCTACAACCGCGAGACGCCAAAGAAAGGCGTCGCCGAAATCGATCTCGCCAAACATCGTAACGGCGAGATCGGCGAAATCCGGCTCACGTTTAAGGGCGCGAACAGCCGCTTCGAGAACTACGTCGACCCGGCGTACGGCGAAGGGATAATGCGTTGACCCGCCTGCTGCGCGCGCTGATCGACACCGCCGCGCTGCGGCACAACCTCGGCACCATCCGCGCTTATGCGCCTGGCGCGAAGGTCATGGCCGTCATCAAGGCCAATGCCTACGGGCACGGGCTCGTGTCCACGGCGCTCGCGCTCGCGGACGCGGACAGCTTCGCGGTGGCGCGGCTCGAGGAGGGTATCGCACTGCGCAGCGCCGGCGTGCGCGCGCCGATCGTGCTCCTCGAAGGCGTCTTCAGCGCCAAACAGTTGGCCGAAGCCGCGCATCACCGCTTCGAGCTCGTGGTGCACGATCCGCTGCAGATCAAACTACTCGAGGCGCACCGCGACGCCCGGCGCTTCGTCGTGTGGATCAAGATGGACACGGGCATGAACCGGCTCGGGTTCCGGCCCGAGGCCTTCGCTCCCGCGCTCGCGCGCCTGCGCAATCTCACCGTTCCGGCGCTCGAGCTGCGGGCGATGACGCACCTGGCGCGTGCGGACGAACTCGACGAGTCGATGACCAGCACGCAGGTCGACGTATTCGAGAAGACGCTTGCCGCGGCGGACCTGGTGGGTCCACGGCGCCTGCCGACGAGCATCGGAAATTCCGCGGGCACGCTCGGGTGGCCAGGCGCGCACGGCGACTGGGTGCGTCCCGGCCTGGCGCTGTACGGTGTTTCGCCATTCGGCGGCGAACTCGCGGCGAAGTACGGCCTGAAGCCCGTGATGACCCTCGAAACCACCGTGCTCACGGTGCGCGAGGTAAAACGCGGCGAGACTGTCGGGTATGCGGGTGCATGGCGAGCGGAACGCGACAGCGCGATCGCGATCCTCGCGGCCGGTTACGGTGACGGGCTCTCGCGTCAGCTCGCGAATGGAACGCCCGTGTTGATCTCGGGCGAGAGATATCCGCTGGTCGGTCGCGTCTCGATGGACATGATCGCGGTCGACGTGACCGGAGCTTCCAGGATCTCTGCCGGCAGCAAGGCGATCATCTGGGGCGAGGGCCTTCCGGTCGAGGAGATCGCGGCCCATGCAGGAACGATCCCATACGAACTGCTCTGCGGCGTGAGCCAGCGCGTGCCTCTGGAATTGAAGTAGATGCCGGGTGAGAAAAAGCGGAGTTAGCTCGAGGACGTTCGCGTTGCCCGCGTCCTCCAGCTAACTCCGCTTTTTCTCACCCGGCACCGACCGGCTCTAGGCTTCGAAGAATCCCATCTTCACGCCGGCAAGCTGGATCACGTCGTTGTCGGTGAGCTTGCGCGCCTGGCTGCCGATGGCGGTGCCGTTCACGAGCGGGGTGTTCTCGGGCTTGTCCGCATCCACGTGCACGATGAAGTAACCGTCCTGGCGGCGCGTGATCGCGGCGACCTGGATGCCAGGGCGTCCGAGCGTCGTGAGCGCCTTGTTCAGCTCGAGCTCGCGGCCCGCGAACGAACCGGAGAGCACCTGCAGCTTGGCCTTCTTGACCGGCGTCTTGCCGTCGATGCCGCGGCGCAGGCCGCTGGCGGACACATCGGCGGAAACCTTGTCGGCACGATCCTTGACCGCCTGCATCTTCTCGGCGGCCGGGCGCGACGACGGCTGGATGACCATCGTCTTTTCGAATTCGTCCTGGGCCTCGTCGTCCTCGACGAAGCGCAGCTGGTGATGTCCGACGGTGACCACGTCGCCGTGTTGCAGCGCATGCTTCTTGATGAGCTTGCCGTTGACGTACGTGCCGTTGGTGCTGTTCAGATCCTCGAGGAACGAGTCGTTGAGGATGTTGATGATCAGCGAGTGATGGCCCGATACAGCCGAATTGTCGATGCGAATATCGTTGTCAGGGAGGCGGCCAATCGTGTACCGCTCCTTGTTCATGTTGTATTCGGCGAGCACCTGGTTATCCAGGCTCAATACGAGACGTGCCATTCTTTTCGCCTTCCCTTAACTGAACCAGCCCAGAAGTTTGTCCATCACACCGCGGCTCGCGGGGAACGCTTCGTTCGCCTGCGCCAGCACCACCGAAACGTTGTCACGGCCACCGTTCTCGTTGGCTAACTGAATCAACTGCTTAGCTACCGTATCTAGATTAGCACCAAAGGTACTTATAGTTAAACGGATGTCTTCATCTTCCACCATGTCGGAGAGACCGTCCGAACAGAGGATGTAGATGTCGCCCTTGTCGACCGGGTGTTCCTGCACCTCGACCTCGACCTGGGGTTCGACGCCGAGCGCACGGGTCACGTAGTTCTTGTTTGCCGCCCGCTGGGCCTCTTCGGGCGAGTAGAAGCCGCGATCGACCAGTTCCTGCAACAGCGAATGGTCCATCGTGACCTGGGCGATCTGGCCATTGCGCTGGCGATACAAGCGCGAATCCCCGACGTGCGCGATCGAAATGCGATTGTCGTGGAAGAGGGCGGCCACGACGGTGGTGCCCATGCCCTCGCACTCGGCCTGCGAGCGCGCGGTCTGGTAGATGATCTTGTTGGCCCGGGTGATGGCGTCGCGCAACACGATCGAGGGCCGGGCGAGGCCGGTGGTGCGATCGATGGTGCCGAGGTCTTCGCGGGCGAGGCCTTCGCGCACGAGGTTGGTGATCGTCTTGACGGCGATGCCGCTCGCGACTTCGCCGGCGTTGTAACCGCCCATGCCGTCGGCAAGCACCAGCAACCCGACGTCCACGTCGGAGGCGATGGTGTCTTCATTGTGTTCGCGAACGCGACCGGTATCGGTCTGCCCGACGAACGTGAGCTTGCCCTTGAGGCTCATGGGCACTCCCCGCCGAGCCGCCAGCAATATTCAGCGAATGCTTCGATCACACCTGTGCTCAATGCTCAAAAAGAGACCCTTACGGCCGCAATGCGCCCGCACGCTTCCCCGCGCAATGCCATAACCTACCAGCAGTGCATCGGCGGGCCGGAGCAATAAGTCACACTTCCCCGGGCGAACCGACAAATTCAATGACCCAGAATCAAGGACCTAGGGCTGCAATGCTAATGGCACGGACGGCTGGCTGCACCGCACTACAGCACACTAGGTGAATCGACGGCCCGGGAGGCCCCCCCACGACATGACCCTCGTCACGCTTTTGATAGCCCTGGATATCCACTGATGGCCAAGCCAGCCCTCGTCTTCGTGTGCGCGGAATGCGGCGCGGAAACCCTCAAATGGCAGGGTCAGTGCCCCCAATGCTCGCAATGGAACACCCTCGAGCAGCGTTCGGTCGCGCGCCGGGCGGCGGGTGCGCCCGCGGCGGCCGCCACCGCATCTCCGGTTGCCGAGCTGGTAGCCGACGAAGTGGGCCGGCAGCCGACCGGCATGTCGGAGCTCGATCGCGTGCTGGGTGGTGGACTCATCCCGGGGTCGGTGACCTTGCTAGGTGGCGAACCGGGCATCGGCAAGTCGACGTTGCTGCTGCAGGTGGCGCACCAGGTCGCGGGTCACATGCCGACGCTCTATCTATCGGCGGAGGAGTCCGCCGCGCAGATCGGCGTGCGTGCGCGCCGGCTCGGTGCGCAAGGTTCGGACCTGCGTGTGGTCGCGGATACCGATCTCGAGTCGATGCTCGCACGCGCGCGCGAGGAGAACGTGCGCCTGCTCGTGGTCGATTCCATTCAGACCGTGCAGCTTGCATCGGTGGGAACGCCGGCCGGCGCGGTCACGCAGCTGAAGGAGTGCACGGCGCAGCTCGTGCGATTCGCGAAGAGCACGGGCACCAGCGTCATCATCGTCGGACACGTGACGAAGGACGGCGCGATCGCGGGGCCGCGCGTACTCGAGCACCTGGTCGACACGGTGCTGTATTTCGAGAGCGATGCGTCGAGCCGCTTCCGCAACGTGCGCGCGACGAAGAACCGCTTCGGCGCGGTCGGCGAGCTCGCGTTCTTCCACATGAGCGAGCAGGGGTTGCGCGAGGTGCGCAATCCTTCGGCGATCTTCCTGGCGCGCTCGTCGGAGCCTGCGCCCGGCAGCATCGTCACCGTGACGCGTGACGGGCGGCGGCCGTTGCTCGTGGAGTTGCAGGCGCTCGTGGATGCATCGCGTTTCGGCTCGCCACGCCGCGTGGCGCAGGGACTTGATGCGCAGCGTGTCGCGATGTTGCTGGCGGTCATGAACCGGCACGCCGGAGTGAACCTGCAGGATCACGACGTTTTCGTGAACCTGGTGGGTGGGCTCGAGGTCACGGAAACGGCCTGCGATCTGCCGATCGTGCTCACGCTTGCCTCGAGTCTCGCGGACAAGCCGATCGCACAGTCCATCGTCGCGTTCGGCGAGTTGGGTCTCTCGGGCGAGCTGCGGCCGGTAGCGTACGGAGAAGAGCGGCTACGAGAAGCCGCGAAGCAGGGATTCACGATGGCGCTGGTGCCGAAGGACAATGCGCCGCGCGTGCAGATCGATGGACTCGAGGTGAAGGCGCTGACGAGAATCGACGAAATGCTCAGGGTCGCGTTGCCCTGAACTAGCGTTTGCGCTGCTCCTGTTCCATCTGGCGCAAGAAGGCATCGTTCGCCGCGCGATCGATCGTCCACCAATCTTCGACTCGCGCGAATTGCTCCGCGGTAAGCACACCGCGAGCAGCATCCATCAGGCGCTGATACGCGAGATCATTTCTCGTGGATTGCTCCTGCGTTATTGCGTAATCCGACTCGCCGCCGGTGAAGACGGTCGGGTCGGCATAGGCGCGCCGTTCGATTCCCGCCAGTATCAACTGCTTGCGCTGCGACTCCGTGAGCGCCATCGACGCGTTCGCGAGCCGCTTGCGCAGATTTTCGACTTCATAGCGAACTTGTATCGAGCGTTGGTACTCAGCGAGGCTGCGGGCGCGCTCGGCGCCGATCAGGGTTTCGATCTCATTCCAGTGCTGTGCGCCGAGATCGCGGCGCGCGGCCATGCCATCGACGGAATTGTCCAGCCCGGGCGCCTCGGCGAAGCGGATGCGCTGGTCGACGAGCAGCGCGATGAGGGTGTCGGATTCAGCAGCGCCGAGACCGACATTCGCGCCGACATCCTCGTAAATGAGATCGAGTTCGGCGCGCCAGTGCTCGCTCTGCATGTCGTTGATGAGTTGCCTGTTCGACGACGAATCTTCGGGCGATGGCGGCGCAACTGCGGAAACGCTGGTCCGCGAACTTTCCGCCGTGCGAGTCGCGCTTGTTCCGGTCGTGATGGCTGGCTTGCCAGATGCAGGTGCGGTTACGGCCGCGGGCCGCGGAACCGCCTCGATGCTTGAGGTCGACGACCGAGATTTCGAAAGGATCCAGGCCGCCGCCGCGATCACAGCCAGGCTCGAGACAGCGATGAGGGCCTTTGCCTTCAAGTGGCCTTTTCGGTCGCCGTCGCGACGTGCCGCGCACGCACCGTGCGTATCGTGTTCTCGCCGATCTGCAGCACCTCGAACGCGTATTCGCCGATGTTCACGAGCGCACCGGCTTCGGGCAGCGTTTCGAGCTTTTCAACCAGCAGCCCGTTCAGGGTCTTCGGTCCGTCGGTAGGTAGTTGCCAGCCGAGCGAGCGGTTGATCGCGCGCACGGTCGCGCTCGCGTTGATGATGAACACGCCGGGCGCCTCGCGATGCACGTGTTTGTGCGTCACGGTCGCGGGATCGGTCGTGAACTCGCCGACGATCTCCTCGAGGATGTCCTCGAGCGTGACGAAACCCTGGATGTCGCCGTATTCGTCGACGACGAAAGCCATGCGGCGGCGGTTGCGCTGGAAGTGGTTGAGCTGGACGGTGAGTGAGGTGCCTTCGGGCACGAAGTAGGGCTCGCGCGCACGGGCAAGCTCCGTCAGGCGCTCGCGCGTCAAGGTGTCGCGCGCGAGTTCCTGCGCGACGCGTTTCATATGGATGATGCCGATGAGGTTGTCGAGCTCACCCTCGTGCAGCGGCAAACGCGTGTGCGGCGTCTGGCGGAGCTGGTCGAGGATGTCCTCCCAGTTGTCCTCGATGTTGATCGAGTTGATCTCCTGGCGCGGGATCATGATGTCGTTCACGGTGACGTGCTCGAGATCGAGGATCGACAGCAGCATCTGCCGGTGGCGCGTCGGGATCATCGGGCCGGCCTCGGCGACGACGGACCGCAATTCATCCGGCGACATGGCCTGTCCGCTTTCGCTCACGGGCTTGACGCCGAACAACCGCAGGAACGCATAGGCGGCCTTGTTGGCGAACCAGCTGAAGGGCGTCATCAGGAACACCAGCACCTTGTAGATGTAGGTGGATGACAGGGCCACGGGATTCGGCTTGAGGGCCGCGTAGATCTTCGGCGCGAGCTCGCAGAACACGATCATGAAGACCGCGAGCACGCCGCCGGCGATGGGGATCGCGTGTTCGTAACCGGTGCGCTGGGCTAACAAGGTCACGATGGACGACGCGGCCACGCTGGCGAGCGCAAGGATCACGAGGTTGGCGCCCAGCCAGCTCTCGGGCCTGCCGAGCAGCGCGTCCAGCGCCTTGGCCGTGCGCTTGCCTGCTTTCGCCGCCGCGCGGATCTTGTGGCGGTTCGCCGAAAGCATCGCGACTTCGGTGCCGGAGGAAAACGCGATCAGTAGGAGCAGAACTACGAGCGCGACGACCAGGACAGACGAGGGTGCGTTTTGCATAGGGCCGATAGCATAGGGGCTATAATCCCCGCATGGCACTTTTCGAGAACCTGACGTCGCGCCTGTCGCGCACCGTCGATTCGCTGCGCGGCCGCGGCCGCATCACCGAGGAAAACGTCTCCGAGTCGCTGCGCGAAGTGCGCATGGCGCTGCTCGAGGCGGATGTCGCGCTGCCCGTCGTCAAGGCGTTCATCGAGCGCGTCAAACAAAAGGCGCTCGGCGCCGAGGTGACGGCGAGTCTCTCGCCGGGCCAGGCGTTCGTCGGCATCCTGCACAAGGAGCTGATCGCCCTGATGCAGGGTGACCGTGGCAAGTTCGAGCTGCGCGCGCAGCCTCCGGTCGTCGTGTTGTTAGCCGGCCTGCAGGGCGCGGGCAAGACGACCACCGCGGGCAAACTCGCGCGCTGGCTGATGGAAGATCAGAAGAAGCGCGTGATGCTGGTGAGCACGGACATCCGTCGTCCCGCCGCCATCCTGCAGCTGCAGCGCCTCGCCGAGCAGGTGGGCTCGGGCCTCTATCCGACCGATGACAATCTTTCTCCGGCGCGCATCGCGGCCGACGCGCTCGAGGCGGCGCGCAAGGGCGTGTACGACGTGCTCATCGTCGACACCGCGGGCCGGCTCCACATCGACGCCGAGCTCATGGACGAGGTGCAGCAGATAGACCGCGCGGTGGAGACGCACGAGCGATTGTTCGTCATCGACGCGATGGCGGGCCAGGACGCGGTGAACGCCGCGCGCGCGTTCGGCTCCGCGCTCGATCTCACCGGCGTGATCCTCACGAAGGCGGATGGTGATGCTCGCGGTGGCGCGGCATTGTCGGTGCGCGAGGTCACGGGCAAACCCATCGTGCTCGTGGGCGTGGGCGAGAAGCTCGATGCGCTCGAGCCCTTCGATGCCGAGCGCATGGCGGGACGCATCCTCGGCATGGGCGACGTCGTCGCGCTCGTCGAGCAGGTGCAGAAGCAGGTCGACATCGACGAGGCTCAGAAGCTCGCGAAGAAGGTCGCCAAGGGTAAGGGCTTCGATCTCGCCGATCTCAAGATGCAGCTCGAGCAGGTCCAGAAGATGGGCGGTGTTGCATCGCTCATGGACAAGCTGCCGGGAGCCGCGGCGGCGAAGGCCAGTGCGGCCCAGGCGGATCAGGGCGACAAGGACGTGCGCCGCCAGATCGCGATCATCAATTCGATGACGAAGAAGGAGCGGCGCAACCCGGGCATCCTGGACGGCTCCCGCCGGCGCCGCATCGCGGCCGGGGCGGGGGTGCAGGTCCAGGACGTCAACCGTCTCATGAAGCAATTCATGGACATGCAGAAGATGATGAAGAGCTTCTCGGGCGGGAAGCTCAAACGCATGATGAACGCGTTCAAGGGCCAGGTGCCGCCAGGGTTCCCCGGCCTGAAATAGGGGTGTTTCCAGGCGCAAGCGCCACGAAGGAAACGTCGCCGAAGCGGCGCCGTCCGTGAAATGGCCGCTTTAACAAGCGTTTGCGTGGAAAACTGGCCTCCCCGAGGTAGCCCTCAAATACCCTTCCACCAAGTCACTGATTTGCGTAGAATCCGCGCTCTTTTTTGGCCGGCCGGGTTGGGCGTTTCCGACCTGGGGCCGTGAACATCTGAAGGTTTAATGACATGGTGACAATCCGTCTGACCCGCCGCGGTGCCACGAACACGCCGTTCTATCACGTCGTCGTGACTGACAGCCGCAAGCGCCAGGGTGGCAAGAGCCTGGAGCAGGTCGGTTTCTTCAATCCGAAGCCGGTGAAGAACGAGGTCGGCCTCAAGCTCGACATCGCGCGCATCGACTACTGGGTGTCCAAGGGCGCTCAGCAGTCCGAGCGCGTGAAGCACCTCGTGTCGAAGTTCCGCAAGGCGAACGCCTGATCTAGCGATCACGGGCGAGGCAGCCATGGGCGGCCCCCGCCGTGTCGAAGTAGGTAGATTGGGAGCGGCGCACGGAGTGCGCGGCTGGCTGCGGGTGCAATCGTTCACCGATCCACCGCAGCGATTGTTCGATTGGAAGCGCTGGCTCCTGCAAACGGAAGCGGGCGCGACGAGCGAAGTGAAATTGTTGGAGGCGCGGCAGCAGGGCAACGGCTGGATCGCGCGGCTCGAAGGCATCGACGAACGCGAGGCCGCGAGCAGGTTGACCGGGCAGCTGGTGCTGGTCGACCGGGAAGAGTTGCCGCCGACCGAGGCGCACGAGTTTTACCGCGTGGACCTCGTCGGATTCGCCGTCATGAACCTGGACGGCGCGGTGTTGGGCAAGGTCGATCATTTCGTCGACACGCCGGGCAACGCGGTGATGGTGGTGAAGGGTGAGCGCGAGCACTGGGTTCCGGTGACCAGGCAGCACCTGCTCGTCATCAACCAGGGCGAGCGAATGTTGACGGTGGATTGGCCGGAAGATTTTTGAACGGGGATTTTTGAGCGGGAGCGGTGACACGACTCATGCAGATTGAAGTCGTGACACTTTTCCCGGAGCTGATCCGCTCCGCGCTCGAGGTGGGTGTCGTCGGACGCGCCGTGACGCGCGGCATCGTGAAGGTGGGTTGCGAAGATCCGCGCTCACACACGAGCGACGTGCACCGCACGGTGGACGATCGGCCGTATGGCGGCGGACCCGGAATGGTCCTGAAGCCCGAGCCGATGTCGAAGGCGATCGATGCCGCGGCGGCAAGGCTGCCGGCGGGATCGCCGCGGGTGTACATGTCGGCGCAGGGCGTGCCTTTCACGCAGGCGCTGGCGAAGGAATTTGCGACGCTGCCGGGCCTGGTGCTGGTGGCGGGGCGATACGAAGGGCTCGACGAACGGGTCATCGAATCGCGGATAGATAGAGAAGTATCGATCGGCGACTACGTGCTGTCGGGCGGTGAACTGCCGGCGCTCGTGGTGATCGACGCGGTGGCGAGACTGCTGCCGGGAGTGCTCGGCGACGAGCGCTCGAGCGTCGAGGAGTCGTTCGATGCGGGTTTGCTCGACTGGCCGCATTACACGCGGCCGGTGGAGTTCGAAGGCCGGACGGTGCCCGAAGTCCTGCAAGGTGGGCACCACGCTGACATACAGCGCTGGCGATTGAAGCAGGCGGTGGCTCGCACGTGGGTGCGGCGGCCGGATCTGGTTGCGAAGGGTGGCCTGCCGGCCGATGCGGCAAAGCTGCTCGATGAATTTCTCGCTGAACGCGAAGGTGAAGAACATGGCTAACATCATTCAACAGCTCGAATCCGCGCGCATGACGCGCAAAGTCCCTGATTTCAACCCTGGCGACACCGTCGTCGTGCAGGTGAAGGTGAAGGAAGGCGACCGCGAACGTGCGCAGGCCTACGAGGGCGTGGTCATCGCGAAGAGCAACCGCGGACTCAACTCCTCGTTCACGGTGCGCAAGATTTCGCACGGCGAGGGCGTGGAGCGCGTGTTCCAGACCTACAGCCCGGCGATCAGCGAGATCGAGATCAAGCGCCGCGGCAGCGTCCGTCGCGCCAAGCTCTACTACCTGCGTGATCTGTCCGGCAAGGCCGCGCGCATCGAAGAGAAGGTCTAACTAACCAATTGGACGTCCGCCAGCCATGATCGGCCGTATCGCACTTGGACTGTGGCGCGGCCTCGACGGGCTGCGCAAGTTCCTGCACCTGCTGTTGTTGCTGGTGATCTTCGGCTTCATCGTCGGAGCACTGCGGACGTCCATTCCCCACATCGCGGACAACTCCGCCCTCGTCATCCAGCCGCAGGGCGAGATCGTCGAGCAGCTCTCGGGCAGTCCCGTCGACCAGGCCATCGCGCGCGCGCAGGGCGAGGGACAGGGCGAGACGTTGCTCTGGAACCTGGTTGACGCGCTGCGCGCCGCGAAGAAGGACGCGCGCATCAAGGCGGTGGTCCTCGACCTGAACGCGATGAGCGGCGGCGGTCAGCCCACGCTCGCCGAATTCGCCGCCGCGATCGACGACTTCCGCTCGAGCGGCAAGAAGGTCGTCGCGCACGCGGACGCCATGCTGCAGGACCAGTACTACGTCGCGGCGCACGCGGACGAGGTCTACATCGATCCGCTCGGTCTCGTCGCCATCGATGGCTACGACCGCTACCGCATCTACTACAAGGAACTGCTCGAGAAGCTCGGCGTGACCGTCAACCTGTTCAAGGTGGGCGCGTACAAGAGCGCGGCCGAGGTCTACGTGCGCTCGGACATGTCGCCGGAAGACCGCGAGGCGAGCCTCGCGTACCTGAACGCGTTGTGGCTCAACTACCGCACCGCGGTCGCGAACGCGCGCGGCCTCAAGCCCGAGGACATCGGCGCGTATGTCGAAAACGCGGTGCCGGCGATGCTGGCCGCGAAGGGCAACGCCGCGCAGGTCGCGCTCGATGCGAAGCTGGTCACGGGACTCAAGTCCTCGCTCGACGTGGATCGCCGCATGGTCGAGCTCGTCGGCAGCGCCGATCCGGAGCGCAGGCGCGACAAGGGCGCCGTCGAGGCCGCCGACCCCGGCGACGATTACAACGCGACCCATTTCGAGGATTACCTCCGCATCGTGGAAGCCGAGAAAGTGGCGCGGGGCGGTGGCAAGAACAAGATCGCCGTCATCGTGGCCTCGGGCGAAATCGTCGACGGCTCGCAGCCGCCGGGCACGATCGGCGGCGAGAGCACCTCCGGGCTCGTGCGCGAAGCGCGCCGCGACGACGACGTGAAGGCCATCGTGCTGCGGGTAGATAGCCCCGGCGGCAGCGTGCTCGCGTCGGAGCAGATCTACCGCGAAGTGCGCGCGGCGCAGAAGTCGGGATTGCCGGTGGTGGTCTCGATGGGCGATCTCGCGGCCTCGGGCGGCTACTACATCGCGACGTCGGCCGACGAGATCTGGGCGCACCCGGCGACGATCACGGGCTCGATCGGCATATTCGGAGCGGTGCCGACCTTCGACGGCACGCTCGACAAGATCGGCGTCAACGTCGACGGCGTCGGGACCACGAAACTTTCCGGCCAGCTGCGCATAGACCGGCCGCTCGGCAACGAAGCGAAGGTCCTGTTGCAGTCGATGGTCGAGCACGGATACGAGGAATTCCTCGGACACGTCGCCGAGGGTCGCAACAAGACCCGCGACCAGGTCCACGAGATCGCGCAGGGGCGCGTGTGGATCGGCACCGATGCGTTGGGCAATGGACTAGTCGACAAGCTCGGCCTCTTCGACGAAGCCGTCAAATCCGCGGCGGAGCGCGCCGGGATCAAGGACTACGACGTCGAGCGCATCGAACCGCAGCTGACGTTCGCCGAGCGCCTGGCGATGCGCGTGCGCGTGTGGTTCGCGGCCGGTTTCCTCGGCGATGTCGCGCGCCAGAATCCGCTGGCGGGTGTGTCGCGGCAGCTCGAACCCGTGCAGCGGGAGCTCGAGCGTTGGTCGCGCATGACCTCGCGCGACAACCGTTACGCCTACTGCTTCTGCGACGTGCGTTGATTCGCCGGCCGCTGGTGGCTACCGCCGCCAGTTGACCTAAAGGCGTATCCATTCCCGGCATTGCCATCCGGCAGTATCGGTCGATGGCGACCGAACTCACGGAAGAGCCGGCGAGCTGGCCGCGGGTCGCGACCCATGCGGCGGGCGGAGTCGTCGGGGGAGTCGTGGGTGGACTGCTCGTCGTCGCGGTGGTGTGCCTCCTCAAGCTGATGCTCGAAATCGTGTCCGCGCAGGACACGTGGGTGCTCATCGTCATGCCCGTAATCGGGCTCGCGCTCGCCTCGTTGCTGCTGAACGGCTTCGGCCGTCGCGCGCCCGCGACCACCGATGACAGCCGTCCGCGCAAGTCCTGGCGCTCGTGGCCGCCGGGCGCCATTCCCGCCGACATAACGGGTGACGTGCAGTCGTGCGCCGGCCGCGAAGAGCGGATGCCGTGGCGACTCGCGCCGCTGCGGCTCGCCGCGATCTTCGCGACGGTGGGTTCGGGCGCGGCGATGGGTACCGAAGCTCCGGCCGCGTACCTGGCGTCCGCGGCGGGAGCCGCCGTCTGCGATCGCGGCGAGAAATGGCGTCGACTGCTGCGTCCGGCTGCGCTCGGCGGCGGCGCGGCAGGCGTGGCCGCGTTGATGGCGATCCCGTTGGTCGGCGCCGCGTACGTGCTGGAGATAGGCCGGCGCAACGGCGCGCCGTTCAGTCTCGAGCGGGTCATCGCGGCGCTGATCGGTGGCTACATCGGCTGGAAGATCAACGATGTGCTGGATCTCGATCTCATCCGCCTGGTCGTACCCAAGGTACCGCCTTATTCGGTGAGGGAAGGCGTCGTCACCGCACTGTGCATCGGCGTGCTCGCGGGCACGATCACCGCGCTCGCGGCGTCGGCTATCTACCGCGCGAAGGACTGGCGAGCGCATCCGGCCGTCCGCGTCGTGGTGGGCGGGCTTGCGTCGGTCGCCGCGGCATTGTTGCTCGTGCAGGTCGCCGGACCTGCCGCCGCCGTCGGCCCGGGCGGAGGGGCGATCGTCTGGGCCGAGAGCGTCGATGCCTTGCCGCTCACGCTGCTCGCCGTCGCACTGCTGCGCGCGGCGATCACGACCGCCGCGGTCGCCGCGGGCGGATGTGGCGGAGTGTTCGTACCCTTCCTCGCGACCGGCGACATCGGCGGGCGCGTATTCGCGCCGATCCTCGGAATCGGCAGCGACCTGGCCGGAGCTGCCGGAGCGGCCGCGGGCATCGCGGGCGGCTATCACCTGCCGCTGACGGCCATCGCGATGGTGATCGGTGTGGGTGGCCCGCGCCTCTCGACGTTGACCTGTCTCGCCACGGTGCTGGTCGCGTGGCTGGTCGGACTGGCCGTGGCCACCGGTGTGGACCGATTCGAACGCGCCTGGCGCGGACGCCGGCGAGCTAACTAGATTCGCGCTCCAAGGCCTCCAGGTACTCGGCCACGGCGTCGCAATCGGGATTGCCGGTGATTCGCCGCGATACGCGCGCGTAGCCGGCCGGCGTGTTCCGATGCTCGACGTCGAGCCCGCGGACGTCGGCGCCCGCGGCGACCAGTAGTTTGGCCATGCGCAGGTTGCCGCTCCAGGCGGCGCCGTGCAGCGCCATCGCCTGCGATCCGAAGGACGTCCGCGCGTTGGGGTTCGCGCCCTTGTCGAGCAGCCACGACACGAGCTCCACGTCGCCGGCGTCGACGGCGCCCATGAGCACCTCGTCGTCGTTCACGATACGCATGTCCGCGGCCGCGAGGGCGATGACCGTTTCGCGATCGCCGAGCCGCGCGAAATCGCGCGGCCGCACGGTGGCGCCACGTTCGTGCAGGTGGCGCACGAGTTCCCGGCCGCGTTCGCCAAGTTGCGTGAAGGTCTCGATCGGCGTGATCTTCCACGCGTCCGGCTGGTCGATCGGCGCGCCGCGCGCCAGCAGCAGGTCCATCGCCCGGGTCGTCCTGGCGAACGCGAGTAGCGAGGCGTCGCCTGGAATCCGCCTGGGCAGCGACTTGCGGCCGCGATTCAGTATCTCCTCCGTGCGCGTGTCGTCGCCCAGCATCAGGGCCTCGACGAGCCCGACGCGCGCGCCGCGCCGGATCAATTCCTCGCACATGTACGCGTCACCGTTCGATGCCGCGAGCATCAGCGGCGACCAGTCCGAGTAACCGTGGTTGTCGCCGCGCGGGTCGGCGCCGGCTTCCAGCAGCAGGTCGAATAGTTCGCGCTGCCTGCCCTCGATCGCCATGTGCAGAGGTTGCGGTTTGCCGCCCCAGTGCGGATGCGGCGCCTTCACGTTGACGATGGCGGGGAAGGCGGCGATTGCGGCCCTTGCCGCGGCGACGTTGCCGGCCCGCACGTCGCGCAGGAATTGCGCGGCGGCCGCATCGTCGGGCACGGCGGAGGAACGCAATTGGCTGCAGTGCAGCTTCAGCTCGCGCCAGCTCGCGAAGCCGTAGTCCCGCGCGACCGCGAACTGGGCGTCGGCGAGCCTGGAGCCGGGATCAAGCGTGCGCAGCTCGACCAGCCGCTGCCTGGCGGTCTTCTTGAGCCATTCGAGATTCGGACGCGCGGGTAACGTGGCCATCGCGCGTCGATCTGCTAACCGGCCGTCGACCAGTCGAGAATGACCTTGCCCGACTGTCCGGATCCCATGGTTTCAAACCCGCGCTCGAATTCCTGCACCGGGAAGTGGTGCGTGATAACCGGCGTGATGTCGAGGCCGGCCTGCAACAGCGCGGCCATCTTGTACCAGGTCTCGAACATCTCGCGGCCGTAGATGCCACGCATGTTGAGGCCCTTGAAGATGACCTGGTTCCAGTCGATCGCCGTGTCGCCCGGCGGAATGCCGAGCAGCGCGACGCTGCCGCCGTGATGCATCGTGCGCAGCATGTCGCGAAAGGCCGAGGGGTTGCCCGACATCTCGAGTCCCACGTCGAACCCTTCCTGCATCTTCAGTTCCGCCATGACGTCGTCGATCTTTTCGCGCGTGACGTTCACGGCGCGCGTCGCGCCCATCTTCCTGGCGAGATCCAGGCGGTAGTCGTTGACGTCGGTGATCACGACATTGCGCGCGCCTATCTTCTTAGAGATCGCGACCGCCATGATGCCGATCGGGCCCGCGCCCGTGATCAGCACGTCCTCGCCGACCATGTTGAAGGCGAGGGCGGTGTGCGTCGCATTGCCGAACGGATCCAGGATGCTCGCGATGTCGTCGGTGATGGCGTCGGGTAGTTTGAATGCGTTGCTCGCCGGGATGGACAGGTATTCGGCGAAGCAGCCCTGGCGGTCGACGCCGACACCCACGGTGTGGATGCACAGGTGCCGGCGGCCCGCGCGGCAGTTGCGGCAGAAGCCGCAGGTGATGTGCCCTTCGCCGGACACGCGATCGCCGAGCGCGAAGCCGCGCACTTCGCTGCCCATGTCGACGATGCGTCCGTAGTACTCGTGGCCCACGGCCATCGGCACCGGTATCGTCTTCTGCGCCCACGCGTCCCAGTTGTAGATGTGCATGTCGGTGCCGCAGATCGCGGTCTTGCCGATCTTGATGAGCACGTCGTTGGGTCCGACCTTGGGCTCCGGAATGTCCTTCATCCAGATGCCCGGGCGTGCTTCGCTCTTGACCAGTGCTTTCATTTGATCAACTCCAGCGAGCGGCCGACCTTTATGAAGGCGGCGAGCGCGCGGTCGAGCTGTGCGTCCGTCAGTCCCGCGGACATCTGCGTGCGGATGCGCGCCTCGCCGCGCGGAACGACGGGGAAGGAGAATCCGATCACGTAGACGCCTTCTGCCAGCAGCAGGTCGGCGAACCGCGCCGCGAGCGCCGCGTCGCCGATCATGACGGGGATGATGGGGTGCTCGCCGGGCAGTAGCTTGAATCCCGCTCGCTCCAATCCTTCGCGGAATTTCTTCGCGTGCCGGAACAGCGTCGCGCGCAGCTCCGGCACGTTCTCCACCATGTCGAGCGCGCGCAGCGTGACCGCGGCGACGACGGGCGGAATGCTGTTCGAGAACAGATAGGGACGCGAACGTTGTCTCAGCCACGCGATCGCGCTGGCGCGGCCACTCGTGTACCCACCGCTGCCGCCGCCGAGCGCCTTGCCGAACGTGCCGGTGAGGAAATCGACGCGACCCATGACCCCGCAATGTTCGATCGATCCGCGACCGTTCGCGCCCAGGAATCCCGTGGCGTGCGAGTCGTCGACCATCACCAGTGCGTTGTATCTGTCCGCGAGATCGCAGATCTCGCGCAGGGGCGCGATGCTGCCGTCCATCGAGAACACGCCGTCGGTGGCGATGAGCCGCGTGCGGCAGTCCTGCGTGTCCTTCAGGTGCTGCTCGAGCTCCGCGAGATCGCGGTTCGCATAACGCAGCCGGCGCGCCTTGCAGAGACGGATGCCGTCGATGATGCTGGCGTGATTCAACGCATCCGAGATGATGGCGTCCTGCTCGCCGAGCACGGTCTCGAACAAACCACCGTTCGCGTCCCAGCAGGAGGAATAGAGAATGGTGTCCTCGGCGCCGAGGAACTTCGACAGCGCCGCCTCGAGCTGCTTGTGCACCGTCTGCGTGCCGCAGATGAAACGCACGGACGCCATGCCATAGCCGTACCGGTCGATGGCGCGGTGCGCGGCCTCGCGGATGAAGGGATGGTTGGCCAGGCCCAGATAGTTGTTAGCACAGAGGTTGATGACCTCCGTATCGTTGGCGCGGATCGAGCCGGCCTGTGGGCTCGCGATCACGCGTTCGGTCTTGAACAGGCCTTGCTGGCGCAGTTCCTCGAGTTGGGCATCGAATCGTTGGTAGAAGGCGGTATCCACGCGGCACCGTCGGGTAAATGGGATTGACCGGAATTATACTGGCCGCCGACATGGGGCATTCAGACGAAAACGAACACTTCGAGGGCGGCGGGGATTCGCTGCGCATCGATCGCTGGTTGTGGTGCACGCGGTTGTTCAAGTCGCGCTCGCTGGCGGCGGAAGCCGTCGCGGGTGGCAAGGTGCATCTCAATGGCCGCCGGGTGAAGCCGGCGCAGCCGGTGCGGGTCGGCGACAGGCTGGCCATCACGCGGCCGGGGTTCGAGTTCGAGTGCGAGGTACTCAAGCTTCCGGAGCGGCGCGGCGCGGCGCCGATCGCCCAGGCCTGTTACGCCGAGACTGACGTGGCTCGCGCCGCGCGCGAGAAATACGTCGAGCAGTCGCGCCTCGCGTCCGCGTTCGCGCCACGTTCGCTGGAGAAGCCTGACAAACACGGTCGCCGCGAGCTGCGCCGCCTGCGCGGCCGGGACTGACCAGCCGATGAGCACGACCGTCCACCGCGCCAACCGGCTCTTCATCTTTCTCGCGGGATTCTTCCTGACCAACGCGCTGCTGGCCGAGTTCGTGGGCGTGAAGATCTTCTCGTTCGAGGATACGGTCGGCGCAGAGCCTTTCCATTGGTCGATGTTCGGCATCCAGGGCACGCTGAACTTCACCGCCGGCGTGCTGCTATGGCCGTTCGTGTTCATCATGACGGACATCATCAACGAATATTTCGGCGTACGCGGCGTGCGGCTGATCTCGTGGATGGCCGTGTTCTTCATCGCGTATGCGTTCTTCGCGGCCTATGCCGCGATCTCGCTCGCGCCGGCTACGTTCTGGGTCGACGTGAACAAGGATCTCGGCGTGCCCGACATCCAGAAGTCCTACGCGCTGATCTTCGGCCAGGGCTTGTGGACCATCGTCGGATCGATCACCGCGTTCCTGATCGGCCAGCTCATCGACGTCGCGATCTTCCATCGCATCCGGCGCGCCACCGGCGAGCGGATGGTCTGGCTGCGCGCCACGGCCTCGACCGCGGTCTCGCAGCTGCTCGACAGCTTCATCGTGTTGTACATCGCGTTCGTGATCGGCCCGCAGAAGTGGTCGATGTCGCAGTTTCTCGCAGTGGGCACGGTCAACTACGTGTACAAGATGGCAGCGGCGATCGCGCTCATTCCGCTGCTGTACATCTCGCGCGCCGCGATCCGGTCCTACCTGGGACACGGCGAAGCGGAGCGACTCCGCCGCGATGCGGCCGCAGGCTAAGTCAGCGGCCGCTCCATGATCGCCACCGCGCCATAGTTCACGACGGCGCCAAGCGGGCTAGTTCAATAGCGCCGCCAAGCGGGCTAGTTCAATAGCGCCGCCAAGCGGCGACGCCATCCACCTACGCGTTCGTCGTTGGCCGGCAGCAGCGCGAATGCCTGCAACAGGTCCTCGCGGCCCGCGCGGGTCGCGAACGTGCGGTCGCCCTGCATGCGAGCGAGCAGCGTTTCGATCGCGGATTCGACGCTGCCGCCCAGCATCGAACGGGCCGCGCTCGCGCGTTCGGCATCGCTGCGCGCGGCCTCTTCGGTCGCGAGCGAAGCGAAGTGGATCACCGAACGCACGGCGTTCGAGGCCGGATCGCTCTGCGCAACCGGTGGAAGCTGTCCGAGCACTTTCGAGGCACCGATCACGTCGCCCGACAACGCGAGGTAGCGCGCGAGGTCGCGGCGCGCGTCGAGGTTCGCGGGGTCGGTTTCCGCGACCTCGCGTAGCCGCGCAATCGCGCCGGCATAGTTGCCCTGCGCGGCGAGCTGGCTCGCCGCGGCTACCTGCGCTTCGGAGGCGCGGGGGAGATGGGGCTCGAGGAAACCGCGAACCTGCGCGAGGGGCAGGGCGCCCACGAACTCTCCGACCACGCGCCCGCCGCGGAACAGTTTGACCGCGGGGATACTGCGGATCTGGAACTGCTGCGCGAGATCCTGGTTTTCGTCGGTATTGACCTTGACGACCTTGATCTTGCCCTGCTGCTCCGTGGCGACCTGGTCGAGAACGGGCCCGAGCATCCGGCAGGGCCCGCACCACGGCGCCCAGAAATCGACGAGCACGGGTTGCGACGCGGAGGCGTCGAGAACTTCCTTGGGAAACGTTGCCGTCGTGACGGCGGTGACTGATGAGCTCATGGCCTCGCCTATGGGTGCGGCGCCCGGGTTATTCAACGGGCCCGAGTCCTTCGATCTCGCTATACCAGTAGAATTTCACGTCATGCAACACTTTCCCCCGCTGGATCGCCCGAATTCCGTCGCCGCGGCGATCAACGAGCAGTACCTGGCCGACGAACAAACCCTGGTCCGGGAACTGGCGGACCACGCGCGTCTGCCGGACGGCGCCGCGAGAAACGTCAGCGCCCGGGCGCTCGCGCTGGTGCAGGCCGTGCGCGGCGCGCGTGGTACGGGCGGTGCGCTCGATGCCTTCCTGCGCGAATACAGCCTGGCGTCGCGCGAGGGTGTGATCCTGATGTGCCTCGCCGAGGCGCTGCTGCGCATTCCCGATGGCGAGACCGCTGACCGCCTCATCGCGGACAAGATCCCGAGCGGTGCGTGGGACGATCACCTGGGCGACAGCGAATCGCTGCTGGTCAACGCGTCGACCTGGGGATTGATGCTCACCGGGCGCGTCGTGGCTCTCGATCGCAACGAAGTCGGTGAAGCGCGCTCTTGGTATTCGCGGCTCGTCGGCAGGCTCGGCGAGCCCGTGGCTCGCGCCGCGCTCAAGCAGGCGATGCGCATCCTGGGTCACCAGTTCGTGATGGGTCGCGACATCGAAGGCGCGCTCGAGCGCGCGGCCGGCAAGGAAGAACGCGACTATCGTTATTCGTTCGACATGCTGGGCGAAGCCGCGCTGACACGCGCGGACGCCGAGCGTTATCGCGAGAAATATTCCGCGGCCATCGCCGCGGTCGGGCGCGCGGTGGAGAAACGCGAGTCGATCACGGCGCGGCACGGCATCTCGATCAAACTATCCGCGCTGCATCCGCGCTACGAGTTCGCGCAGGTGGATCGCGTGATGAAGGAGCTCTACCCGGTGGTGGAGCGGCTGGTGCGCGAGGCGCGCGAGGCCGGTATCGGGGTCACCCTCGACGCGGAGGAGGCCGACCGGCTCGAAATCTCGCTGATGCTGGTCGACAAACTACTCGCCGGAGAGGTCACGCGCGGTTACGCGGGATTCGGCCTCGCGGTCCAGGCCTACCAGAAGCGCGCCCGCCCGGCGCTCGAATGGCTCATCGGCCGGCTCGAGGCGACGGATCGGCGCATCACGCTGCGGCTCGTGAAGGGCGCGTACTGGGACAGCGAGATCAAGCGCGCGCAGGAGCGTGGGCTCGCCGGCTACCCGGTGTTCACGCGCAAGGCGAACACCGATGTGTCCTATCTCGCCTGCGCGCGGTTGCTCGAAAGCGCGGGCGATCGCATCTATCCACAGTTCGCGACCCACAACGCACACACGATCGCGCACGTCGCGGAAGTCTTCGGCGGTGACCCGGATCGCTTCGAATTCCAGCGGCTGCACGGCATGGGCGCCGAGCTCTATGACAGCGTGGTGCGGGGTCCGTGGGGCAGGTACGCGTGCCGCGTCTACGCTCCGGTCGGGGCGCACGAGGACCTGCTGCCGTATCTCGTGCGGCGCCTGCTCGAGAACGGCGCGAATACCTCCTTCGTGAATCGCATCGTCGATGCGAGTCTGCCGGCCGAGGAAGTCGTCGCGGATCCCGTCGCCGAAGTCGATGCGCTCGAGCGTGTCTCGCATCCGCGCATTCCGCTGCCTTCAGGGATGTTCGGCAACGAGCGGCAGAACTCGCGCGGCTTCAATTTCGCGGACGGGCAGGCCGTCGACGGACTGCTGCGCGAGTGCGAGCGCGCGGCCAGCCACGCGTGGAGCGCGGCGCCGGTCATCGACGGGCAGACGAGGACCGGCGCGGCGGGCGCCGTCGCGAATCCGGCGCGTGTTTTCGAGGAGATCGGCAGCGTCGTGAACGCTGACGCGGAAGCCGTCGCGACGGCGATCGGCGTCGCCGCGCGGTCGCAGCACGACTGGGATGCGCTGGGCGGTGAAAAACGCGCGTCGATCGTGGAGCGCGCCGCCACGCTGTTCGAAGACCACACGGCGGCACTGGTCGCGCGCTGCGTGCGCGAGGCGGGCAAGACGCTGCCAGATGCGATCGGCGAGGTGCGCGAGGCGGTGGATTTCCTGCGTTACTACGCCCATCGCGCACGGCGGGATTTCTCGCACGAGACGGCGCTGCCGGGACCCACCGGCGAACGCAACCTGTTGCGGCTGCGCGGCAAGGGCGCGTTCGCCTGCATCAGTCCGTGGAATTTCCCGCTGGCTATCTACACGGGCCAGGTCGCCGCCGCGCTCGCGGCCGGCAACACGGTCGTGGCGAAACCGGCGGAACAGACGCCGCTGACCGCGGCGTACGCCACCGGCCTGCTGCTTCAGGCGGGCATTCCGCCGGAGGCGCTGCAGTTCGTGCCCGGCGACGGCGCGATCGGCGCCGCGCTGACGGCCGATCCGCGCCTCGCGGGCGTCGTGTTCACGGGATCGAACGAGACGGCGCGGGCGATCGAGCGCTCGCTCGCCGCGCGGCCGGGCGGCATAGGCACGCTGATCGCGGAGACTGGCGGTCTCAACGTGATGCTGGCCGACAGCTCCGCGCTCGCCGAGCAACTGGTCCTCGACGTGGTGCAGTCGGGCTTCAACAGCGCTGGGCAGCGGTGTTCGGCGCTGCGCATCCTGTTGCTGCAGGAGGAGATCGCGCCGCGGGTGTTGTCCCTGCTCGCCGGGTGCATGGACGAGATCCGCGTGGACGACCCGGCGCGTCTATCTACCGACGTCGGACCCGTCATCGACGACGATGCGCTCGCGATGCTCGAGAAACACGCCGCATTCATCGTCAAGGGCGCGCGCTGGAGTCACCGCGCGCCGCACGGACCGAAGGACGGCCGATTCTTCGCGCCGCTCGCGGTCGAGATCGGGTCGCTCGCGAACATGCGCGAGGTCTTCGGGCCGATCGTGCACGTGATGCGATATCGCGCGCGCGATCTCGACGCGGTGGTGGCCGCGGTCAATTCGCTCGGATACGGCCTGACGCTCGGCATCCACACGCGCATCGACGGCCTCGCGCAACGCATCGCGCGTTCGCTGCGCGTCGGCAACGTCTACATCAACCGCAACATGATCGGCGCGGTGGTCGGCGTGCAGCCCTTCGGTGGAATGGGGCTTTCGGGCACCGGGCCGAAGGCGGGTGGGCCGCACTACCTGCACCGCATGGCGACCGAGCAGACCATCACGACCAATACGGCGGCAATCGGTGGCAACGCCGGCCTGCTGTCGCTCGCGGCACGCTGATCCCCCGCGGCGCCGTTGCGGGTAGCACGGCGCCCGGGAATTCGCGCTGCCCAAATTGAGCACTGCGTCGCGGGGCGCGCGCGCCAGGAAGACTGGATTCCCCTACGTTTTGCCCCGTGCACGCCGATAGCGGAATGACGTATTTCGCTTCGGGGTCGGTAGGGCAATGCAGGGTCCTCAAACGCGCCGCTGGTACAACGCAATTCCGGTGACCGGGCGCTTTCACATAATGCTCGTGATCCTCTTGTTGTCGGAGGCGGTCATCGTTGGTGGCTGCCTGCGGGCGATGGATCAGCACACCGAGGCCGGCATGGAGCTGGCGCAGGTCGCGTCCCTGCAGCGCGCGCTCGATCGCGCGCTGACCATGCAATCGGAGGGCGCGGCACTGCTGCAGGCACCCGGGGCGGCCGGCGCCGCCGAATTTCCGCGCGCGCTGCGTACGCAATTCGACGCGATCTGGGCATTGCCGGCGTCTGCCGAAGTCAAATCGATCACCGACACGCTGCGTCAGCCGGCGACCCAGTATCTCGAGGCCATTGAAACTCAGGCTCTCACCGGCGCGGGCGGCGGCGCGGACTGGGCGTTCGCGAACATCGAACCGCGCCGCATGGCGCTCGAGACCGCGTTGACCGAGGCGATGGAGCGCATGCGCGGCGTACTGCACCGCATGGAAACGCGAGTCATCGCCGAGGCCAATCGTTCCAGTGTCGTGAGGGCGTGGGTGATCGGCGGCGGATTGCTGGCGGCGTGCATCGTCATCGCCGTATTCCTGTTCATCGCGAATTCGCTGCAGAAGTCCATCCACTCGGTTGCGGAAGTCGCGCAGGCGCTGGCCGCGGGCGACATGGACAACCGATGCGACGTGTCGGGCGACGACGAGGTGAGTGGTCTCGCGCGCATGGTCAATCTGCTCGCGGACACCATGCAGGGCATGTTGACGCGCCTGCGCAGC
Organism: Pseudomonadota bacterium; assembly: GCA_023433705.1. Lineage (GTDB taxonomy): Bacteria > Pseudomonadota > Gammaproteobacteria > Steroidobacterales > Steroidobacteraceae > CADEED01. The sequence continues at coordinate 23,715 of JAEYUC010000079.1, forward strand.
GAGGCGGGGCGCAGCACTTTCAGCAACCAGCTGGTCGAAGCGCTCGAAATGGCCGACTCGGAGGCGGAGGCGGATCGCGTCATCGCGCGCGCGATGGGCGCGATCTCGGAAGTGCACCCGATGGAATTGCTGCTGGCGGATTCGTCGCGGGCGCACCTGGAACGCGCGTGCGTGCATCCCAAGACCGGCTCGCCTAACTGCTCGGTCGATTCGCCGTACAGCTGCATCGCGGTGCGTCGCGGACATCCGCAGATTTTCCCCGACGCCGAGGCGCTCAACGCCTGCCCGAAGCTGCTGGGCCGCATGGGCGGTGCGTTGTCGGCGGCCTGCGTGCCCGTCAATTTCATGGGTCGCGCGCTCGGCGTGTTGCACGTCGCGGGCGCGAAGGGCAAACCACCGAACGCGGAACAGATCGCCCAGCTCACGGCGCTCGGCGTGCACGCCGGCAATCGTATCGGCACATTGCGGGCGTTCGAGCGCTCGCAGCTCCAGGCGAGCACCGACAGCCTCACGGGTCTCACCAACCGGCGCGTGGCGGAGGAAGTGCTCGCGAATCTGCTCGCGGTCGATTCGGCGTTCGCCGTCGTCATGGCGGATCTCGACTTCTTCAAGCGACTCAACGACACGATGGGGCACGACGCGGGCGATCGCGCGCTCAAGTTGTTCTCGGACACCGCGCGCGGCGTGGTGCGCGATCGCGATCACGTCGTGCGCTGGGGCGGCGAGGAGTTCGCGCTGCTGTTGCCGGGCGCGAACGCGGAACGTGCGCTCGAGGTGGTGGGAAGACTGCGCGCCGCGCTGGCACAGGCGCATCTGGTATCGGGCACGCCGATCTTCACCGCCAGTTTCGGCATCGCCGATTCGACGATGGCGCGTGACCGGGAAGCGTTGATCCGGCTCGCCGACGAGGCGCTGTATCGCTCGAAGCAGGCGGGCCGCGATTGCTGCACGGTGGCGGATCCGCTGCTCGTGGGTCCGTCCGCGCTGCGTCGCGAGCGCGATCAGGGCGCGGTCGTCGACATCGCGCAGGTGGCGCGCAGCGGCTGATCGTCAGCGGGGGTTTTTCCCCACTTTTTACACCGGCACCTAATCCCCACCGGTGGGGGGACGGACTTCGCAGGTGAACTTGTCGTTGCGCCAATCGACCTGCGCCGACGTGCCCTTGACGAGAAAGCTCACGTCCGGCGCGACGAACTTCGTGCCCTTGGCGCCGGGCTCGGACCAGGCGATCACGGTCTCGCTACCGCGTTGCAGGCGCGCGCTCGCGGGCTCGGTATGGAAGTACTTCGCGACAATGGGGTCCGCGCGGCCGGCGCAATCGAACGTGTACGGTCCGCGCGAGGGCACCAGCTCGTAAAGTGCCTGAAGCTCGCCGATGCGCGATTGATAGGCGCGCGCGACGCAGGTTTGCATCGCGGCGCCATCCTTCGAGCATCCGTCGCGAGTCCCGGTCCAGCTCTCCTGTTCGGCGCGCAGCGCCTTCCTTTCCTTCTTCGCCTTCGAGAATGCCCCGCGATACACCTCGTCCATCTTGCGGTCGAGCGCGGCGAGATCGGCATCCTTGCAGATCATCGTCTGGACGTCGCCCTGTGCCTTGCGGCAGTCGAACGAGGGGCCGTCGGCGGCGGCGGCGAGGAGGGGCAGCAGGGACATGGTAGTCAGAACGATGCTTCGCATCTCAGCTCCCGAAATCGAAGAAACGGCGCGGCGAGTCGCGTTCCGTGTCGCGCACGCAGCGGCGGTCGATGAGTTTCCAGCTCGCGCAGTCCACTGTCATGGTGAGCGTGCCGCAGGTCGGCAGGTCGTTGGTCACGGCCTCGGGCGCGAGCGAGATCGCGGCGGCCGATATTCCCGGATTGTGGCCGATGACCATGAGGTGACCGATGCGCGGTCCGGTCGCGCGGATCGTCTCGATGATGTATTCGCCGTCGGCGAGGTACAGGGAATCCTCGGCCTGCAGGCGGCGCGCGGCGACGCCGAGCACCTTGGCGAACGTCGCGGCGGTTTCGCGCGTGCGCACGGCCGCGCTCACGAGGATCAGGTCCGGCACGAGACCGCGTTCCTGGAATCGCCGCGCCATCTCGCTGGCCTCGCTGTGTCCCTTGCGGCTGAGCGGACGCTCGAAGTCGCGAACGCTCGCGTCCTGCTCCGCGTTCGCGTGGCGGACGAGCGTCAGACGCTGCGGCTTGTCAGTGGTCAAGGCCGTATCTCGATGCGTCCCGCGGACTCGCGCACCTCGAAGATCCGCAACGGCTCGTAGGCGGGAGGGGACAGCGCATCGCCGGTGCGCAGGCAGAAGCGCGCGCCGTGGCGGGGACAGGTGATTTCCGAATCCTCGATCGGGGCATCGTCGAACGGCGCGTCGTCGTGGGTACAGCGGTCCTCGAAGGCGTAGAGGTTGCCACCAACCCGCGCGACGCGCACGCGGTAGCCGTTGACGTCGCCCTCCAGGCGCTGCGTGGCGGCGAGCTCTTCCGCGCTGCCGATATCGACCCAATCGGACATGATGTTAGGAGTTTACCGGATCGTCAGAACATTCCGGTCTGCAGGCGTGCCGCCTCCGACATCATCGACTGGTTCCAGGGCGGATCGAACACGAGCTCCACGTTTGCCACCGCAACCGTGGGGATGATCTCGAGCTTCTGCTTGATGTCCTGGACCAGCACGTCGCCCATGCCGCAGCCGGGCGCCGTGAGTGTGAGGCGCACGTTGATCGCACGCTGGCCATCCGACTGGATGCTCACCGTGCATTCGTAGACCAACCCGAGGTCGACGATGTTGATCGGGATCTCGGGGTCGTAACAGGTCCGCAACTGGTCCCAAGCGATCGCGAGCACGTCGTCCTCGGTGGCGTTGGGCGGCAGCTCGGGTGGTTTGACGACTTCCTTGCCGATCGCGTCGGCGTCCGCGCCCGCGAGCCGGAACAGGTTGCCTTCCATGTACAGCGT
>JAEYUC010000008.1 GCA_023433705.1 Pseudomonadota bacterium
GGCTCGTCGACCAGCACCTTCTGGAAGCGGCGCTCGAGCGCGGCGTCCTTCTCGATGTACTTGCGGTATTCGTCGAGCGTGGTCGCGCCGACGCAATGCAGCTCGCCGCGCGCGAGCGCGGGCTTCAGCATGTTGCCGGCGTCCATGGCGCCCTCGGCCTTGCCGGCGCCGACCATGGTGTGCAGCTCGTCGATGAACAGGATGATCTGGCCTTCCTGCTTGGCGAGATCGTTGAGCACGCCCTTGAGGCGCTCCTCGAATTCGCCGCGGAACTTGGCGCCCGCGATCAACGCGCCCATGTCGAGGGCGAGGATGCGCTTGTTCTTCAGGCCCTCCGGCACTTCGCCATTGATGATGCGTTGCGCGAGGCCTTCGACAATCGCGGTCTTGCCGACGCCGGGCTCGCCGATGAGCACGGGGTTGTTCTTCGTGCGGCGCGCGAGCACCTGCACCGTGCGGCGGATCTCGTCGTCGCGGCCGATGACCGGATCGAGCTTGCCGCTCGACGCGCGCGCGGTCAGATCGATGGTGTATTTCTCGAGCGCACCGCGCTTCTCCTCGGCCTGCGGATCGTTCACAGCTTCTCCGCCGCGGATCTGGTCGATCGCCTGCTCGATACCGGCCTTCGAGACGCCGGCGTCCTTGAGCAGTCTGGCGAGCGTGTGCTTGTCCTCGAACGAGGCGAGCACGAAGAGCTCGGTCGGGATGTAATCGTCCTTGCGCTGCTGCGCGAGCTTGTCGGTGACGTTGAGCAGGCGGTTGAGGTCCTGTGAGACGTGGACGTCGCCGGGTGTGCCCTGCACCTGCGGTAGTTTGTCGATGGCGGCGTCGAGATCCTTGCGCAGCTTCGCGACGTTCGCGCCGGCCTTGACGAGCAAAGGTCGCGTCGTGCCGTCCTGCTGGTCGAGCAGCGCGGCGAACACGTGCGCCGGCTCCATGAACTGGTTGTCACGTCCGACGGCCAAAGATTGGGCATCAGCCAGGGCCGATTGGAACCGGCTGGTAAGTCTTTCCATTCGCATAGGCCGGCAACTTGGGGCCCGGCCGTCAGCCGTTCAAGCCCCATGCGGGCCGAATACGGAATATTACGAACCCGACCTACACCGGACCGGCAGGTACTTGTCAGGGACGTCACTGCCCAAGTACCCCTCCGAGGGTGTCCACCCGTGCGGTGTAGTTGCATTGCCGCAAACCCACCGGATGTCACCGTCCTGGTTGGCCGCGGGCGTGAGGGCCATGCGCTGCCCGCGGATGTGGGGGTTGGCCGCCCGGCCGAAGGTAATCACGACGCTGCCGGTGAAGACCTCCACCTTTTCGACGTGCTTGCCGCTCGGCATGTCGCCCGGCATGTCGTCTTGCTCCGCCCAGCGGTGCTCGGAGATCCAGATCTCCTCGACCCGTGCCTTGGCGGCGTTGGCGAGATCGAGCCCTTCGGCGACCTGCGCCCGGATCGTGTAGTCCTGGTAGGCCGGGATCGCGATGGCCGCGAGGATGCCGCTGCCGAAGAGGCCGACGCCGAGCATCACGCCCAGCATCGGGCCGACGCCCGTGCCGCCATTGCGTTCGATGCGCCTGGCACGCTTGTCGGGCTGGTTCGTGAAGCTCGATGGGACATCGCGGATGGCCTTCCGGACGCGACGCCAATAGAGCGAGCTCGCGAACACCGAAAGCACCGCCCCGGGCACGAAAAGCACCACGATCACGATGAGCGCCGATATCGCTGGAGATGGCTTCGTCGCGCCGATCAGGAGGCCGGCGAGCACCGCCGTGAAGATCGGCAACAGGAGCAGATGGGCCAGCCCCACGCCGAACATCTTTCGATACAGGAACCACCACGAGGTCACGAAGAACGCCGGCCAGTGCCAGCCGGCCTTCGAGTCGCCCTGGTCGAACTGCTCGAATCGCGGCAGGTAGTAGTCCTTGTTCCGCCCGATGGCGAGTTCGTAGTCGAACTGCTGCTGTTGCTCGGGACTCGCGGCCGGCGCGACAGGGCTTGCCGAAGCCTGGGCATACGGATTCGTCGACATCGTGTACTCCCTCGAACTGATTCTTCGGAACGCTTCTTAGTGAGCGTTGTTTTCCGCCAGGGCAATGATGGCAATACCGCAGCCGATGAGCAAAACCTGCATGACGCTCGAGCGCGGATCGATGCGTCGGTGAAGGCCCGGGATGAGGTCAGCCACAGCAACGTACAGCAGGCTGGCCGCGGCGACCGCGAGCGCGAACGGCAGCACGGTCAAAGCGGTGCCGAGCGCGAAGTAGCCGATGATCCCGCCGAGCACTGCCGTGAGGCTGGTCAGTAGATTGAGGCCGAGTGCGCGGCGGCGCGAGACGCCCGAATGCAGCAGCACGGCGAAGTTGCCGACTTCCTGCGGGATTTCGTGGGCCATGATGGCGAGCGCGGTGACGATACCGAGGTGGACGTCGGTGAGGAAGGCCGCGGCGATCAGCACGCCGTCGAGGACGTTGTGCAGGGCGTCGCCGATGAGGACGAGGGAGCCGCTGGCTTTCTGGCGTGCGTGGTCGTGGTTGTGGTTGTGCTGATGTGCGTCCGCGACGGTGTGCTCGTCGCAGTGATCGTCATGGCAGTGGCGCCAGAGCAGGAATTTTTCGAGCACGAAGAACAGCGCAATGCCGGCGATAAGCGCGATGCCGACTTGGTGGACGTTGCCGATACCCGCCCCTTCCACCGCGTGCGGGATCAGCGCGAGCAGCGCGGCGCCTAACAAGGCGCCGGTGGCGAAGGAGACCAGGTGAGGCAGCGCCGCTTCACGCGAGCGCGCGGGCAATGCCAGGAATGTGCCGGCCGCGAGGACGGACAGGACGCCTGAAACCGTGGTGGCGAGGATGATCCAGAGGAGAGTGGTCAAAGCGGGCGGATGCTAGCACGGTCGAGAATGGGCGGCGTCATTGCCCAGGCGTGTGGGGACTCTATTCCTACCGCTAAAGAGCAGAAACGACGCTCGGCTGGATTAACTACTTGGCACTATATTTACAAGCCAAGCTCGCATGGCTCCCCGTCGAGATCGAGGTCATGAGTCGACAGGATATTTCCGTCGAAGGCGTCTCGCGGACCATCCTCAGCGTTCGTAGTTTGCGCGTCATTCTCGATTCGGACTTGGCCGCGCTCTACGGCGTCTCCACCAAGCGCCTGAATGAACAGGTCAAGCGCAATGCCGCGCGATTCCCGGAAGACTTCATGTTCCGTCTTTCCGCATCTGAGACCGAAGCCCTGAACCGGTCGCATTTTGCGACCGGTTCCCAGAAGCACCGCGACCCGCGTTTCCCGCCGTTCGCCTTCACCGAACACGGCGCCATCATGGCCGCCACCGTCTTGAACAGCCCCCGCGCCGTCGAGATGAGTCTCTACGTCGTGCGTGCGTTCATCCGATTACGCGAACTGCTCGCCGCCAACTCCGCCCTGAGCCGCAAGCTCGATGAGCTCGAGAGCAAGTACAAGCACCACGACCACGCCATCGCTGCCATTCTCTCCACCCTGCGCGAGCTCATGCACGCCCCTGCGCCCAAGCGCCGTGGCATCGGTTTCACCGCCGATCTCGACTGAGAGGTCGCGAGGTTGCCGGCGGAGTCATACGTGTTCGACGTGACGCCGATGTCCGGGCTGGATTGAGTCGTCAGGTCCCCGAACCCGTTGTAGGCGTAGCTCGTGACCGCGGAGCGAGGATCCGTGACCTGCGTCAGGTTGTCGTTCGCGTCGTAGCCGAACTGCGCGAGTCGCAAGGCTTCCTTGGCGACTGATCTGGCTCAATTGGAAATCAGCACGCCGTATCTCGCGATCCGCTCATCGAATTCCGCCTCCATGCCGGGATGCGCGGCATACAGCCTCTTCAGTAGCTTAAAAGCGATATCACCGGAAATTGCGCTGATCGCCAGCAGGAAGGATTCGTATTCCTGTTCGGTCGCATGCTCACGAATCAGAGGCAAGAGATCGTTGAGATCGGCAGATGCGCGAAAGGCTACCTGTGCAACGTGCCTTGCTAGTTCTTCATTCATGGTTACCTCCTCGCCGTCCTGCAATTGCCACTCACTCCACGGCAATCTGTCACGACACGCGAAAAAGGCACAGCCCGAGGAGATTCATGACCGAGGCGTGAAGCGATCTACATATCTCGAAACCACGAGATCAATGGCAGAGTAAAAAGCAGCAATACAAGTGCAAGACAGCACTTATGCAGGATCGCAAGACGGTTGAGCCGAGGGTCATTCAGTTGCTTGTGCTCGTTCCTCAGGAGGAAAAGCAACAAGTTGATTTGGCCCTGAACCTGGGACGATTCCTCCTCGAGTGACGGGCTAAGCCAGTTTCGCGGAAGACCGAACTCAGCCCACTTCAGTGGGTGGTTCGCCTGCAATCGACGAGAAATGCAAATCCCGGTGAGTAGTCCTACTACACTTACGACCGCGACTGCACTAATGCAGCCCCAGATCAGGATGATGTTAGAGTCCACGCGGTGCCCCCTTGCGGAGCTGTCCCAGTCCCAGGGATTGAGCGAGATCAGTCTTTCCAGATGAGCGCGGCAAGTCTGCCGCACTTTCCTTCCCGCCGATGAGAGTAGAACCTTTTTCGATCGGCAAACGTGCACCACTGCCCACCGCTCACATCGTTGACGCCCAAAGCGGCGAGTCGCCAGCGAGCCAAGCCCGCCAAATCCGCCTGCCAGCGGCCGCGCGGATTCCGCGCGAACAGCGAAGCGGCTTCCGCATCCTCTTTAACGAAGGCTTCGCGCACTTCGTCGCCTACTTCAAAGTGCTCGCGCGAGATCGCAGGACCGAGCCAGGCGGTCAGCTCGCCCGGCGGAACACCCATCTCGCGCACGATGTCCTCGAGCACGCCGCCCGCAAGACCACGCCATCCGGCATGCGCCGCACCAATAGTTTGGCCGTCACGGCTAGCAAACAACACGGGGAGGCAATCCGCGACCATGATCACGCAAACGCGATTGGCGGTACGCGTGAAGGATGCATCCGCGGTCGGCGGGGCGAAAGTGTGTACCGAATCGAGATCGACCACGTCCACTCCGTGCACCTGGTTGAGCCATGCGGGATCGGTCGGAAGTCGCAGCTTCTCGCACAGCAACTCGCGATTGGCCGCAACGGATTCGGGAGAGTCACCGACGTGCGTGGCGACATTGAATGAATCCCAGGGTGGCGCGCTTACGCCGCCCAGCCGTGTCGTGAACGCCGCACGCACGCCCGCGGGCGTACGCCAGTCGAAATCGAGCAACGACTCGTCGGTCATCGCGCGGCCTCGCGCGCATCCCGTTCGAGCGCGCCTAACAACCCGGCCAGATCCTCCGGAATCGGCGCCGTGTACTCCACGCGCTTGCCGGACTTCGGATGAGTGAATTCGAGTTTCTCGGCGTGCAATGCTTGGCGCTTGAACGCATCCAGCGCGGCGACCAATGCCGGCGTCGCGCCGGCGGGCAACTTGCGCCGCCCGCCATACACCGGATCGCCGACGATCGGATATCCCGCGTGCGCGAGATGCACGCGAATCTGGTGCGTCCGCCCCGTCTCCAATCGAACCCGCGTCAACGTATGCGCACGGAATTTCTTCTCGACGCGGTAGTGAGTCACCGCATGCCGTCCATCACTGCGCACCGCCATCTTCGTCCGCTGCGTGCGATGCCGTCCGATGGGCTCATCGACGGTGCCGCCACCTGTCATCACGCCCACGCACACCGCGAGATACTCGCGCCGGACCTCGTGCGCCGCGAGCTCCGCCACCAGCGCCGTATGGGCCGCCAGCGTGCGCGCGATCACTAACAACCCGCTCGTATCCTTGTCGATGCGATGCACGAGCCCCGCGCGTGGCACGCGCGCGAGTTTCGGATCGTGCGCGAGCAGCGCGTTCTGCAGCGTGCTCGCGCGGTTGCCGGCGCCCGGATGCACGACCAGCCCGGGAGGCTTGTTGATGACGATTACCGAGGCATCTTCATGCACGATGTCGATCGGCAGCTTCTCGGCCTTGACCCCGGTCTCTTCGACGATCCGGGCCTCGACCACCGCCACCTCGCCGCCGACTACCGGGTCGCGAGGCCGAACCGTAAGGCCATTCACCCGAACGGCGCCCTCCTCGATCCAGCCCTGCAGGCGGGTGCGCGAGTATTGCGGCAACAACAGGGCCAGGGCCGCGTCGAGGCGCCGGCCTGCGAGGTCCGTGGGTAACTCGAGGCGGTGGGTCTGGAACTTGGGGCTCAACCGTGTGGTCCGACAGCTTTTCGGGCCGCTATACTCCCGCGTCCAGCCGCGATTTCAAACCCAATAACACCGGCACATTCGAGAAACGGCAATCCATACATGCGATCCATGCGTTCCGCCGGGCTACTGGCACTCTTATTCATAACCTTCGGCATTTCACTCAGCGGCTGCAAGTCCCGGGACGGCGCCGAGGGCCCGATGACGGATCCGGCAGTGGTCTACGAGCGCGCGCATCGCGCGCTGCGCGGCGGCGACTACCCGCAGGCCATCCGCATCTACGAAGCGCTCATGGCCCGCTACCCGTTCGCGGCGGAATCTCGCCAGTCGCGTCTCGACGTGATCTACGCGTACTACCGCGCGGGTGAGTCCGAATCCGCGATCGACGCGGCGGACACCTTCATCCGCGAGAACCCGACGCATCCGCGCATCGACTACGCGTGGTACCTCAAGGGCCTCACGGACTTCGAGCGCATGCCGAACTTCCTCGAGCGCTGGTTCCGTGTCGACCTCAACCAGCGTCCGCCGACCCAGGCGCGCCGTTCGTTCGCGTCGTTCCTCACGGTCGTGCAGCAGTTTCCGAACAGCGACTACGCGCACGACGCGCGCCGTCGCATGGTCTACCTGCGCAACCGCCTCGCCGATTATGAAATCGCGGTGGCGCGCTATTACATCGACCGCGGTGCGTACGTCGCCGCCGCGCAGCGCGCGAAGGTCGCGATCGAGGAATACGACGGCGCGCCCGCCGTGCGCGATGCGCTCGAGATCATGATCTACGCCTACGAGCAGATGGATCTCAAGGACCTCGCCGCGCAGACCCGTGCGATGTATCGCAACAACTTCGAAGGCGAGGCGGGCGAGCGCAGAGAGGCGCCGAAGCGCAAGTGGTACAAGTTGTGGCTTTCGACCTGAGGTCGCGGCGCTAACTACCTTCTATATCCCGATGTGATCGGGTAGCGCCAGTCGCGTCCGAAAGCGCGGCGGCTGACACGAACGCCGGGCGGGGCCTGTCGTCGCTTGTATTCGTTGCGTTTGACGAGATCCAGCACGCGCACGACGGTCGGACGATCGAACCCACGCGCGCAGATCTCATCGACGGACAGATCGTCTTCGATGAACGCCTCGAGAATGGGATCGAGCACTTCGTACGGCGGCAGCGAGTCGCTGTCCTTCTGGTCGGGACGCAGCTCGGCCGAGGGCGGACGCTCGATCACGCGGGTGGGGATAACTACACCGGCACCGCTATCCCCACCCACGGAGTTGCGGTACTCGGCCAGCCGATACACGAGTAGTTTGCTGCAGTCCTTGATGGGGGCGAAGCCGCCGGCCATGTCGCCGTAGAGCGTGGCGTAGCCCACCGCCATCTCGCTCTTGTTGCCGGTGGTGAGCAGCATCTTGCCGGTCTTGTTGGAGATGCCCATCAGCAGCACCATGCGGCAGCGCGACTGGATGTTCTCTTCGGTCGTGTCGGGTTTGCGGCCGGCGAATTCCTCGCGCAGCGTGGCCTCGGCCGCTTTCATCATCTCGCTGATGGGCAGCACGCTGTATTTCACGCCGAGCCGCTCGGCCTGCTCACGCGCGTCGTCGAGACTCATCTGCGAGGTGTAGGGCGACGGCATCATGACCGCGTGCACGCGATCCTTGCCCAGCGCGTCGACCGCAATCGCGAGCGTGAGCGCCGAATCGATGCCGCCCGACAGGCCCATCACCACGCCGGGGAATCCGTGTTTGCCGACGTAATCGCGCACGCCGAGCACGAGCGCGCGGTAGACGCTCTCGGCATCTCCGAGCTCGGGCGACACCGTCGTCGGCACGGGCCGCACGACGCCATCCACGCGCTCGAACTCGACGGTGTACAACCCTTCCTCGAACGGCGGCGCGCGCATGACCACGGGGCCCTTGCCATCCATCACGAACGAGTTGCCGTCGAACACCAGTTCGTCCTGGCCGCCCAGCATATTGACGTAGACGACCGGCAGGCCGAGATCGCGCACGCAGCGCCGCACGATGTCCTCGCGATTGCGTTGCTTGTGGATCTCGAATGGCGAGGCGTTGAGCACCACGAACATCTCGGCGCCCGCCGAGCGCGCGAGCTGCGCGGGTTCGGGCTCCCAGATGTCCTCGCACACCAGGATCCCGATGCGAAAGCCGCGGTAGTCCACGACCGTCGGCTGCGCGCCGGTCTTGAAGTAACGCTTCTCGTCGAAAACCTTGTAGTTTGGCAGGCAGTTTTTGCGATGCGTCGCGCGCAGCGTGCCCTTCTCGAACAGCGCCGCGGAGTTGAAGATCTGGTCGCTCGCGTATTCGGGAAAACCGACCAACACTCCGCAGCTCGAACGCGCGCCGCGCACCGTCGTGAGCCCGGCTTCGATCGCGACACGAAAGCCGCGGTGGAACAGCAGATCCTCGGGTGGATAGCCTGAAAGCGTGAGCTCGGGCAACACGAGCAAGTCCGCGTCGAGCTCGCCGCAGGCGCGCTCCGCGGCCGCGACGATCTTCTTCGCGTTTCCCGCCACATCGCCCACGAGCATGTTCAGCTGCCCGAGGGCGATCCGCAGCCGGTTGTTAGTTGCGTTCACCGCGGTGATGCATCGACAGTCGGCACTACTTCGCGCGCCGCGCCTTCGCGGGCTTCTTCTTCACGGCCGCCTTCTTCTTCGCAGGCGCCGCCTTCTTCTTCGGCGCGGACTTCTTCTTCGGAGCGGCTTTCTTCGCGCCCTTCTTCGCCGTGCGCTGCTCGATGATGAGCACGGTCGGCCCGGCCGGCTTCTTCACGGCTTTCGCGCGCCGCTTGGCGAGCAATTCGGCCATCGCCGAACCGAGATCCGCCGGCGACTTCACCGTGCGCGCACCGGCGCGCTCCAGCGCGCGGTACTTGTCCGCCGCCGTGCCCTTGCCGCCCGCGATGACCGCGCCGGCGTGACCCATGCGTTTGCCCGGGGGCGCCGTGACGCCCGCGATGTACGCGACCACCGGCTTCGTGACGTACTTGCGGATGAACTCCGCCGCCGCTTCCTCGTCGGTGCCGCCGATCTCGCCGACCATGATGATGCCTTCGGTCTGCGGATCGCGTTCGAACAACTCGAGCACATCGATGAAGTTCATGCCGCGCACCGGATCGCCGCCGATGCCGACGCAGGTGCTCTGGCCGAGGCCCTTGTTCGTGGTCTGGAATACGGCCTCGTACGTGAGCGTGCCCGAGCGCGACACGATGCCGACGCGGCCCTTCTTGTGGATGAAGCCCGGCATGATGCCGATCTTGCATTCGCCCGGCGTGATGATGCCCGGGCAGTTAGGCCCGATGAGCCGCGTGCCCGATCCGGCGAGCGAGGCCTTCACGCGCACCATGTCGTTGATGGGAATGCCTTCGGTGATGCAAACAACGAGCTCGATGCCGGCGTCCGCCGCCTCGAGGATCGCATCCGCCGCAAACGGCGCGGGAACGTAGATGACGCTCGCGGTCGCGCCCGTGTCCTTGACGGCATCGGCGACGGTGTCGAACACCGGCAGGTTGAGATGTTTCTCACCGCCGCGGCCGGGCGTGACACCGCCGACCATCTTCGTGCCGTACTTGATGCTCTGTTCGCTGTGGAACGTGCCCTGCTGGCCGGTGAAGCCCTGGCAGATCACGCGCGTGTTCTTGTTGACGAGAATGCTCATGTCTGTGTCTTACTTTCCGTTGGCGGCGAGCGAAACGGCCTTCTTCGCCGCGTCGGTGAGATCGGTGGCCGGCGTGATCGCGAGCGCGCTGTGCGCGAGCATCTCGCGTGCCTGGTCCGCGTTCGTTCCTTCGAGACGCACCACCACGGGCACGCCGACGCCCACCTGCTTGACCGCGATCATCACGCCCTCGGCGATCAGGTCGCAGCGCACGATGCCGCCGAAGATGTTCACGAGGATCGCGCGCACCTTCTTGTTCGAGAGGATGAGCTTGAACGCCTCGGTGACACGCTCGGCCGTGGCGCCGCCGCCGACGTCGAGGAAGTTCGCGGGATTGCCGCCGTGCAGCTTGATCAGGTCCATGGTCGCCATCGCGAGACCGGCGCCGTTCACCATGCAGGCGATGTCGCCGTCGAGCGAGACGTAGTTGAGATCGTGCTCGGAGGCTTCGCGCTCGATAGGATCTTCCTGAGAGGGGTCGCGATACTCGCCCAGCTTTTTCTGGCGGAACATCGCGTTCGCATCGATGTTGATCTTCGCGTCGAGCGCGACGAGGTCGCCGGACTTCGTGACGATCAGCGGATTGACCTCGAGCAGCGACGCATCGCGCTCGAGATAGATGCGATACAGCGCCATCAGGATCTTCTGGAACTGCCCGACCTGCGGACCCTTGAAGCCGAGACCGAAGCCGAGCTTGCGGCACTGGTAAGGCTGCAGGCCCGCGGCCGGATTGATGTCCACGCGCAGGATCTTCTCCGGCTCGTGTTCGGCGACTTCCTCGATGTCCATGCCGCCCGCGGCCGAGGCGATGACCGCCACGCGCCCGCGCTCGCGATTGAGTGTCAGCGAAAGATAGATCTCGCGCTCGATGTCCGAACCCGACTCCACGTACACCGTCTCGATGGGCAGGCCCTCGGGACCGGTTTGTTTGGTGACCAGACGCTGGCCGAGCATGTCCGCCGTCGCGCTGCGCACGGTATCGAGGTCGCGGGCGAGCTTGACGCCGCCGGCCTTGCCGCGTCCGCCCGCATGCACCTGCGCCTTGACCACCCAGAGGCTGCCGCCTAACGACTGGGCCGCGGCCACCGCTTCATCGGCGCTGCGCGCCGCCTTGCCTGCCGGGACGGGAATGCCGAATTCGCGAAAGACTTCTTTCGACTGGTACTCGTGGAGATTCATCAGACCCCTGGTGAGGATTCGCTGCCTGAAAAGAGGGGCGGTATTCTGCCAGTTCCGTGGCTTTTCGTGCGCATTCGCCTGCGCTGCTGCTACAGTCACGTCCCGATGACGCTCGTCGCTACCGCGCCCTACGCCCCGACCGATCTCGCCTGGCGCGTCATAGGGCTGGTCAACCTCTACCGACTGCTGATTCCGCCGGCGCTCTGGCTCCTGTTCTGGTATTTCCATTCCTCCACACCCATAGGCTCCGCGCATCCGGAGCTGTTCCTGTGGACCTGCGTGGTTTACTTCGCGGCCGGCGTCGCGATCGTCATCGGCGGCCGGCGCCTGCTGCCCAATCTGCGTGCAACGACCTTCGTCCACGCGATGGTCGACGCGGTGGCGATAAGTCTCATCATGTTCGCGAGCGGCGGCGTCGCCAGCGGCCTGGGCATCCTGTTCGTGGTGCCGGTGGGCGCGATGGCGCTGCTCGCCGACAATCGCGACGCCTTCCTGCTCGCGGCGCTCGCGACCATGGCCCTGTTCGCTCAGCAGATCACGGGCCACTACCTCGGAACGGCGTCTCCGGACGCGTATCCCACCACGGGCATCATCGGCGGCATCGTGTTCCTGGTCGCGCTGCTCGCCTGGCCGCTGGCGACCCGGCTGCGCGACACCGAGGCGACCGTGCGCCGCCAGCAGGTGGACCTCGCCAACCTGGCGCAGCTCTCCCAGTACATCGTGCAGCACCTGCGCGAGAGCATCGTGGTGGTCGACCACGAAAACCGGATCCGCCTGATCAACGAATCCGCCGCGCAGTTGCTCGGCGACAGCCGCGCGTTCCCGGGCGCGCTGCTCGGCGAGGCCTCGCCGCAGCTCCTCTATCTACTGGAGACCTGGCGGCAGCGTCCGCCCGCGGCTACGACGCCCACGCAGACCTTCATCTCGGACGACGGCGGCCACGTGATCCAGCCGCATTTCGCCTCGCTCGGCGGCAGCGATCCCGCGCCGGTGATCGTGTTCCTCGAGGACACGGAGCTGCTGGCGGCCAAGATCCAGCAGTCGAAGCTCGCCGGTCTCGGACGCCTCTCGGCCAGCATCGCGCACGAAATCCGCAACCCGGTGGGCGCGATGAGCCACGCGGCGCAGCTGCTGGCCGAGTCGCCTTCGCTCTCGGACGAGGACAAGCGTCTCACGGAAATCGTGCGCACTAATGGCGACCGGGTGCGGCAGATCATCGAAAACGTCATGTCGATGGCACGGCGCGAGAATTCGCGGCCCGAGCGCGTCATCCTTGGCACCTGGCTCACGGGCTTCCGGGACGAATTCTGCGCCACGATGCAGATCGAACCCGACCGGTTCGCGATCTCCTCGCTGCTCGGCGACGTGGAAATCCAGGTCGATCCTTCGCAACTGCGCCAGATCGTCTGGAACCTGTGCGAGAACGCGGTCAAATACGGCGCGAGCAAGGAAGGCGGCGACACCATCGAGTTGCGGGTCGGCCGCCTCGCGTCGACCGCGCGGCCCTTCCTCGAAGTCGCGGACCGCGGCCCGGGCATCGCGCCGCAGCACCGCGACCGGATCTTCGAACCATTCTTCACCGGCAGCGATCGTGGCACGGGCCTCGGCTTGTTCCTGGCGCGGGAGCTCGCGCAGACGAACGGCGCGACGCTTCTATACGAGCCGCGCACCAGCGGCGGCAGCCTGTTCCGCATCGTGTTCCGCGATCCCGAACGCTGGGTGGCGTAACCTCTCGATCGGGGAAGTTTCATGGCGCCGCCGCTCGTACTCGTTGTCGATGATGAACCGGATCTCGTCGAGCTCGTCACGCTCACGCTCCGTCGCATGGATCTCGCGACGCAATCCGCCGGAGACGTAGGCACCGCCAGAAAGCTGCTCAAGTCCCAGCGCTTCGACCTGTGCCTCACCGACATGCGACTGCCGGACGGCGACGGACTCGACTTGCTCGAGTGGATGACCGTGCATTGTCCGGGCGTGCCCTGCGCAGTGATCACGGCGCATGGCAACGTCGAATCCGCGGTGCGCGCGCTCAAGCTCGGCGCCTTCGATTTCGTGTCGAAGCCACTCGACCTCGGTGTCCTGAGGCGCATCGTTTCGACGGCACTCAAGCTCTCGCACTCTCCCGACGCCGGCGTCTCCACACGCACCGGCACGCAGCTCATCGGCAGCGGACCCTCGATGGACCGGTTGCGCGAAATGATCCTGCGCGTGGCGCGCAGCCAGGCGCCCGTGCACATCTCGGGCGAATCGGGCACCGGCAAGGAACTGGTCGCACGCATGATTCATGCTTCGGGTCCGCGCGCGGAAGGACCGTTCGTGCCGGTCAACTGCGGCGCGATTCCGTCCGAGCTCATGGAAAGCGAGCTTTTCGGTCACAAGCGCGGCAGCTTCACCGGCGCGGTGACCGACAAGATCGGTCTCATTCCTTCGGCCGAAGGCGGCACGTTGTTCCTCGACGAGGTTGCGGATCTGCCGCTGCACATGCAGGTCAAGCTGCTGCGCGTGATCCAGGAAAAGACGGTCCGGCCCATCGGCGAACAGCGCGAATCGCCCATCGATGTGCGCATCCTGTCGGCCACGCACAAGAACCTTGCCGATCTCGTGGCGCAGTCGAAATTCCGCGAGGATCTCTACTACCGCATCAACGTCATCGAGCTGCGGGTGCCGCCGCTGCGCGAACGCGCCGAGGACATTCCCGACCTGGCCGACACCATCGTGCGCCGGCTCTCGCGCCGGCTCGGCATCGAGGCGCCGACGATCACACCCGCCGCGCTCGAAGTCCTCAGGAATTTTCCGTTTCCGGGCAACGTGCGCGAGCTCGAGAACGTGCTCGAACGCGCGCTCGCGCTCTGCAACGAGGGACGCATCGACGTCGCGGACCTGCAATTGCGCGCCGTGCCGCGGCCCGACAATGGCCCACCCCCGTCCGCCGAGTCGATCGCGCAGATGCGGGGCCAGCAACCCGCGCCAGCGGCGCCAGCCGCGACGCCCGCGCTCGGCGATCAGCTCGAGGACGTGGAGCGCGCCGCCATCATCAAGGCCCTCGAGGCAGCCCGTTACAACAAGACGGCGGCGGCCAAGGCGCTCGGCATGACGTTCCGCGCGCTGCGTTACCGCATCAAGAAACTCGGAATCGAGTGACACAAAGTGACGCGTTACGTCACTTTGTGACGTGGCTTGGTCGGCGACGTGCGATTCAGGCGACAGGACTACGTCAAATCGGCGCAATCGCGACAAATATCTGCCTGCAAATCAGCCAGTTGGATTGCTAGCGTCGCCAATGGCACACACCTTGCTCTTTCCTTGGCAACTGGCGCCCCGGCGCCCAGTGCGCCGAACAGTTTTGGTTTCTGAAACGTTTCAATCTCAGGAGTTATTACATGAAGAAGATTCAGAAGGGCTTCACGCTCATCGAACTAATGATCGTCGTTGCCATCATCGGCATCCTGGCCGCGATCGCGATCCCGGCGTACTCGGATTACACCGAGCGCGCGAAGGTGTCCGAGCTCGTGACCATCGCGTCGGCCTGTAAAGGTTCGATGACGGAGTTCTACCAGTCGGAAGGCACCTTCCCGGCCGACCTCAACGAAGCCGGTTGCAACAATACGCAGACGGACAAGATCTCGGCGATCGCCATCACGGGCGGCGCCACGGGCACGATCACCGTGACGTCGAACCTGACGCGCGCCACGGGCGACTATATTCTCGTGGGCACGCCGGTCAGCGCCACCGACGACTCGGTGGAGTGGACCTGCAACACCTCGACGATCCTCGAGAAGTTCCTGCCGGCCAACTGCCGTACGTAACTGTCGATCGTACCTCGGTACAAGAAAGCCCCTCTCCGGAGGGGCTTTCTCTTTTGGGCGTTCTCCTTTTGGGAGAAGGGTCACGTGAAGCCCCCGTCGCCTATGCGACCATTGGACGCAGATTTAACAATTGCCTGCTCGCGGACGCTGAGTAGACTAGTCCGCGGCGGGTTGGGTCGCTCGCACGTAACTAAATGAACGACAACGCATCTTTAGCTCTCGGCAATCGATCGGGGCTCGGCGGTCTGCCGCAGCGCCTGGTGCAGGATGGCGTCGTCGAAGAATCGGCGATGCTCACCGCGCTGCAGGCCGCGAAGGACCGCAAGTCGAGCTTCGTCACGCAGCTCATCTCCGCGGGCGCCGCGAAGGCGCGCGACATCGCGATCGCGGCGTCCACCGAATTCGGCGTGCCGCTCTTCGACCTCGACTCCCTCCAGGTCGACCTCGATGTCGTCAAGCTGGTGCAGGACAAGCTGGTCCAGAAGCATCGTTGCCTGCCGCTGTATCGCCGCGGCAAGCGCCTGTTTCTCGCGGTCGCGGATCCGACCAATCTGCACGCCATCGACGAGATCAAGTTCGCGACGGGTCTCGGCATCGAGGCCATCGTCGTCGAAGACGACAAGCTGCAGAAGCTCATCGACAAGGCCGCCGAACAGGCTGAAGCGGCCATGCCGCAGCTCACCGACGACGAGACCGGCTTCGACCTCGAGAACCTCGATGTTTCCGGTGGCGACGACGATGCCGAAGGCGCGGGAGTCTCGCGCGACGACGTCGAAGACGCGCCCATCGTGCGTTTCGTCAACAAACTACTGCTCGACGCGATCCGGCGCGGCGCCTCGGACATCCATTTCGAACCCTACGAAAAGATGTACCGCATCCGCCTGCGCATCGACGGCATCCTGAAGGAAGTCGCGCAGCCGCCTGTGCAGCTCGCCATGAAGCTCTCGGCGCGTCTCAAGGTCATGTCGCGCCTCGACATCGCCGAGCGCCGCGTGCCGCAGGACGGCCGCATCAAGATGAAGCTGTCGAAGACTCGCGCGATCGACTTCCGCGTGAGCACCTGCCCGACGCTTTTCGGCGAGAAGATCGTCTGCCGTATTCTCGATCCGTCCTCGGCGATGCTCGGCATCGACTCGCTGGGTTACGAGCCCTTCCAGCGTGAGCTGTATCTCAAGAACCTCGCGAAGCCGCAGGGCATGATCCTCGTGACCGGACCCACCGGCTCCGGCAAGACCGTGTCGCTGTACACGGGCCTGAACATCCTCAACCGCGAAGACACCAACATCTCGACCGCGGAAGACCCTGCGGAAATCAACCTGCCCGGCGTCAACCAGGTGAACGTGAATCCGAAAGTCGGCCTCACGTTCGCCGCGGCGCTGCGCGCGTTCCTGCGCCAGGATCCGGACGTGGTGATGGTCGGCGAAATCCGCGATCTCGAGACGGCGGAGATCGCCATCAAGGCCGCGCAGACCGGTCACCTGGTGCTCTCGACGCTGCACACCAACGACGCGCCGCAGACGATGACGCGTCTCGTCGACATGGGCGTCAAGCCGTACGCGATCGCCACCTCGGTGAGCCTCATCATCGCGCAACGACTCGCGCGCCGTCTGTGCTCGCAATGCAAGGTGCCGGTCGACATCCCGGCCGAAGCACTTCTGAAGGAAGGATTCTCGGAGTCTGACGTCAAGGCCGGCATCAAGGTCTACGGTGCGAAGGGCTGCTCGAATTGCAGCGACGGCTACAAGGGCCGCTGCGGCATCTACCAGGTAATGCCCGTCACCGAGACCATCGGCCGCATCATCATGGAAGGCGGCAATGCGATGGACATTGCAGACCAGGCTGCCAAGGAAGGGGTCTGGGATCTGCGTCGTGCAGGACTCGAGAAGGTCAAGCAGGGACTGACCAGCCTCGAGGAAGTCAACAGCGTCACCATCGAGTAAGCGTCGTCTAAAGGATCAGCATGGCAACCGCAGTAGCAACCACCGGCGGCAAGACAATCAAGCGCGACGTGCCCTTCTCCTGGACTGGAATGGACAAGAAGGGGAATCGGGTCTCGGGCAAGTCGCTCGCGCCCGATGAGACCACGCTGCGCGCGGATCTGCGTCGCCAGGGCATCGCGGTCAACCGCATCAAGAAGCAGGCGCAGGCTTTCAAGTCCGGCGGCAAGGTCGAGCCGAGCGACATCGCGGTGTTCAGCCGCCAACTCGCGACGATGCTCGCCGCGGGCATTCCGCTCGTCCAGTCTTTCGACATCGTCGGCAACGGCAACGAAAAACCCGCGATGCAGAGGCTCATCCTCGACATCAAGGCGGACGTCGAAGGCGGCACTTCGCTGCATGAAGCGCTGGCTAAGCATCCTCTTCATTTCGATGACCTGTACGTGAACCTCGTCGAAGCGGCCGAACAGGCCGGTGCGCTCGAAAACCTGCTCGACAAGATCGCGACGTACAAGGAAAAGACCGAAGCCCTCAAGAAGAAGGTCAAGAAGGCGCTCTTTTATCCCGCGGCCGTCATGGTCGTGGCCGTCATCGTCACGGTCATCCTGCTGCTGTTCGTGATCCCGCAGTTCGAGGCGATGTTCAAGGATTTCGGCGCCGACCTGCCGGCCTTCACGCAAATGGTCATCGACTTGTCCGCCTGGCTGCAAAGCAGTTGGCACATCTTCTTCGGCACGATCGGCGCCGCCGTCTATACGTTCGTCTATTTCAAGAAACGCTCGCGTGCGATGCGCGAATATCTCGACCGCATGTCGCTGAAGCTGCCGATCATCGGGCCGATCCTGTACAAGTCCGCGATCGCGCGTTTCTCGCGTACGTTGTCGACGATGTTCGCCGCCGGCGTACCCCTGGTCGAAGCTCTCGAATCCGTCGCCGGCGCAACCGGCAACATCGTGTTCGAGACCGCGGTGCTCAAGATGCGCGACGAAGTCGCCACCGGCCAGCGCCTGCAGCGCGCGATGGAAAACACCGGCCTGTTCCCGAACATGGTCATCCAGATGATCGCGGTCGGTGAGGAAGCCGGCGCGCTCGACACCATGTCGGGCAAGGTCGCGACCTTCTACGAAGCGGAAGTCGACAACGCGGTGGACAGTATGTCGTCGCTGCTCGAGCCGCTCATCATGGCGATCCTGGGCGTGCTCGTCGGTGGCCTGGTCATCGCGATGTACCTCCCGATCTTCAAGCTGGGCTCCGTGGTCTGATCCCCACCGCCTCGTAACGGAAAAGCAATCGAAACGCCGCGCTCGTCCGCGGCGTTTCCTTATGAGCAACCATGGAACTCCTCGACACACTCGCCAGCAATCCGGGACTGTACATCGCGGTCTGCGGCGCGCTCGGCTTGCTGATCGGCAGCTTCCTCAACGTGGTCATCCTTCGCGTTCCGGTGATGATGGACAACGCGCTGCGCGCGGAATGCGCGCAGCTCTCCGGAAACGAGGCAACCGCGCCCGCTCCCTTCAACCTCGTCACGCCGCGCTCGGCCTGCCCGAAGTGCCACGCGCCGATCACGGCGCTGCAGAACGTTCCCGTCGTGAGCTGGCTCGTCCTGGGGGGCAAGTGCGCGAACTGCAAGGCGCCGATCTCGAAGCGTTATCCGCTGGTCGAGCTCGCGACTGGCATCCTGTCCGCGTTCGTCGCCTGGAGATTCGGCTTCGGCGTCGCCGGCTTCGCCGCGCTGATGTTCACCTGGTTCCTGATCGCACTGACGATGATCGACTTCGACACGCAGTACCTGCCCGACCAGCTCACGTATCCACTGCTGTGGCTCGGGTTGCTCGTGAGCCTGTGGCATCCCGTGTGGGCCGAAGGCGCGGAACCCATCGGTCCGCGCGACAGCATCATCGGCGCGGCCGCCGGGTATCTGAGCCTGTGGAGCGTGTACTGGCTGTTCAAGCTGGTCACGGGCAAGGAAGGCATGGGCTACGGCGATTTCAAGCTCTTCGCCGCGCTCGGCGCGTGGATGGGCTGGAAGATGCTGCTGCCGATCATCGTGTTCGCGTCGGGCGTGGGCGCCGTGATCGGCGTCGTCGTCATGATCCGCCAGCGCCGCGGCAAGGACACGCAGATCGCGTTCGGCCCGTTCCTGGCCATCGCCGGGTGGCTCGCGCTCGTCATTGGCCACCAGGTCATCGAGCGGTACCTCGGCCTGTTCGCGGCCGACTGAGCCATGGCGCGCGGATTCCGGGTGGGGCTCACCGGCGGCATCGCCTCCGGCAAGAGCACCGTCGCGAATCTGTTCGCCGACCTCGGCGTGACCATCA
This sequence comes from Pseudomonadota bacterium, assembly GCA_023433705.1. GTDB lineage: Bacteria > Pseudomonadota > Gammaproteobacteria > Steroidobacterales > Steroidobacteraceae > CADEED01. The sequence goes on from JAEYUC010000008.1 coordinate 19,120, forward strand.
TCGATACCGACGTGATCGCTCGCGAGGTGGTCGCGCCCGGCTCGCCGCTTTTGCCGAAGATCGCCGCGCATTTCGGCCGCGACGTGCTGGCCGCGGACGGCAGCCTCGACCGGCGCGCGCTGCGCCAGCGCGTATTCGCCGATCCAGCCGAGCGCCAGTGGCTCGAGCAGCTCACACATCCGGAAATCCGCCGTCTGACCGACGAGCGCAGCGACGTCGCGCCGGGACCCTATTCCATCGTTGCGATTCCGCTGCTCGTGGAAACGGGCGGAAAAGACCGATTCGATCGCGTGCTGGTCGTCGATTGCGAGCCCGAATTGCAGATCGCGCGTCTGCAGGCGCGGGACGGATCGACGCGCGCGCAGGCCGAAGCAGCGCTCGCGGCACAGGTGTCGCGCGCGGATCGTCTCGCGGTCGCGGACGACGTGATCCACAACGACGGCGACATCGCGCACCTGCGCGACCAGGTCGAGAAGCTGCATCGGGCGTATGTCGCCGCGTCCGCACGGTTTACGCGGCCCTAGAGGCTCGCGCAGAATAGCCCGATGGCAGAGGAAGCTCACCAGCAACAGCCGATCGCGGAACCCGCGCAGCTCGTTTTCGAGCAGCCGCTCAACGAGCGCATGCGCACGTTCCTGCGGCTCGACTTCCTCTACAGCCAGGCCCTCTATCACAACGAGATGCAGAGCCAGTGGGGCAGCCGCGCCGCGATGGGCAGCCTGCTCGACATTCTCGCGATCGCGGCGCGCGGCGACGTGCGCGCCGACGTGCAGAAGGAGCTCGAGCGTCACCTCGCCCAGCTCAACGTTTTCCAGAGCAAACCCGGCGTGGACTCGGCCCGGCTGCGCACCGTGATGTCGAATCTGTTGCGCCTGCGCGCCGACCTGGTCGCGTGCGGCTCTAACTACCTCGCCGGGCTCAAGGATTCGGAGTTCCTGTCTGCGATCAAGCATCGCAGCGCCATTCCGGGCGGCACCTGCGAATTCGACCTGCCGGACTTCTTCTTCTGGCTGAACCAGCCCACCGACCAGCGCGCGCGTTCTTTCAACGAGTGGCTGGCCGCGCTGCGTCCGCTGTGCGATGCGATCGCCGAACTACTCTGGATCACGCGCCAGCACGGCAAGCCGCGCCAGGAGATCGCGCGCGGAGGCGTGTACCACATCACCTTCGAACGCGACACGCCGATCCAGCTCGTGCGCATCGCGCTGCCGGCGGGATCGGGGCTGTATCCGGAGACGTCGGGGTCTCACTACCGGTGTTCGGTGCGGTTGCTGGCGTGGAATGGGCTCAAGGAGCGGCCGCAGCAAACTACTGAAGACGTGCCGTTCACGCTCACCTGCTGTACTTAGTCAGGCGCGCTGGCGCGCCGATTTCCAGGCGCAAGCGCCTATTTTCAGGCGCAAGCGCCACTCTTCACGGCGTCGAAGCGACGCCGTCCGTGAGTTGATAAGAAAAAGGCACTAGCCACATTGATGGCTCGACGGGAGGTTCACATGTTCGACCGATTCTCGCGTAGCTGGGAGCTCATCAAGGCAAGCGGCGGCGTCCTGCGGCAGGACAAGGAACTGCTGGTGTTCCCGCTTCTCTCGACCATCGCGGCGATTCTCGTCGGGCTCAGTTTCGTCCTGCCGCTGGCGGCGACCGGCGCGTTCACGCAGTTCCACGACAGCGGCGAGATCCAGCCGCTGCACGTCGTGATCGGCTTCCTGTTCTATCTCAGCCAGAACTTCGTGATCTTCTACTTCAATTCCGCGCTGGTCGGCGCGGCGATGATCCGTCTCGAAGGCGGCGATCCGACCGTGAAGGACGGACTGCGCATCGCGAATTCGAAGCTGGGTCCGATCCTGGGGTACGCGGCCATCGCGGCCACGGTCGGCATCATCCTGCGCGTGCTCGAGGAGCGTCTGGGCGTGATCGGCCGATGGATCACCGGGTTGCTCGGCGTGGCCTTCACGCTCGCCACGTTCATGGTCGTGCCGCTGCTGGTCACGCGCAACATCGGGCCGGTCGACGCGGTGAAGGAGAGTGCGTCGCTGCTGAAGAAGACCTGGGGCGAGAACATCATCGGCAACGTCGGCATGGGACTGGTCTTCGGCTTGATCTATTTTCTGTACATCTTCGCCGGGATCGCTTTGATCTTCAGCGTGATCGAGATGGGCGGTGGCGCGCTCGCGATAACGATGGGCGCCTTGCTGATCGGCGGATTCATCCTGATCGCGCTGATACAGTCCGCGCTGCAGGGCGTCTATTCCGCCGCGCTGTTCAGGTATGCGACGACGGGCGATGCGGGCACGGGGTTCGACAACACCTTGCTCGGGAACGCATTCCGGCCGAAGTAGTCAGTGCGGCATCGCCGCCGAAAGATCGCCACGCAGCAGGTGGTCGGTCACGGCGGTCGATGACACCACGCGGCGCGCCAGCAGGGCCTTCGGCGTCGTTCCGGTGAAGTACCGGAATTCGCGGATGAAGTGCGACTGGTCGTAGTACCCATCGAGGTATTCACCGTCGCGCGGCGCGGCCGCTCCGCGCGTGAGCAACGCGTGATAACTGTGCTTGAAGCGCACTATGCGCGCGTATTTCTTCGGCGTCATGCCGATGAAATCGGTGAATCGCCTCTCGACCGTCCGCTCGTCCAGGCCCAGCGACTCGCTGAGGCGCGCGATCGACAACATCCCGCGCGCGGCCCGGATGCCGCGGACCGTCCCGTCCACCACCGGATCGCCCGCGCCCGGGTCGAGACGCCGCAGGAAGAACCGGTCCAGTGTCGTGGCGATGTCTTCGACGCATGCGGCGCCGGCGAGCGCATCTTCCAGTTCGAGCAACGGGGAGTGATCGAGATCGCGCAGGTCGAGCGTGGCGTCGCGGAATTCTCCAAGCGGCACGCCGATCAGGCGGCGCAGCGCCTGCGGCTCGAGCTTGACGCCGACCAGTTTGAGTCGACGCGAGCCGCTCGTCATCACCGAATGCGAGCGGCCGCCGATCACGTAGCTGCGCCTCATCACCTTGCGGCGCTGCTCTTCGCCCACCGCCCAGCGTTCGTATCCGGCATCGAGCGCGAACACGATCTCGGCATAACCGTCGGGCAGCAATAATTCGTCGTGTTCGTAGGAAGCAATGCCGGCATCCACGACGAAATAACAACGCACCGCGCCCGCGAGCCGCGCGTCGGGGCGCAGCAGCCAGTACTCGAGCTGATCGCGGACGAGAGTGGGTTGCATCACTTCGGCATCGGCATTCCCAGCGCATTCGCCGCGAATCCGAACTGATCCGCGTAATCCTCGATCTGCATCCAGACCGGCTTGCCGGCGCCATGACCCGCGCGCGTTTCGATGCGGATCAGCACCGGGTTGGGGCACGTCTGGGCGCGTTGCAATTCCGCGGCGAACTTGTAGCTGTGCCACGGCACTACGCGATCGTCGCGATCCGCCGTGGTCACGAGCGTCGGCGGATAACACGCAGGCTTCACGTTGTGCACGGGCGAATACGCGAGCAACGCCTTGAACTCCGCGGGATCCTCGGCGAGGCCGTAGTCGCTCGACCACTGGCGCGCGTTCGCGCTCGCGGTGTGATAACGCAGCATGTCGAGCACGCCGACGCCGGGCAGCGCGGCGCCGAACAGGTCCGGCCGCTGCGTCAGCGCGGCGCCGACCAGCAATCCGCCGTTGCTGCGCCCGACGATCGCGAGGCGCTTCGGATTCGTGTATTTCTCGGCGATCAGGAATTCCGCGGCGGCGATGAAGTCGTCGAACACGTTCTGCTTGCGCAGCTTCGTTCCGGCCTGGTGCCATTCCTCGCCGTATTCGCCGCCGCCGCGCAGGTTCGCGACGACGTAGATGCCGCCGAGCTCGAGCCAGGACTGGATGGCCGGACTGAAGGACGGCGACAGCGTCACGTTGAAGCCGCCGTAGCCGTACAACATCACCGGCTGATTGCCGTCACGCGGCGCGTCGCGGCGGCGCGTGATGAACATCGGGATGCGCGTGCCGTCCCTGCCCGCATAGAACACCTGCTCGGTCACGAACGGCGTGAAGTCGGCCGGCACGTTCGGCGTGCGGAAGTCGCTGACGACGTTCGTCAGCACGTTGAGACGCAGAACGCGCGTGGGCGACAGGAAGTCCGAGTACGTGAAGAACAACTCGGGATTCGTGCCGCTGCCCTGGAAATCCTTCGCGGTGCCGAGACCCGGCAGCGTCGCTTCGCCCGCCGCGGCGCCGGTCGTCTCGAACAGCCGCACGACGCTGCGCGCATCGCGCAAGTATTCGACCAGCACGCGGCCGCCGACGTAGCCGGCACTGTTGATCGTGAAATCGCCGTGCGGGACCACCGTGCGCCAGGCGGAAGGCGCGGGATTGCGCGCATCGACCGCGATGACGCGGCCGCGTGGCGCGGCGTTCGTGGTCTGAAAGTACAGCTCGTCGCCCTTCGACCCCAGGAAGTTGTAGAGCGCGTCCCAGGCCATGAACAGCGGCTGTGGTTTCGCGTCCGGTTTCGTGAGGTCCTTCACCAGCATGCCGTTGGTCTGGTAACCGTCGAACAGGCCGATGAGTAGATAGCGGCCGTCTTCGGTGACGGTCGCGGCGGGCACACGCGTGGGATGGTCCGTGACCTTGAAAACCAGATTGTCCGCAGACTGCGGCTGGCCGAGCGTGTGGAAATAGATGTCGGGCCGGCCCGCATCGTCGCCGCGCTCCGCGGTCTCCGGGTCATCGCCCTTCCGCACCGGATACCGGCTGTAATACACGCCCGAACTGTCGCGCGCCCATGCGACCGGCCAGAACTTGCTGAACTTGAGCACGACCGGCAGGTCGACGCCGTCGTCGACGCGGCGGAAATGCCAGGTGTTCCAGTCGGTGCCGCCATCGGACAACGCGTACGCGACCAACTTGCCGTCGGGGCTCGGTTCCCACTGCGACAGCGCGATCGTCGCGTCCTCGCGTTTGCCGTTCGGGTCGAACAGGACACGCGGCTCCGCCTCCAGCGATTCGGCGACATACAGCACGCTCTGATCCTGGTTGCCGTCGTTGCGCAGGTAGAAGTACCGGCCGCCTTCGCGGCGCGGCACTCCGAAGCGCTCGTACGTCCAGAGTTGTTTGAGCCGGTTGCCGAGCCAGGCCCGTTGAGGCAGGTCTTCGAGGAAGGGTTGCGCTACGGCGTTCTGCGCGGCGACCCAGTCGCGAGTGGATTGGGCGTTCGCGTCCTCGAAGCCGCGATACGGGTCGGTGACGCTCACGCCGTGGTAGTCGTCGACGACATTGCCGCGCGGTGACGCGGGGTACTGAATGCTGGGCGCAGGTTCGGGTGCAGGCATCGGCTCGGGTGTGGTCGCACACGCGACCAGCAGACCCGTGAGCGCGCCCGCGAGAACGACGCACGGCTGGCGATGCATTGCGGCCATCCCTAAACTCCCGTGATGAATTTCCGCGAAAGTCTATCAAACGGTGTGCGCGCCCCGTCCCGGGATGCCGCGTTTTCGATTCGCCCGGTCGTCGCGGCGCTCCTCACGGGGATCGCCGTAGTGTTTTCACTCTGGCCTGCGAACGCGCGGTCCGGCGATCTGCCGCTGGAGCGGCTGTTCTCGGCCCCGGATCTTTCGGGCCCGACGCTGCGCGGCGTGAAGATCTCGCCCGACGGCAAGCTCGTCGCCTACCTGCGCGCGCGCGACGACGACAAGGATCGCTTCGACCTGTGGGCGTTTGACGTAACGGCGGGGAAACACCGACAGCTCGTCGATTCGCGCGTGCTCGCCGGCGCCGATCGCGCGCTGTCGGCCGAGGAAGAGGCGCGCCGCGAGCGGCAACGCACGTCCGCTCTGTCCGGCATCGTGGAGTACAGCTTCGCGCCGAACAGCCGGCTGCTGCTGATTCCGCTCAACGGCGATCTGTACGTTTACGATCTCGCCCGCAAGCCGGAAGATGCCGTGCGTCGGCTCACCGAAACCGCGGGATACGAAACCGACGCGCGGTTCTCGCCCCGCTCGCGCTACGTGAGCTTCGTGCGCGACCAGAACCTCTACGTTATCGATCTGGAGAACGGAATCGAGCGCGCGATCACGACCGAAGGCGGCGGCCTCGTGAGTTACGGCATGGCCGAATTCATCGCGCAGGAGGAGATGGACCGCGACACGGGCTACTGGTGGGCGCCGGACGAGAAACGCATCGTGCTGGCGCGCGTCGACGAGTCCGGAGTCAACGAAGTCGAGCGCTTCGAGATCCAGGCCACGGGCGCGACGATCGTTCGGCAGCGATATCCGGCGACCGGGACACCGAACGCGCGCGTCGACCTGTTCGTCGCGGAGCTCGGTTCGGAGCGGCGCGTGCAGCTCGACCTGGGCGCCGAGCACGATATCTATCTACCGCGCGTCGACTGGTTCCCGGACAGCCGCGGCATCGCCGTGCAGCGGCAGAGCCGCGACCAGAAGACGCTCGACCTGATGCGCTTCGATGCGCGCACCGGCCGCGGGCGTGTGTTGCTGACCGAGCGCAGCGAGCACTGGGTGCCGCTGCACCAGGAACTCACGTTCCTCGAGAAGTCGCCGCGCTTCATCTGGGCATCCTCGCGCGACGGATACCAGCATCTCTATCTATACGAGAACGACGGCACGCTCGTGGGGCAGATCACGAGCGGCGATTTCATGGTGATCGGCGAGAAAGGCGAGTCGGCGATCCGCGCCGTCGACGAGAAGGCGGGCCGCGTCTATTTCACGGCCAACCTGCCCTCGCCGATCGAACGGCAGCTGTACTGGGCGCCGCTGCCCGAACCAGGCAAGAGCAACTCGAAACTGCATCGCGTGACGAGCGACGCAGGCTGGCACGACATCGCGATGTCGAACGGCGCGCGCGTGTTCGTGGATACGTATTCGAACGCGGATACACCGACGAACGTGTCGCTGCGCCGCGCGAACGGCGCGAAGATCGCGGCGCTGCTGGAGAACAAGCTGGATTCCACACATCCGTATGCGCCTTATCTCGACGCGCACGTGAGCGCCGAGTTCGGAACGCTGAAAGCCGCCGACGGGCAGCTGTTGCAGTACAAGCTCATGAAACCGCGCAACCTGGCGCCGGGAGCGAAGCTGCCGGTTCTCATCGAGGTATACGGCGGTCCCGGCGTGCAGCGCGTGATGAACGGGTGGGGCAAATTGTTCCACCAGTACCTGGTGCAGCACGGCTACGTCGTGTTCGCGCTCGACAATCGCGGTACCGGCCTGCGCGGTACGAAGTTCGAGACCGCGCTCGCGCTGCGCATGGGAGGTGTGGAAGTGCAGGATCAGCTGCGCGGCGTCGAATACCTGCGCACCCTGCCGTTCGTCGATCCGTCACGCATCGGCATCTTCGGCTGGAGCTATGGCGGTTACATGACGCTCATGTGCCTGATGCAGCAACCGGATGCGTTCGCCGCGGGTGTCGCGGGCGCGCCGGTGACCGACTGGGCGCTGTACGACACCCACTACACCGAGCGCTACCTATCTACTCCGCGGCTGAACCCCGCCGGTTACGCGGCAAGCAACGTGCTCACGTACGCGAAGGACCTGCGCCGCCCGTTGCTGCTGGTGCACGGCATGGCGGACGACAACGTGTTGTTCGCGCACAGTACCGCGCTCATGAAGACGCTGCAGGATCTGCAGAAGCCGTTCGACCTGATGACCTACCCTGGCGGCAAACACGGCCTGATCCGCCAGAACGTCACCGGCTGGCATGCGCACGCGAACATCGTTCGGTTCTTCGACCGCGAATTGGGGGCAGCTCCTTAGAGCTTGATGCGGCCGCCGCCCGGCGGCCCGCCGCCCATCGCGCCGCCTCCTTCGGGGACGACGATGCGCGACGCGGCTTCACGGCGCATTTCGCGCGCTTCTTCGATCGCCTGTTCGATGGCGACCTTCACGGCGTCGGGGAACTTGTTGCAGGCATCCTCGAGCGAGGACGCCTCGAGCTCGAACGCCAGCGGCAACACGCCGGCCGGTGTGAGTAGCTGGGTCTGACCGGAGTACAGGACCTGGCGCGAGGTGTCGTCGCTGCCGTCGCTCTTCACCGGCGTCAGCCGCCGCAGCGTTCCCGCCTTGCGATCCGTGAAGATCTCTTCGCGATAGAGCTGAGTCGAGTCGAGTTTGATTTCCGGAAGTTGCTGCTCGGCGGCCATCGAATTCACCGTACTTGAGTTGAGGAGGACGGGCTCGCTGGCACGTCGGGTCCGGATGATAACGCCTGCAAGGCCGGGATGAGCGGGAGGTCGGCCGGCAGGAGGCGCTCACTGCCGAGGGACTGACAGTCCACCCACTTCAATTGCTGACCGTCGAGCCCGCGCGGCTCGCCGCTCAGGATGGAGGCGTGCAGCAATATGAGGTCGACGATGCGATCGGGATATTCGTGAGTCATCGTCGCGACCTTGCGGTGTACGCGCGACTCGATGCCCAGTTCCTCGCGCAATTCGCGCACCAGAGCCTGCTCATCGGTTTCCGCCGTTCCAACCTTTCCGCCCGGAAACTCCCACCAGCCGGCCATGTGTTTGCCCGCCGGTCGTTCGGCTAACAGCACGCGGCGTTCCGGATCCAGCAGCGCCGCCGCGACCACACGCAGCCTCGGCTTCACGTTCAAACCATCGGGCATGAGGGCTGAGCCTTTTTGCCAGGTAAGAGTGTGGGGACAGACTTGAAGTCTGTCCCCACTCTTCAATGCCCCTATTCCACGCCTTCGAGCACGCCGTGGCAGTTCTTGAACTTCTTGCCGCTGCCGCACGGGCAGGGTTGGTTGCGGCCGACCTTCTGCGCCACGCGCACGGGGCGCTGCGGCTCCATCCGCGGCGGCGCCTGCTGCGGCTGGCGTGCGCCGGGTGGCGGCGCCTGCTGAGCCGGGTCTTCCCCGCCGAGCTGCGACAGCGACGCGGCTTCCGCGTGCTGCAACTGCAGCGCGCGATTGAGTCGCTCGCGGCGCGCTTCTTCCTCGCGCTCGAGCTGCTCGGGAGTCTTCACCTGCACGTCGAGCGACGCGAGGATGGTCACGGCGTCGAACTTGATGCGATCGAGCATCGCGGCGAACAGTTCGAACGCCTCGCGCTTGTACTCGAAGCGGTAATCCTTTTGCGCGTAGCCGCGCAGGTGGATGCCCTGCCGCAGGTAGTCCATCGCGGCCAGGTGATCGCGCCATTGCTGGTCGAGCACGCGCAGCATGATGTCCTTCTCGACGTGCCGCATGATCAGCTTGCCGTTCTGATCGCGGCCGATGCGCTCGACCTTCGCGTCGTACATCTCGTCGACGGCGGCGATGACGCGCTTGCGCAGCTCCGGTTCCTCGAGGTTCGGATCGTCCTTCAGCCACTGCACCGGATCGATCTGCGTCGCGAAGTTCTTCTGGATCGCCTGCGCGAGTCCCGCGAGATCCCACTCCTCGTGGCTCACGTTCGACGGCATGTGCTGGTCGAGGATGCCGGAGATCACCTCGGCGCGAATGCCGCGCACGGCATCGGCGAGATTGTCCGCACCCATGAGTTCGGTGCGCTGCTGGTAGATGACCTTGCGCTGATCGTTCGCGACGTCGTCGAACGTGAGCAGCTGCTTGCGCACGTCGAAGTTGTGCGCCTCGACCTTGCGCTGCGCCTTCTCGATCTGGCGCGTGAGCATGCCGCTCTCGATGACCTCGCCTTCCTTCATGCCGGCCATGGCCAGCCATTTCTTCGTGCGATTCGGATCGCCGAAGATGCGCATGAGGTTGTCTTCCATCGATAGATAGAAGCGGCTCGAAACCGGGTCGCCCTGACGTCCCGAACGTCCGCGCAGCTGGTTGTCGATGCGGCGCGACTCGTGGCGCTCGGTGCCGATGATGTGCAGTCCGCCGGCCGCGAGCACCTTGTTGTGCCGCTCCTGCCATTCGGCGCGGATGCGCGCCGCGGTCACTTCATCCAGGCCCGCCTCGCCCGCGGCCTTCACCGCCGCCTCGAGCTCTGCCTCGAAATTGCCGCCGAGCTTGATGTCGGTTCCGCGGCCGGCCATGTTGGTCGCGATCGTCACCTTGCCGGGCATGCCGGCGTTTTCCACGATAAGCGCTTCGCGCTCGTGCTGCTTGGCGTTCAGCACGTCGTGTTCGATGCCCTGCTCCGTCAGCACGCCCGACAGCAGCTCGGACGTTTCGATCGAGGTCGTGCCGACGAGCACCGGCTGGTCGCGCTTCACGCAATCCTGGATGTCCTCGATGATCGCCTTGAACTTGTCTCCCTGCGTGAGATACACGAAGTCCGGGTTGTCCTTGCGGATCATCGGCTTGTGCGTCGGGATCACGACCACTTCCAGGCCGTAGATCTGCATGAACTCGGGAGCTTCCGTGTCGGCCGTGCCGGTCATGCCGGACAGCTTTTTGTAGAGGCGGAAGTAGTTCTGGAACGTGATCGACGCGACGGTCTGGTTCTCCGCGCGCACCTTCACGCCCTCCTTCGCTTCGACCGCCTGGTGCAGGCCGTCGGACCAGCGGCGGCCCGGCATCGTGCGGCCGGTGAATTCGTCGACGATGATCACCTCGCCGTTGCGCACGATGTACTCGACATCGCGCTTGTAGAGCGCATGCGCGCGCAGCGCCGCGTTCAGGTGATGCATCAGGCGGATGTTCGCCGGGTCGTAGAGGCTGTCGCCTTCGCGCAGCAGACCGGCTTCGAGCATCAACTGCTCGACCTTTTCATGACCGGCTTCCGTGAGGTGCGCCTGCCGCTGCTTCTCGTCCACGGTGTAGTCGCCGGGAACGAAGTCGGCGCTCTGCTGGCCGTTCTTGTCCTCTTCGCCGATCTGTTTCTTGAGGCGCGGGACGAGCTTGTTCACCTTGATGTAAAGCTCGTCGTTTTCCTCCGCGGGACCGGAAATGATCAGCGGCGTGCGCGCTTCGTCGATCAGGATCGAGTCGACTTCGTCGACGATGGCAAACGCCAGCTTGCGCTGCACGCGGTCCTCGAGACTGAACGCGAGGTTGTCGCGCAGGTAGTCGAAGCCGAATTCGTTGTTGGTGCCGTACGTGATGTCGCAGGCGTAGGCCGCGCGCTTCTCGTTCGAGTCCTGCTGGTTCCTGATCACACCGACGGTGAGCCCGAGGAAGCGGTAGATGGGACTCATCCATTCGGCGTCGCGCGCGGCGAGGTACTCGTTGACGGTGACGACGTGGACGCCTTCGCCCGCGAGCGCGTTGAGATACGCCGCGAGGGTGGACATCAGCGTCTTGCCTTCGCCGGTGCGCATCTCGGCGATGCGTCCGTCGTTCAGGGTAAGGCCGCCGATGAGCTGCACGTCGAAGTGCCGCATCTTCAACGTGCGCTGGGAGACTTCGCGGACGACGGCGAACGCCTCCGGAGCCACATCGTTGAGGGTCTCGCCCTCCGCAAGGCGCTTGCGGAATTCCTGGGTCTTGGCGGCCAGCGCCTCGTCACTCAGGGCCTGGAGCGCAGGCTCGAATGCGTTCGCCTTGCGCACCGTCGCTTCATAGCCCTTGACGATGCGGTCGTTGCGACTGCCGAAGAGTCGCGTCAGAAGATTGAGCACTGAGAAATCCTTGCGAAAAACTTCAAGGCAGACAGTTACTTAGGGCTGCGCCTAGCCGGAAGCGGCCCGGTATTCTACGGATAGACCGTGATGACGGGGAGGGGTTTTCGGGCCGCGGCCCGAAATTGCAAGCGGGAGCCCGGCGAAGCGACCGGGCACGCGGGTTGGACCCTTGAGACCGCCCCTCTCGAGGACGGCGGCGTTGCGCCGTTCAGCGCCCGATGAAAGTCAGCGGGTCGACCTGGCGTCCGTTCTTCAGCACTTCGAAATGGACGTGAGGCCCGGTCGAGCGCCCCGTCGAACCGACGAAGGCCAGCGTATCGCCACGGGCCACGGTTTTACCGACGGTGACGGCAATGCCCTGGTTGTGGCCGTAGCGGGTCACGAGACCGTTGCCGTGGCTGACCTCGACGAGGTTTCCATAGCCCGCCTTCTCGCCCGCATAGGTAACGACGCCCGCCGCCACCGCGACGACGTCCGCGCCATTGGTGCTCGCGAAGTCGATGCCCTTGTGGAATGCCTGGTGGCCGGTGAACGGATCCTGGCGCTCGCCGAAATAAGAAGAGATGTGGCCCGCGCGCACCGGCCGGCCATCTGGCCGGATTTGCTCGTCGAGTTTCTTCGACAGCAACGCGTTTTCGAGCGCGACCATCTGCGCGTCTCGCGAGGAGATCTTCTGCTCCAGGCCGTTGAGCATGGAGTTGAGGTCGGGTTCGGTGACCGCCGAGCCGGAGTCTTCGGGGCCGCCGATCGCCGGCGAGCTCTCGAAATCGAATTCACGGTTGTCGATGTTCGCCATCTGGGTCAGGCGCTTGCCCAGCGCGTCGAGGCGGATGACGTGGGCATTCATCTGGCCGATACGCATGGCGACCGCGTCGACGCGGCGCTGGAGCTCGGCTTTCAGTTCCTGGATTTCCGCCTGCTGTTCGGCCAGCGTGTCCGACCACGTGGCGCCAGTTCGCGGACTCGACTTGCTCTCGCCGATCTTGAGACCGAGGCTGAAGGCGGTGGCGAGGATGGCCACGAGCACCGCCGCGAACGCGGTGACCGACAGGGGATGCGCAAGATTGAAATGACGGGCTCGACCTTCGCGGCGCGAAAAGAAAATGATGTTCATCGCGCGCGCTCCGCCAGGGTTACACCGTCCGGGTCTCGAAGACCCTGTTCTTCGTGCATCAAGCACTTGCGCCTGGCCGGCGTCCTCGTTGTCATAGCTCCCTCGAGACTTTTGACCAGCAAACCACAGGGCCAGCAGGCGCGCGAAACTATGCCCAAAAGACCCCGACGAGACAAGCAACCGGTCCGACCGGGTGCCAAACCGCGCACGATTGGCGACTTAATGTCGGCTCGTTTGCCAGCTTTCGCCCAGCGTGCCCTTTCGACGCCGGAGACGTCCGAGTGGCACGTCACAGTGATGAAGGTGCTCGGTCCGGAGCTGCAAAATAAGGTAAATAGCTGCGCTCTCGACAAGGGCCGGCTGGTCGTCGTGGCCGAATCCTCGGCCTGGGCTGCCCGGATACGCTTCCGTCTGGCCGAACAAGAGGCGTTGCTGCGCGAGAAGACTCCCGATTACCGGGAATTCAACGTCCGCGTACGGCCGCGACAGGCCCGTACCGGCGGGGCCTGATCACAGCTCGCCAGAGGCCAGCCGGTCAGCCGCATGGTTCGCCGCCCGGGCGGACAGCGCCATGTACGTGAGCGACGGATTCACCGACCCGGTCGACGCCATGCACGAACCGTCCGTGATGAACAGGTTCTGCACGTCGTGCGCCTGGTTGTGGCGGTTCAGGACCGACGTCGCCGGGTCGTGACCCATGCGCGCCGTGCCCATTTCGTGGACCGCCGATCCGGGCGGCAGCGGCGAACCCAGCTCGCTGACATTTTCGAAGCCCGCCTCCTTCAGCATCTGAACGGCATCCGCGCTCGCCCGCTGGGCCATCCGGCGTTCGTTGTCGCCATGCGTGCATTCGATGTTGAGGAGCGGCAGTCCCCACTTGTCCGTGCGGCGCTCGTCCAGGGTCACGCGATTCTCCGCGCGCGGCAGCATCTCGCCGAAGCAAAGCAACCCGATCTCCCATTTGCCCGGCGACCGCAGCCGTTGTTTGAGCTGCGCGCCGATGCCCGCTTGCTGCGCCCCGCGATGCCAGGTCGAGCGGGCGCTGTAACCCTGGAAACCAAAGCCACGTACGAACCCGGTTTCCGCCCGTTCGGTGGTGTTGAGGTAGCGCGGCACGTAGAAACCGGTCGGGCGGCGGCCGTAGTAGTAACGATCGAGGAATCCCGGGTGCGTCCCGCGCGCGCCGATGCCGACCACGTGGTCCATCAGATAGCGGCCGACGGCGCCCGAGCTGTTCGCCAGTCCGTTCGGGAACCGCTCGGACTGCGACGCCAGGAGTATCTGCGCCGTGCCCAGGGTCGACGCGCACAGGAAGACGACACGCGCCTGGTACGAGCGTCCCTGCTTCGTGTTCGCGTCGATGACGCGCACGCCCGAGACGCGATGCCTGGCGTGGTCGTAATCGAGCCGCTCGACGATCGCGTCGGTGACGATCGTGAGGTTGCCGGTGCGGTGCGCGGCCGGCAGCGTCGCGGACAACGAAGAGAAATATGCGCCGTATCCACACCCGCGTTCGCAGACGCCGCGCAGCTGGCAGGGGCCGCGCCCAAGCGCACTGTGTTCCGCCGATGGTTCAGTGAGGTTCGCACAGCGGCCAATCGTTACGCGGCGGGACGGACGGCGCGCTTCCGTACGTCGCTTGAATTCGAGTTCGATGCAGTTGAGTTCGAGCGGCGGAAGGAATTGCCCGTCGGGCAGATGATCGAGTCCTTCGTTCGCACCCGAGATCCCGGCGAAGCGTTCGACGCGGTCGTACCAGGGCGAGAGATCCGAATAACGAATCGGCCAGTCGACTCCGTGGCCGTCGAGCTTGTTGGCGTCGAAGTCCACGTCGCTCATGCGATAGCTCTGACGGCTCCATGTCAGAGAACGGCCGCCGAGGTGATAGCCGCGGATCCACGAGAACGGCTGGTCCGGCGGCGTGAGGTACGGGTGCTCGCTGTCCTTGACCCACCACTGCTTCGTGGCCGAGTTGAACGCGCTGCACTGGCTCTGGATCGGGTAATGCTCGGCGATCTCGTCCTGCGGCACGAGTCCGCGATTCGGCACGTCCCACGGCGCCGCGAAATCCTGGTAGTCGAGCCCGTGTTCGACGTGACGTCCGCGTTCGATGACGAGGGTCTTGAGTCCCCGCTCGCACAGCTCCTTCGCGACCCAGCCGCCGCTGATCCCGGAGCCCACGACGATGGCGTCGAAGATCATGCGCGCGCTCCGTCAGACCGCCGACGCACGGCCGATCTCGTCCAGCGGCAGGCAGGCGCGCCAGGCGCCGGGCACCATCTCGAACCGCAGCTCCTGCGTGGCGCCGATCTGCGAGTGGTAGTAGCCCGCGAGCACGAGAAACTTGAGCCGGGCGTACGCCTCGTCGCCGAGGACGAAGGCGGCCGCATCGAAATCCCGCAGCAGCTCGTGGCGCTGCTCGGGCAGGACCTGCGCGAACGACGCACCGAGGCGCACCCATGCGCGTTTGTCGATCTGTTCGAGCACGCCCGCGATCTGCGCGCGCGTCTGCGCCGAGGCCCACTGCTCCAGCATCGTGCGCACGAACTGCGGCACCCCCGCGGCGAGCGCCCCGGGCGTATCGGTGTCTGGAATCATCACGTCCGAAAACGTCTCGAGCAGCGCGAACTCGGCGGCCACGAGCGCACCCGCGCCGGCAGGCCGGTCGCCACGCGCGAAGCGCGTCAGCGCGGCGGCGCCGCCGAGCAGGAACACTGCGCCGAGCAGCAACGCCCTGCGGTTCATTTTCGGTTCTGAAGTGGAATCGGGCACGGAAACCTCTGCCCGCTTTAACGGCTGGCGTTCGAAGTTCTGCACCGGAATATCGCGGACGCGGCAAGGCATTGCCGCGGCGGCGGCAGTGCGTCACAGGGCGAGAGGAACGCTGGTTAGATGGTCGAGCCGACCGGGACCGGTGGCGGCTGCACGTACGCGATGGGCGCGTCGGAAGGCTTCTCGAACACGACCGACTCCCACGCCTGCGGGGTCGCGATGAGCTTGCGCAGCAGCAGGTTGTTGAGCTTGTGGCCCGACTTGAAACCGCTGAACTCGCCGATCAGGCTGTGGCCGAGTAGATAGAGATCGCCGATCGCGTCGAGGATCTTGTGCTTGACGAACTCGTCCTCGTAACGGAGGCCGTCTTCGTTGAGCACGCGGAAATCGTCGAGCACGATCGCGTTGTCGAGATTGCCGCCGAGCGCGAGATTGCGCGCGCGCATCATCTCGAGGTCGCGCATGAATCCGAAGGTGCGGGCGCGCGCGACTTCCTTGAGATACGACGTCGTGGAGAAATCCATCGATGCCTTGTTGGCGCGCCGCTTGAACAGCGGGTGGTTGAATTCGATTTCGAAGTTGACCTTGAACCCGTCGAAGGGACGGAACTCCGCCCACTTGTCCCCGTCCTCGACACGCACGCGCTGCTTGATGCGCACGAATTTCTTCGGCGTGCGCAGGTCCTCGAAGCCGGCCGATTGCAGCAGGAACACGAACGGCCCCGCGCTGCCGTCCATGATCGGAACCTCGGGCGCGCTCACTTCGACGTGCGCGTTGTCGATGCCCAGTCCCGCGAACGCCGACATCAGGTGCTCGACGGTCGACACACGCGCCTCACCATTCACGAGCACGGTGCCGAGTTGCGTGTCGCCCACGTTCTCGGCGTAGGCGCGCACTTCCGCGGGAGGATCGAGATCGGTACGTCGGAACACGATGCCCGTATCGGCCGCCGCGGGCCGGAGGGTCATCAGGACCTTCTTGCCCGTGTGCAGTCCCACGCCCTGGGCGCGGATGGAGTTTTTTAAGGTTCGTTGTCCGAGCATGTGATTCCGACTCCCGCAACCGTTTTCGCGCGGTACGGGTAGCGCCGCCCGTGGGGCTCGGGGGAGCGGCCGCAAAAGACTGCGGCACCGAGACTCACAAAAGGGGCGCTACCGTAACACAGTTCGAACCGACCCGTTCCTCGGGGGTCAGTCCGCCTGCCGCCGCAGGAATGCCGGAATATCCAGCACGTCCTCCGATTCCACATCCGCACGGAGGCCATCGCCTACCGCTCGCTGGCGCTGCACGGCCGGTTTGTCCAGCGCCGCGTAGTCCGCCGCGGTCAGGGGACGACGGGGAACGACACGCATCGGGGGCTCCGCCTGCTGTTGAGCCGCCGGCGGGGCCACCTTCTGCAACGTGGGCACTTCGCGTCCGAAGGGGGAACGTCCCGTGGCGACTTCCGGCCTGCCGAGGCCGGTGGCGACCACCGTGACACGCATTTCGTCGGACAGCTCCGGATCGATGACGGTTCCCACGACGACCGTGGCGTCCTCCGACGCGAACTGCTTCACGATTTCACCCACCTGCTGGAACTCGCCGATCGAGAGATCCATGCCGGCCGTCACGTTCACGAGGATGCCGTGCGCGCCGGACAGGTTGATGTCCTCGAGCAGCGGAGAGGAGACCGCCATCTCGGCGGCTTCCTTCGCGCGGTTCTCGCCACGCGCCAGGCCCGATCCCATCATCGCCATGCCGGTCTCACTCATCACGGTGCGCACGTCGGCGAAGTCCACGTTGATGAGGCCGGGCCGCGTGATCAGTTCCGCGATGCCCTGCACCGCGCCCTGCAGCACGTGGTTCGCGCTCTTGAAGGCGTCCAACAACGTCGTCTTCGCGCCGAGCACCGTGAGCAGCTTCTGGTTCGGGATCGTGATCAGCGAGTCGACGTACTTGCCGAGCTCGGCGAGACCGTGATTCGCGATCAGCGTGCGCTTGCCACCTTCCATCTCGAAGGGACGCGTGACCACGGCCACCGTGAGGATGCCCAGCTCCTTCGCCACTTGCGCGACCACCGGCGCGGCGCCCGTGCCCGTGCCACCGCCCATGCCCGCGGTGATGAACAACATGTCGCATCCCTCGATCATCTCGATGATGCGATCGCGATCTTCCATCGCCGCCTGCCGGCCGACTTCGGGATCGGCGCCCGCGCCGAGACCCTTGGTGATGTTGCAGCCGATCTGCAGCGAAGTCTTGACCTTCGAGTGCTTGAGGGCTTGCGCATCGGTATTGATGCACATGAACTCCACGCCCTCGATGCCACTCGTGACCATGTGAGCGACCGCGTTGCCGCCGCCGCCCCCAACCCCTATGACTTTGATTACAGCGTTCTGGCTGTAAGCATCCATCAGTTCAAACATTTTGATTCGCTCCTTGGTTAATCGAAGTGCTGTCAGCTTCGAATCTTCATCTCATCAACGGCTTCTTCCCGGCATGACCCGGTCAGAAGTTCCCCTGAAACCAGTTCTTCATGCGCTCGGCCAGGCTGCGCGCGTTGCCCGCGATCGAGCGCCCGCGGTTGCTCGCGAGCGCGTTGTCGCGCGCGTAGAGCAACAGCCCCGCGCCGGTCGAGTAGATAGGATTGCGGACGACGTCCGAGAGCCCGCGGATGTGCTGCGGCACGCCGAGGCGCACCGGCACGTGGAACACCTCTTCGGCGAGTTCGATCGCGCCTTCCATCTTGGCGCTGCCGCCCGTGAGCACGATTCCGGCCGCGATGATTTCCTCGAACCCCGAGCGGCGCAGCTCCTCGCGCGCGAGACCGAACAATTCCTCGTAACGCGGCTCGACCACTTCGGCGAGCGTCTGGCGCGCCAGGCGGCGCGCGGGCCGGTCGCCCACGCTCGGCACCTCGATGCTCTCGTCCGGATTCGCGAGCTGCGAGAGCGCGCAGGCGTACCTGACCTTGATGTCCTCGGCGTACTGCGTCGGCGTGCGCATCGACACGGCGATGTCGTTAGTGACCTGGTCGCCGGCGATGGGGATGACCGCGGTGTGGCGGATGGCGCCCTGCGAAAAGACCGCGAGGTCGGTGGTGCCGCCGCCTATGTCGATGATGCAGACGCCGAGCTCCTTCTCATCCTCGGTGAGGCACGCGAAGCTCGAGGCGAGCTGCTCGAGCACGATGTCGTCGACTTCGAGGCCGCAGCGCTGGATGCATTTCTCGATGTTCTGCGCGGCCGAATCCGCGCCGGTCACGATGTGCACCTTGGCTTCGAGCCTCACGCCCGACATGCCGATCGGGTCGCGGATGCCTTCCTGTCCGTCGATGATGAATTCCTGCGGCAACACGTGCAGGATCTTCTGGTCGGCGGGAATCGCGACCGCCTTGGCGGCGTCCACCACCGCTTCCACGTCCGCCTGGCTCACCTCGCGGTCGCGGATCGCGACCACGCCGTGCGAATTCAGGCTGCGCACGTGCGAACCGGCGATGCCGGCGAACACCGAGCGGATCTCGCAACCGGCCATGAGCTCGGCTTCCTCGACCGCGCGCTGGATCGACTGCACCGTCGATTCGATGTTCACGACCACGCCTTTCTTGAGGCCGCGCGACGGCTGCGTGCCGATGCCGATCACCTCGATCGTGTTGTCGGACGCGACTTCGCCGACCAGGCAGGAGACCTTCGACGTGCCGACGTCGAGGCCGATGATGAGATTCTTGTCGGGACGTTTACCCATGTAGTTAGCCATCTGTGTTGTCGTCCTCCGAGGCTCCGGTCGCGACGCGCTGACCGCCCGCGCGCCAGCCGATCGCGAAGCCGTTCGTGTAACGCATGTCGATGTAGTTGATGTCGCTGGCGTGGCTCGATATCTGGCCGACGGCCGCCGCGACGAAGCGCGCGAATCGCTCGTCGATCTGGCGGCGGCCGAGCCGCACCGTGATCCCGTTGTCGAGATCGAATTCCCACGAGCCGCGCTCGTCGAGCCGCACTGCGGTCAGGCGCATGCCCGCCTCGATGAGTTGTCCCTGCGCGGCGAGGTAACGGCCCGCGACCTCGCTCTCCGTGCCGCGCGGCCCGGACAGGCGCGGCAGCTCCGGCGGGATGTGGCGCGCCTCGGAAATGAACAATTCGCCGCGCGTGTTGAGCAGGCCGTTCGCGCCCCAGCGCGCCGCGGCCACCTGCTCGCTCACCCGGATCTTGAGCGCGCGCGGCCACTGCCGCTCGACCGTCGCACCATCTACCCACGGAAGCTGCTCGACCGCGCGTTGCACCGCGCCGAGGTCGACGCTCACGAGTCCGACGTCGCGCACGCGCGCCTTCACGGCCTGCTCCACTTCCACCGGGGACACGCGCTGGAAGCGCCCCGTCACGTTCACCTGGCTGATGTTCTGGTCGAGCGCGCCCACCAGCAGGAAGCCCGCGATGCCGAGCACGGCGAGCACCGCGGCGCCGATCGCCGCGCGCGCGAGGAACGCGCGATAGACGCGCAACAATCCCTCGCCGCCGTCCTTGCGCCGGTTCACCTTCTTGTTTTGGGGCTTGCCCCAGATCACACGCTCACCGCCGTTCGCGTGAAGCTGGTCTCGAGGACGCGCCACACGAGTTGTTCGAAATCGATTCCCACGGCCCGCGCCGCCATCGGCACGAGGCTGTGGTCCGTCATGCCCGGGACCGTGTTGATCTCGAGCAGATAGGGCTTGCCGGCCTTGTCCATCATGAAGTCCGCGCGTCCCCAGCCTTCGGCGCCTACCGCCGCGAAGGTCCCGATGGCGAGGTTCGCGAGATGTTTCTCGGCCTCGGGGGACAGTCCGGACG
>JAEYUC010000014.1 GCA_023433705.1 Pseudomonadota bacterium
GACGTTGAGATCATTGCCGATCACGCGGATCGAGATCGGCGCCGAGATCGGCGGGCCGTTCGCGAATTCCTTCACGTAGATGTTCGCGGCCGGATAACGCTCGAGCTTCTCGCGCAGCGCCTGCAGCTTCTCGGGCGTCTCGTCGGTGTCGTACTCGTGCAGCTGCACGAACACTTCCGCGTAGTTCGCCGCGTCGTTGCGCTGGATGTGGTTGTAGTAGATCTGCGGATTGCCGTGGCCGAGGTTCGCGAACCAGCTCTTGACCTCGGGCATGTTCGAAAGCTCGTTTTCCACGAGCCGCAGCGCGCGATCGGTTTCCGCGAGACTGCTGCCGTTCGGTGCGTTCACCTGAATCAGGAACTGCGGCGTATCTGCCTTCGGAAACAGGCTCGAGCCGAGGATCGGCACGAGCGCCGCGGACAGCAGCAGCGAACCACCGATCGCCGCGACCACCGTGAACCTGGGGCGCGCGAGGCACCAGTGCAGCGCCGGGCGATAGTAATTGTGGATCACGCCCATCACACGCCTGAGGAACGGGTTCTCCTCCGACTGCGATTTCTCGTCGAGCACGCGGCTCGCGAGGAACGGGATGATGAACAGCGCGAGCAGCAGCGAGCCGATGATCGTCGACACGACGGCCATCGGCAGCACGCGGATGAACTTGCCCGCGGTGCCGGGCAGCGCGAGCAGCGGCAGGAACGCAAAGATCAATGTCGCGGTGCAGCCGAGGATGGCGACGAAGATCTGCCGCGTGCCCGCAAGCGCGGCGTCGACGCGCGAATACCCCATGCGCATGTGCCGCGCGATGTTCTCCACCACGACGATCGAGTCGTCGACCAGCAAACCCAGCGCGACGACGAAGCCGGCGATGGATAGCTGGTTCAGCGAATAGCCGAGGAAATACAGGCAGGCGAGGCCGAACGACAGCGACAGCGGAATGGAGATCATCACGATGCCCGCGGCGCGCAATCCCAGCGGCAGCAACGTGATCAGCACGAGTGCGATGGCGATGCCGAAGTCGGTGTACAGCCGGCTCAGCCGATGCCGTACGTTTTTCGACTGGTCGAAACCGACCTCGAGCCCGATACGCTTCGGCAGATCGGCGGCAAAGTCCTCGATCACCTCCATCACGCGTTCGCGCACTTCGAGGATGTTGTAGCCGTCCTTCTGGTTAGCCGTGACGA
Organism: Pseudomonadota bacterium; assembly: GCA_023433705.1. Lineage (GTDB taxonomy): Bacteria > Pseudomonadota > Gammaproteobacteria > Steroidobacterales > Steroidobacteraceae > CADEED01. Next base: position 1,185 of record JAEYUC010000014.1, read on the forward strand.
AGACCGCGCGCTTGCCGTTGTAGCGGCCCGTGTAACTGTAGGCGGACGTGTTCCAGCTCACCTCCGCGACGTCCCGCACGCGCACGATGCGCCCGCCCACGGCCGCGACGACGGTGTCGCGTACCTGGTCGAGCGAGGAGTAGCTGCCGGAGGTCTTGAGACTGAAACTGCGCGCGCCGAGATCGATGAAGCCGGCGGGGATGTTCGCGTTCTCGCTCTGCACCGCGGCGATCAGTTGCGTCGGCGCGATGTTGAGCTCCGCCATGCGCTTGAGGTCGAGCGCGATGCGCAGTTCGCGCTCCGGATAGGCCCAGCTCTCCGAGGCGCGCACGCCATCGACCGTCTTGAGCTTGTCCTTGAGCTCGCGCGCGTAGTCCTCGAGCTCGCGGTACGGCGCCTCTTCCGACACCAGCGCGATCTGCACCGTGTTCACGAGGCCGGGCGAAAACTTGCGCACGATGAACTGCGTTTCCGGCGGGAACTCCGGTCGCAGCGCGTTCAGTTCGCGCGTCACCTCGTCGTACTTCTTGTCGGCGTCGGTGGAGGCGAGGAATTCGATCGCGGTGAAGGACACACCGTCACGGATCGAGGTCTCCATCTTGAGCACGTCGTCGAGCGCGGCGAGGCGATCCTCGATGGGCTTGGCGACGAGGCGCTCGAGATCCTTGGGATCCGCGCCGGGATAGATGGCCGCGATCGTGAACCCGGGGATCTTGAAATACGGGTCCTCCTCGCGCGGCACGTTCTTGAACGCATAGAAGCCGAGCGCGACCAGGCACAGGAACGCCACCATGGTGAACTGGTAGCGCCGTATCGGGAATTCGAGAAATGACATCGCCTTCTCCAGGCCGCGTCTAACTATCCGCGCCGCGCGGCGGCATGTTCTCCGCCTGGCGGGTCGTTTCTCGCAGCACCTCGACGCGTTCGCCGTTCTCGAGGAACAACGCGCCGTCGGTGACCACCTGCTCGCCGGCGGCGAGGCCGCTCTCGAGTGCGATGCTGTCGGCGGTGATGAAGGCCACGCGCACGTTGCGCCGCTCGGCGGTGTCACCCTTGACCACGAACACGCTCGCGCGGTCGCCGTCGCCTTCGACCAGCGCCGCCATCGGGATGTAGGTGAGTCCGGGCGAGTCGCTGTGCGGCGTGAGCCGCAGCCGCGCGACGAGCCCGCTCACCAGCCGCGGCGGCGGTGCGTCGAACTGCACTTCGATCGGAAACATGCCGGAGCGCTCGTCCGCGGCGCTGGCGATTTCCACGATCGTGCCGGTCATGGTTCGCCCGGGGAACGCGTCCATGCGGATATCGCCCTTGTCGCCGAGTTTCACGTTCACGATCTCGCGGTCGGCGAGCGCGGCCTTTACCACGTACCCGGCATCGCTTTCGCCGAACACCAGCACGGGCGTGCCGGCGGGTACGAGCTCGCGCTCCTCCACCAGCTTGCGCAGCACGAGCCCGTCGCGCGGGGCCGTGATCACCGAATAACCCAGGTTGAACTGCGCCGACTTGTACTGCGCGGCCGCGATCGAGGCCTGCGTGCGCAGGTCCTGGAGCTGCTCGAGACTGATCACCTGGTCGGCATAGAGATTTTCACCGCGCTTGAGATCGCGCTCGGCCTTCTCCGCCATCTGGCGGGCCTGTTCGACCTGCGCGCCGACCTCGGTCAGTTCGATCTCCGCGAGGCGCTGTCCCTTCTTGACGCGATCGCCCTCCTGCACGTGGATGCGGCGCACGACGCCGCCCATCTTGAAGGAGAGCCGCATCTCGTGTTTGGTCGCGACGGTGCCATTGGTGTCGATGGGCGGCACGGCGGGTCCGTTGCTGGCGCGCTGGATGCGCACCGGCGTCGGCTTGTCGACGGGCTGCGCCTCGTTGCGCTGGCAGGCCGTGAGCGATGCGGCGGCCAGTGCGAGCGCGATCAGCGGCAGTAGTTTGTTCGTCATCGTTGTCTTCCGTTGAATTCCTGCTAGAGCCCCGGCAGCGGCAGATTTCCCGCGGCGGTGGCGTAGTCGAGCTCCGCCTGGCGCGCGAGGACCTGGAATCGCGTGATGTTCAGATTGAGCTCGGCGCTCGTGAGGCTCGAGCGCGAGTCGATGAATTCGACCTGGCTGATCACGCCTTCGTCACGCTTGCGGCTCGCGATGCGAAAACCCGCGCGCGCGGCCTCGGAGCGCGCCTCGGCGGTCGCGAGCGAGTCCGCGCTGGTGTCGAGCCGGTCGAGCGCCTGCTGGACTTCGAGCTGAACCTGCTGGGCGAGCTCGTCGCGCTGCGTCGCGGTCTTCCGCGCGGTCGCGTCCGCCTGGCGCACCGCCGCGCGGCGCGCGCCGCCGTCGAAAAAGGTCCAGTTGAGCAGCAGCGACACGGTCGCGAAATTGCTGCCGCGGCCGAACTGGTATTCCTCGCCCTGGATGCCGCCATCGGCGCCGAACGACAGCGTCGGCCACCGGTCCGCCTTCGCGACTTTCGTCTGCGCCTGGCTCGCGCGCGTCAGCGCCTCGAGCTGCTGCAGCTCGGGCCGGTTCTCGAGCGCCGCCTGGCGCAGCTCCGCGAGCGCGCGCGTCGTCGCGCTCACGTTCGCGCCGACTTCGGCATTCTCGAGCTCGGTGTCGAGCGGGCGATTGAGCAGGAAGTTGAGGTAACTGCGCGCCTGCTCCGCGCCGTTCTGCGCGTCGCGCGACTGCTGCATCACTTCGAGTAGTTCGGCGCGCGCGCGCAGGACCTGGTCCTGCGTGACCTTGCCGTTGCGGAACAGCGATTCGTTGACGCGCAGGTTTTCATTGAGCAGCGTCACCGAGGCGTCGACTATGCCGCGCGTGCGCACGGCGGCCAGGTAGGTGAGGTAGCCGACGGTGATGTCGCGCTTGAGGCGCCGCCCGAGTGCTTCGCGTCCGTACTCCGTCGCGCCGAGCAACTCGCGCTGCGCGCGCACGGCGGCGGGAATCGCGGGGGCGATCAGCGGCATGCGCAGCGTGATGCGTGTGTCCTGCTCGCGTTCGCGCAGGAACGGAATCGCCTCGTTCCGCACCACCGGGAACTGCGGCTGCTGACCCTGCGCGATGAGCAGATCGTTGAGCGTCTGGTACGCGGGATTGAGCGTATCGCCGAGCGGCAGGTCGATCGTGCGACCACCTTCGGAGCGCGAGTAACGCGCCGCGAGCGCGGCCTCGGGGAAATAACGCGCGCGCGCCGCGTCGAGCGCGGCTTCCGCTCGCTCGACCTCGAGCGTCTGCGCCTTCAGGGCGAGATTCGATTGCAATCCTTCGCGCACGTATTCGTCGATCACGGCCCCAAGTGGCCGCCCACCCGGCTCCGGCGCCTGCGCACTCGTCGCCAGCGAAAAGCCGGCCATCAGGCATAGCGCGAGCCAACGCTTCGGCTCCAGTCGTTCAGTTGCTGGACGCATGTCTAATCCGTGACGCCTTTTTCCTGAGGAAAGGGATGACCGGCTCAAGCCTTCAGATCGCGCGCGACCATGCCGATCGCGTGTTCGACGAGCGACTGCGCGGTCACGCCGTGGTGCGCGAGCGCGTTGGCCTTCGTCGTCGTGAGCTGGATGATTCCGTGCATGAAGCCCCACAACGTGACGCTGGTGAGCAGCGGAGATCCGATGTCGGAACGAATGCTGCCGTCGCGCACGCCGGCTTCGATCGACTGGATGAGCCGATGTTGCAGCCGATCGCCGCCGATCGCGCAGGCCTGCTCCGAAGGCGAACCTTCCGTGGGTTCCGGAGTCTTGAGCTCGCAGCGCGCGAGCGCTTCGAAAAGCACGGGAAATTCCTGTGAAAACGCTACATACGCGCGACCGATGGCGATGACCTGGTCGAGGCCGGCGCGGTGGCGCTCGGCGGCTTCGTTGAATCGCGCGAGCAGCATGCCCATCGCGCGTTCGGCGAGTCCGAACATGAGATCGGAGCGATCCTGGAAGTACACGTAGAGCAGCGCGCGCGACAGGCGCGCGCGGCGCGCCACGTCATCCATCGTGAGCGAGTCGAGTCCCATGTCTCGGCCCGCGGCTTCGGCGGCGTCGATGATCTCGGCGCGCCGGCGCTCCTTCTCCTCGAGTCGGCGTTCGGCAATGTAGTTCATGGGGCGGGAGCCTAATCGTGTGTTTGACACGATGTCAATTACTAGAACTCTGTGCAATCGCACATTCATGCAAATGCGAACCTCTCGCATTTACATCCAAGTGCGCCGAACCCATACTCGGAGCCGTGAAAATGAATGTTTCCCTGTCGGACTCCTCCGTCTCGCTGACCGAACTGCAGCGGGGCGACCACGGCTGGGTTTCGAGCCTCGACTCCTCCGTGCTTCCCGGTGTGGAGACGCAGGAGACCGAAGCGCTGCTCGCGCGTCTTCGCGACCTCGGTTTCGTGGCCGGCGCACGCTGCGAGATCGTCGCCCGCATGTGGCTCGGCGGTGATCCGCTCGCGGTGCGCATCGGCGGCTCGACCTTCGCGCTGCGCCGCGCGGAAGCGGCGGCGGTGCGCGTGCACCGCACGCAGACGGAATCGATTGGAAGCCGCGCGCTCGAAGGCGAAAGCACGCAGGCCGCCGTCGCCTGAACGTCGTCCGCAGGCTTGAGCGCACACAGAGCCCAATAGAGCCCCGGTAGTAAGTCGGGGCAGGAACTCAGGAATCTTGGACGCCGCCGTCACCACTTCTTCACTGCGCATCGCGCTCGTTGGCGTGCCCAACTGCGGCAAGACCGCGTTGTTCAACCGCCTCACCGGGAGTCACCAGAAGGTAGCCAACTACCCGGGCGTCACCGTCGAGCGGCGCGAGGGTGAGCGCACGTCAGGCGACGGCCGCGTCCTGCGCATACTCGACCTGCCGGGAACCTACGGACTCAAACCCACCACGCTCGACGAGGCGATAACGCGCGACGTGCTGCTCGGCCGCGTGGCCGGCGAGAGTACGCCGGATCTCGTCGTGTGCGTGGTGGACGCCGTGCACCTGCCGATCGGCCTCAGGCTCGCGCTCGAGGTGAAACGTCTCGGGCTGCCGATGATGCTCGCGCTCAATCGCATGGACGTCGCGAAGCGGCGCGGCGTGCACATCGACGTCGCGCGCCTGTCGAACGAGCTCGGCGTCCCGGTGCTCCCGACCATTGCCGTAAAACGCGGCGGGGCCGATGCGCTCATCGAGGCCATCGAACCGTCCCGCTGGAGCGGCAATCGCGCCGCGCGCGCTCCGCAATGGCACGAACCCACGGCCGAAGACGCCGAACAGACCCAGTCGGACCTGCGCGGACTGCTCGCCGCTGTGGGTTACTCCGCGCCGCGCGACAGCGAGTGGCTGGGCCGTTTCGACCGCGTACTGCTGCACCCCGTCGGCGGCGTCGCCGTGCTCGCGATCGTCATGTTCCTGATCTTCCAGGCGGTGTTCAGCTGGGCGGCTCCGCTCATGGACGCCATCGACGCCGGCGTGGGCGCGCTCGGCGCCTGGGTCGCGGAACATCTGCCGCCGGGCCCGCTCGCGAGCCTGCTGTCCGACGGCGTGATCGCGGGCGCGGGCGCGGTGCTCGTGTTCCTCCCGCAGATCGTGATCCTGTTCTTCTTCATCCTCTTCCTCGAGGACTCGGGCTACCTGCCGCGCGCCGCCTATCTACTCGACCGGCTCATGGGCTGGGTGGGTCTTTCGGGACGAGCATTCATCCCGTTGCTGTCGAGTCATGCATGCGCCATTCCCGGCATCATGGCGACGCGCACGATCCCGAACTGGCGCGACAGGCTGACGACGATAATGATCGCGCCGCTCATGACCTGCTCGGCGCGCCTGCCCGTGTACGGCCTGCTGATCGCCGCGTTCATCCCGGCGCGCGACGTGGGCATCTTCAACCTGCAGGGCCTCGTGCTGTTCGGCCTGTACGCGGCCGGGATCATCTCCTCGCTGCTGGTCGCACTCGTAGTCAAGCAATTCACCGGCGGCTCGCGCCACTCGCCGCTCATGCTGGAGCTGCCGGATTTCCAATGGCCGCACGCCGGCAACCTGCTGCTCGGACTGTGGGAACGCGTGCGCATCTTCGTGACACGCGTCGGCGGCATCATCCTCGCGTTGATGATCCTGCTGTGGTTCCTGTCCAGCTACCCCGCGCCGCCGCCGGACGCGACCGGGCTCCCGATCCAGTACAGCTTCGCGGGACGCCTCGGGGCGTTGCTCGAACACGTCTTCGCACCCATCGGTTTCAACTGGCAGATCTCGATCGCGCTCGTGCCCGGACTCGCCGCGCGCGAAGTCGCCGTCGGCGCGCTCGGCACGGTTTACGCGATGTCGTCCACGGGTGACGACCTGGCGAATCAGCTCGGACCGGTGATCGCGAGCGGCTGGAGCCTGGCCACGGCCTGCTCGCTGCTCGCGTGGTACGTGTTCGCGCCCCAGTGCCTGTCGACGCTCGCGATCGTGAAGCGCGAGACCAACTCGTGGCGTTATCCCATCATCATGGCCGCCTATCTCTTTGCGCTGGCCTACATCGCGGCATTCATCACCTACCGCGTGGTCGGATCCTGGGCGTAGAGTTTCGCCATGTGGCAGCAAATCGCAGTCGCCGTCATCGTCTTCGCCGCCTTCCTGGTGGCGGCGTGGAAACTCATGCCGGCACGGCGGCGGCTGAAGATCCTGGTCTCGCTCGATGCGTGGGCCGCGCGCCGCAGGCTCGATGGATTCCGCGCGCGTGTCCTGCAGCCGCGCATCCTGCGCGCTGGCGGTGGTTGCGACGGGTGCGCCGCGAATCCCGTCCGCGCGCCACACCACCGTCGGTGAAATTCACGTTCCTTGCCGGCCTGCTGTTCGCGGCCGGAATTTCCTCGGGCGCGAACGCCGCGGACGCCACGCGCACCGTCGTCGACGACACCGGCGCGCGCGTGACCGTGAGCACGCAGTCCTGCCGCATCGTCTCGCTCGCACCGGGCACGACCGCGATGCTGTACGCGGCCGGCGCGGGACATTGCCTCGTCGGCACCATCGCGCACAGCGTCGAGCCGGAAGAGGCCGCCCGCATCCCCGTGGTCGGAGACGCTGAAACGCTCGACTTCGAGCAATTGCTCGCGCTGCGCCCGAGCGTCGTGGTCGTCGCGGTCGACGTCGTGCAACGCGTGCGCATCGACCGCATCCGCTCGCTCGGTGTGCCGGTTTACGAAGTGCACGTCACGCGGCTGGAGGGCATGCCTGAATCCATCGAACGGCTCGGCGCCCTGACAGGCACGGTTGGACTGGCAAACGAGAGCGCCGCCAGCCTGCGCGCGCAGCTCGAGGGAATCGCGGCGAAGTACCGCGCGCGGCCGCGCATCCGCGTGCTCTACCAGATCTGGGACCGGCCTATCTACACGATCGGCGGCAAACACGTGATCAACGACGCGTTGCGGCTGTGCGGCGCGCAGAACGTGTTCGCCGACCTCGGCACCGCGGCGCCCGCCGTCACGCGCGAATCGGTGGTGTTGCGCGATCCCGAACTCATCATCGCGTCCGGGCCGCCCGGCGCGGGCGATCCGTGGCTCGCGGAGTGGCGCAAGTTTCCGGCGCTCAGCGCGGTGCGAAACGGCCGGCTGCTCGCGTACAGCGATCTGCGCATCGATCGCATGGGCCCCTCGGTCATCGCGGCGACCGGCAGCCTGTGCGAGGTCATCGACCGCTCGCGCGCGGCCGTTCGCACTGAATCCGGACGCTGATTTCCACGTTTCGCGCATCCGCGGCGCGCTTCGTTGTACCGGTGCGGGTCTTGCGAGTATCTTGCCGCCCCCGAACGCGCCGGAATCTTTCACGGGCCGGGCGGTCGAAACGGCCTGGTCTAATTGCAGGGAGACCTTCGATGAAATCCATTTTGTTAGTAGCAGGTGTGAGTATCGCGCTGGCCGGATGCGCCAGCACGGGTCAGCAAACCGCCTGGGGCAAGGCGGGCGTGAGCCGCGTCGATTACGGCACGGACATCGGCATGTGCACGGGGCTCGCCGCGATGCAGAACGCCGGTAACGGCGCCGGCACGGCCGGAGGCATCAGCGGCAAGAATTCGAGCGCCCAGACGGACACGGCGCGCGGCTCGACTGCGGCCAGCGGTGCCGCCGCCGGCGGTTCGGGAGCCAGCAGCAACGTTCCCGCGTCGGGCACGTACAGCGGCATGGCCGGTTCCGACTTCGTTCAGCGCGCGGCCACCCAGCAGCGTTCGCAGGAGATGCAGGCGAAGCGCCTGCAGGCGGAAACCTTCAAGCACTGCCTGGTGGAGCGCGGTTACCAGGAATACACGCTGACACCCGAGCAGCGCGCGAAGCTCGCCACCTTCAAGATGGGCTCCGACGAGTACCACGAGTATCTGTACTCGCTCGGCAGCGACGCCAACGTCGTCGCCTCGCAGGGCGCGAAGAAGTAGTCAGTCCGGCACCACGTCGAAGGCGGCCGTCAGGCGACGGCCGCCTTCGCTGAATGCGACCGTGCCGTGCCACATGTACGACGGGAACAGCACCAGCGTTCCCGGTTCCGGTTGGACGAAGTGCTCGGCCTGACACGCGGCGAGCAGCACGCCGGATTCACCGAACTTGATCCATCCCGCGCGCGACGCGCCCGCCACCTCGGTCGGCAATTCCACGTAGTACGCCGAGCTCAGCCACCCGCGCGGGTGCACGTGATCGACGTGGAATCCGCCGGGCTGCAACTGCACCGACCACGATCCCGACAGTTTGTAGCCGCCGCCGGCGCGCCTGCGCCGATCTACCGGATGATCGTCGTCGCGCAATCGCGAGATGTAATCGCGGATCGGCGCGTCGAGCATCGCGAAGAACCGCGCCACGAGCGGATTGTCCGCGGGCAGGTGGCGCTCGGTCTGCGTGCCACCGCGCAGGCTCTGCGCGAGCGGCCGTCGCTGCGCCCGATGCAGCGCGGTCAACTCCCGCGCGAAGGCCGCGTTGAACGCCACGATGTCGCCATCGGGCGGATCCAGCCGGTACACGCGCACCAGCCGCTCGTAGTCGTACAGGCGCCGGTACTCCTCCCGTCCCAGGAGGCGCAGGGCCGTCGCGCGATACGCGATGAGCTGCTGATCGTCCGGCGCGCGCGCGAGTAGTGAGTCGGTGAGCGCGAGTGCTTCCTCGCCCGCGCCGGTGCGCAGCAGCGTGGGAACGAGGTTGCGTTGCGCAGCCGCGGATTGCGGCGAACGCGCGATCGCCGCGCGCAGGTACGGCAGTGCATCGCGCGGCCGGTCGAGCGCGTCGAGAATCACGCCGATCGAAGTCAGGAACGCCGCGGATTCCGGCGCGATGCGCAAGCCGCCTTCCAGCAACTCGAGAGCCCGCGCGGTGAAGCCCGCGTTGCGCAGATGATCGGCGGCAACCAGGCGCAACTGCGGCGCTTCGGGGTGAGCCTCGATCGCGCGCTCGAGCACCTGCGTCGCTTCCACACCCGAGCCGCGTTGCCAGCGTAGTTCGATCAGCAGGACGTGCAGCGGCACGTCGAGCGGCCAGCGGCGCAAGGCCTCCTGGACGCGTGCTTCCGCCTCGTTCCATCTACCGGCGAACTGCAGCGCGCGGCACCAGTGACCTAACCACTGAGGCGAGTCGGGGTTCTCGCGCGCGAGAACCGCGAGCTCCGCGAGCGATTCCTCCGCGAGGCCCATCTCTCCCAGCAGCAACGCACGCTCGCCGCGAATTTCGGTCGCGCCGGGTCGTTGCTGCAGTGCGGTATCGATCGCGAACCGTGCCTCGGTCCAGCGTTGCAAATTTGCATTCGCGCGACTCACGAGGCGCCACGCCTCGCACGACATCGCCTTGTCCTGCAAAGTCGAGGCGGCCTCGGACGCAGCCGCAAGGTCGCCGGAATTCACAAGCGAAACAATGCGTTGCAATCGTTCTGGGTCGCCCACCAATGTCACCATCCCGCGAAAATCAAGTGCAGGGAACACGCCAAGAATTGACCTGCCGAGACATGCGGCACCCCCGCAACTTTTCGTGAATCGGCCCTTGCGCGTGCATACGATCTGGCTACACTCGGCAAAACTACAAATCGGTTATCGAATTCTGATTTAGACCGTAACAGTTCTTACAGGGGGGCATTGCAGTGTCCAAAGCAACGAAAAAGTTGCGGCGTGAAGCCGCGTGCGCGCAATCATCGCGCGTAAAGGAATTGGCCATTTTCGCAGTGGGTGCCGGCTTGCTGGCGCCGTTCGCGATGGCTCAAGAGCAGGACTCGAACAACGCAGATAATGCGACGACAACGAAGACCCAGGAAGAGATGACGGAAATCCTGGTCACGGGTATCCGCAAGGCTCTGCAGACGTCGCAGGAAATCAAGAGGGAAGCCGACACCGTCGTCGACTCCATCACCGCCACCGATATCGGTGCCTTCCCCGACAAGTCCGTCGCGGAAGCGCTGCAGCGCATGACCGGCGTCACCGTCACGCGCTTCGCGGCGTCGGGCGACACCTCGCACTTCTCCGCCGAGCCCTCTGGCGTCGTCGTGCGCGGTCTGCCGCAGGTGCGCAGCGAGTTCAACGGCCGCGACAGCTTCAACGCGAACAGCTCGCGCGGTCTGTCGTTCGGCGACGTATCGCCCGAGCTCATGGCCGGCGTCGACACGTACAAGAACATGACCGCCGACATGATCGAAGGTGGTCTCGCGGGAACGGTCAATCTGCGCACGCACGTGCCGTTCGACTCCGAAGGTTTCGTGGCCGCGTTCTCGGCCGAAATGGGCATGGGCACGCTGGCCGGGCAAACCAAGCCGGCCGGCTCCATTCTCATGAGCAACCGCTGGGATACCGGCATCGGCGAGTTCGGCTTGATGGCGAATGCCGCCTACTCCGATGTGGTGACCGAGTCGCAGGGCGTTCAGCTGCTTCGCTTCTTCAACGCGACCGACGTCGACGCGTACGGCGGCGGCACGAAGTGGCTGCCGGGCGGCGTCGATCTGCGCAAGAACACCTACTTCCGTACCCGCAAGGGTGCGTCGCTCGCCGGTCAATACCGCAGCCCCGAGGAAGCGGTGACCGCGACGTTCCAGTACAACCGTTCCGAGTATCAGAACGACTGGGAAGAGTATTCCCTCACCGCGGGCGTCGGTAATTCGCAGCAGCCGCAAGGCCTGGTGCTGGACTCCGAGTTCAACCGCCACCCGGATGGAACGCCGGCTCACGAATTCGACAGCCGTGGCGTGTTCGTGCGCGGCGTCATCAACGACGTGGGCGACGGCTGGGCCGGCCCGACCAACAACCCGACGATCGCGCACCCCGATGGTTATCGCCAGGGTGATCTGGCCAACAGCCCGGACTGGGTTTGCTACTCGTGGGGTGGCAGCGCCAACAAGCCCTGCCCGGCGACCCGCGGCGCCGGCCTCGGTGTCGACACGCGCTTCTCGACGCAGACGAATCTCACCGAGGACTACTCGCTGAACCTGCGCTGGAACGTGAACGAGCGCCTGGGCCTCAACTTCGATGTCCAGAAGATCGATTCGTCGGTCGTCAACTTCGACAACAGCGCGACCAACAAGACCGCGACCGATCTGTACCTCGACATCAGCGGCGGCAAGCCGCAGTTCGAATTCCGCCAGCCCACGGGTTATGGCTGGACGGCGGGCGGATACGAGGATCCGCAGAACTACTTCAAAGAATGGACGATGGAGCATGCGGAGAACAGCTTCGGCGAGGAAATCGCCGCGCGTATCGACGCGGACATCCACATCGAGAAGGGCTGGCTCGATTCGCTGCGCGTCGGTGTGCGCACGGCCGATCGCGATCAGCAGGTCAACTGGACTACCTACAACTGGGGCTCGGTGCAGCCGCTGTGGGGCCTGCAGGACGACGTTCCGTTCTTCCTCAACGAGGGTCCGTGGCAGAACACCTCCGTGGTCAAGAACCTCGGCTCCGACATGGTGGGCGGTGGCGTTTACGGCGGCGGCAATTTCCTGCATCCGGACTACGGCATCATCAGCAACTACAACGCGACTCGTTCGTTGTATGGCCAGGGACGCAGCAACAGCTGGGTAGCCTTGGCCGAGCGCGCTTGCGCCGACCCCGACAGCCCGGGCGCACTCTACTGTCCGGTCGAAATGCTGGATGTAACGGAAGACACGCGCGCCGCATACGTGATGCTCAAGTTCGGCAACGATGAAACGAACTGGGGCAGCGTCAACGTGCGCGGCAACATCGGCGTCCGCTGGGTGAAGACCGAGACGTCTTCGACGGGCGGCGCGCAATTCCCGCTGTACACCGCGCCGAGCCCGCCGACCCCGGAAGCGCCGGACATCAATCCGCGCAGCCTGGCGACGGCCGACGACATCGCGTTCATGAACCAGGGCTCGTACCAGGCCGTGGGCGGTGCTTCGCACACGAACATCCTGCCCAGCTTGAACGTGCGCTTCGGCTTCACCGACGAGCAGTTCGTACGCTTCGCCGCGTCGCGTGCTCTCTCGCGCGCCGACATGGGTCTGTTGAAGTTCTACTACACGGTCGGTGTCGACCAGGGCGATTGCGCGGCCGGAACGGTCACGTGGAGCGTCCCGGGAGATTGCGAAAGCACGCCGGTGGCCTGGACTCCGCGCTACACGGCGGACACGGGTAATCCGTCGCTCAAGCCGACGACGGCCGACATGCTCGACCTGACCTACGAGTGGTACTTCTCGAGCTCGGGATCGTTCACCGCGGCGTTGTTCTACAAGAAGTTCAACGACTACATCGTGAAGGCTTCGTCGGACGAGCAGCTGACGAACAACGGTGTCACGCGCACCGTGAACGTCACGCGCCCGGTCAACGCGGATGGCGCGAAGATCAAGGGCGTCGAGCTCGCCTACCAGACGTTCTTCGATCGACTGCCCGAGCCGTGGAACGGCCTCGGTCTGCAGGCGAACGTCACGCTGGTGGACAACCAAGGCGTGAGCAACTCGGGCCTGACCATCGTCTCGGGTGGCGGCACGGTGACGCAGGACACGAACATCTCGTTCACGGACCTGCCGCTCGAAGGCTTCTCCGAGAAGGCTGCGAACCTCGTGTTGATGTTCGAGCAGGAGAAGTACTCGGCGCGTCTCGCGTACAACTGGCGCGACGATTACCTCATCAGCCAGGCGGACTGCTGCATCAAGCTGCCCATCTGGCAGGAGGCCTACGGACAGCTCGACGCTTCGTTCCACTACAAGCCGTCGAGCGCCTGGGACGTCTTCCTCGACGTTCAGAATCTGACCGAAGAGGAAACGGTCCTGCGCCAGCAGGTGAACCAGGAAGGTCTGCAGCTGCCGCGTTCGTGGTTCACGAACGACATGCGCCTGCAGCTCGGCGTCCGTTACCGCATCCAGTAACGCTGGCTCATAGCTGAGCTAAATGGGCGCGCCGTATACGATACGGCGCGCCCTTTTCTTTACGGCGCCCGGGGGACATCGAAGGTGACATCACCGCTCAGGATCGTGATCGTCGGCGGCGGCACGGCCGGCTGGATGACCGCCGCGGCCTTCTCGTCGGTGTTCAAGCCCAACCAGGTGCAACTGCGGCTGATCGAGTCGAGCGAGATCGGCATCGTCGGCGTCGGCGAGGCCACGCTGCCGCACATCCGCTACTTCAACAAACGCATCGGCATCGACGAGCGCGAGTCGATGGCGAAGACCCAGGCGACGTTCAAGCTCGGCATCGAGTTCGTGAACTGGGGCCGGATCGGCGACAGCTACATCCACCCCTTCGGCGCATACGGTTCGCGCCTCGGCGGCGTGCCGTTCCATCACTACTGGCTGCGGAGACGCGCCGCCGGCGACAACACGCCCATCGACGACTACTCGCTGCCGATCGTGGCGTCGCGCATGAACAAGTTCGCGCTGCCGTCGGAAGATCAGACCAACGTCATGTCCACGTTCGGATATGCGTTCCAGTTCGACGCTTCCCTGTATGCCCAATACCTGCGCGGTTTCTCCGAGGCGAAAGGCGTGCGACGCACCGACGCGAAGATCGTCGACGTGCAGCTCAACGGCGAGGATGGCCGGGTCGAGTCGGTGAAGCTCGACAGCGGCGAGGTCGTCGGGGGCGACCTGTTCATCGATTGCTCGGGTTTCCGCGGTCTGCTCATCGAACAGGCGCTCAAGACGGGATACGACGACTGGACCCACTGGCTGCCCTGCGATCGCGCGATGGCCGTGCCCTGCGAGAACACGGGCCCGCTCACGCCGTACACGCGCGCGACGGCGCGCGAGGCGGGCTGGCAGTGGCGCATCCCGCTGCAGCACCGCACGGGCAACGGCTACGTGTACGGCAGCAACTTCATCAGCGACGATGAAGCGGCCGCCAAACTACTCTCGCGGCTCGACGGCAAGGCGCTCGCCTCGCCGCGGCCGCTGCGCTTCACGGCCGGCCGGCGCCGCAAGTGCTGGAACCGCAACGTCGTCGCGGTCGGGCTCGCGAGCGGATTCCTCGAACCGCTCGAGTCGACCAGCATCTACCTGATCCAGATCGCGATAACGACGCTGATCGACTACCTGACCGACAAGGCCGCGATGCGGCACGAGTTCGATCCGCGCACGGTCGACGCCTTCAATCGCTGGATCGAGATGGAATACGACCGCGTACGCGATTTCCTGATTCTTCATTACCACGCCACCGAACGCGACGACGCGCCGATCTGGAACTACTGCCGGACGATGCGTATCCCGGACAGCCTCGCGCACAAGATGGAGCTGTTCCGCGAGCGCGCCCGGGTGGTCACTTACAAGGACGGCCTGTTCCTCGAGCCGAGCTGGCTCGCGGTCTACTTCGGACAGCGCGTGATGCCGCACGGCTACGACCTGCGCGCGGATGCGCCCAACGACGCGGAGGTCGCGTCGAGCCTCGCGCGGATTCGCGAACAGGTGCAGAACGCGGCGCTGCGCATGCCGTCGCACGAGGATTTCCTGAAGCAGTATTGCCCGGCGGATCCCATGCCCATGAAGTCCGGGGCCAACGCATGAGCGCGGAAGTACGCAGCATCGTGGTGGCGGGCAGCGGCCCGGAGTGCTGGATCACCGCGGCCGGCCTGATGCGCGCGTTGCGCCATCGCCAGCTCACGGTGACCGTGGTCGACACCGGTTCCGCGGGCGATGCGCGCATCGGCCGCTGGACGCTGCCCTCGCAGCGCGCCTTCCATGGACTACTCGGCATTCCGGAGCCGCACTTCCTCCAACACACCGGCGCCACGTTCAAGATCGCGAGCGAGCACCTGAAGTGGCAGGGCGAGGGCAGCGGATATCTGCACGCGCATGGCGAGGTCGGCCGGGAGATCGTCGGCATTCCCTTCTACCGGCTCATCCAGCGCGACGCGCTCGACGGGCGGCCCGCGCGACTCGAGGAATATTCCGTGGCGGGCAGTGCCGCGCGCCTCGGAAAGTTCGCGCGCCCGGTGGGCGACGGCAATGCACTCACGGCCAGCTTCACGTACGGTTATCACGTCGCCGACGTGCCTTACACCCGCTATCTGCGTGAGCATGCCGCGCGGCTCGGTGTGCGCCAGGCTCCGGCGGCGCTTGGAGCCGTGATGCGAGCCGAGAGTGGAGTCATTCAGTCGCTTCGGCTCGTGGACGGCTCGACGGTGAGCGCGGATCTCTACGTCGACTGCTCGGGCCCGGACGCACGGCTGCTGGGTCCGATGTCGGGGCGCGAGGACTGGTCGGAAACGCTGCCTGCGGATCGCATGTGGTCCGGGCTCGGTCCCGCCGCGAATGATCCGCCGGCGGTCACCCGCACGGTCGCGGGTCCGTCTGGCTGGTCGTGGCGGGCGCCGGTCGCGGACGCGACGATGTACGGCCACGTGTTCTCGAGCCGCTTCCAGGATGAAGCATCCGCGCGTGCCGAATTGCAGGAATTCGCGCCCGGCCTGCGCGCCGAGCCGTTGCTCGCGCGCTTCGCGGCCGGCCGACGCCGTGAATTCTGGGCGGGCAACTGCGTCGCGATCGGCTCCTCCGCGGTCGAGCTCGAGCCGCTGGCGGGCGCCGATCTGCACCTGGCGCAGGTCGGCCTCGCGAACCTGATCGAGCTGTTTCCGCGCGATCGCGCCAGCACGATCGAGGCCGCCGAATACAACCGCGTCATGGCCGAATACGCCGAGTCGCTGCGCGATTTCACGCTCGCCCACTACCTGGCGGGAGCCCAGCGCGCCGGCGCGTTCTGGGATGCCACGCGGGCCGTCGAGCCGCCCGCGCGTCTCGCGCACAGGCTCGACCTGTACGCATCGAATGGCCGCATCAACATGCTCGACCAGGAAATCTTCGAGGAGGTGGACTGGGCCTGGGTGCTCATCGGCAGCGGGAAATGGCCGGACGCCATCGAACTGCAGACCCGCGACGCGCTCGCGAAGCTGCCCGCGAATGAAATCGCGGCGATGCGCGCGCAGGTTCAGCAACTCGCCGCCTCGATGCCGCGCAACGTCGATTTCCTGCGCCATTTCCTGAGCGCGGCACAACGCGCGCCGCAATGACCGGGACCATGCGGAAGAAAGTCACGAGAATCGTCATCGTCGGCGGCGGCACCGCCGGCTGGATGACGGCCGCGGCATTCGCGCGCATGTCGACCGGCATGCCGTACCAGATCCAGCTCGTCGAGTCCGCGGAGATCGGCACGGTGGGCGTGGGCGAAGCGACGATTCCGCCCATCACCGATTTCAATCGCGGCATGAAGATCAACGAGAACGAGTTCATGCGCGCCACGCAGGCGAGCATCAAGCTCGGTATCGAGTTCGTCGACTGGACGCGACCCGGGCATCGCTACATCCACCCGTTCGGCCACTACGGCGTGCAGATGCACGGCATCTACTTCCACCATTTCTGGCTGAGGCATCGGCTGCATGGCGGAAGCGGATTGCCCGATGTGTTCAACATGCATTGCGTTGCGTCCAGGCAGGGGCGCTTCGGGAAGATCCAGCCCAACGACCGGATTCCGCTTCCCGAGATGGCCTATGCGTATCACTTCGATGCCGGGCTCTACGCGCTCTTCCTGCGCGGCATGGCCGAGAAAGACGGCGTCAAGCGCGTGGAAGGGAAGATCGTCCATGTTCAGCAGAACGCCGAGAACGGCTTCGTCGAGTCGGTGAAGCTCGAAGACGGCCGCGAAATCGCGGGCGACCTGTTCGTCGACTGCTCGGGGTTCCGTGGGCTGCTCATCGAGCAGACGCTCGGCGCGGGGTTCGAGGACTGGAGCCACTGGCTGCCCTGCGATCGCGCCATGGCCGTGCCCTGCGATCGCCTCCCCACCACGACGCCGTACACACGTTCGACCTCGCGCGAGGCGGGCTGGCAATGGCGCATTCCGCTGCAGCATCGCATCGGCAACGGATACGTGTACTGCAGCGAGTTCATGTCCGACGACGAGGCTGCGAGCCTGCTGCTGAGCCGGCTCGACGGCGCCGCGCAGGGCGCGCCTCGCCCGCTGCGGTTCAAGGCCGGCCGACGCAAGGAAATGTGGAAGAAGAACGTGCTCGCGATCGGCTTGGCGAGCGGCTTCCTCGAGCCGCTGGAATCCACCAGCATTCACCTGATCCAGTCGGCGATCGCGCGTTTCCTGTTCATGTTCCCGGGCGACGGCTTCGATCCGGCGACCATCGACAAATTCAACGCGCTCGCGCGCGCCGAGCTCGAGGAGATCCGCGATTTCATCGTGCTGCACTACGCCGCGACGGAGCGCGAGGACACGCCGTTCTGGCGGCATTGCCGCGCGACCAAACTACCGGACACGCTCAGACAGCGCATGGACATGTACGAGCGGAACGGCAACATCGTCATCGAGGCCGGGGTGCTGTTCAAGGAGGCGAGCTGGTTCGCCGTCATGGACGGACAAGGCTTGCGCCCGCGCTCGTATCATCCGTTCGCGGACATCCCGTCCGACGCTGAACTCGCGCGTCGGTTCTCGATTCTGCACGACGACGTCGCCAATCGCGTGGCTACCTACCCGCTGCACGACGACTGGTTGCGCGCGAACTGCGCCTCCGACGAGCTGAAGGCGAGGATGGCATGAGCTCACCGTCGCGCATCGCGAAGGTTTCCGGCCGCGACGTGTTCGTGTTCGACGGCCTCGTGCCGGCCGAAGACGCCGCGTTGTATGCCTCCGCGATCACGAAGGCCGCATTCACTCGCACCGAAAGCGCGCGCGCCGATACGGTCGAATACCGGCACTGGGTGTGCGAGATGCCGCTCGAGAACCTGCCGCGCACTTCGCTGTGGCCCGCGACCGAACGCGTCATCGCCCAGGTGCGGCCGGGCGAGCGCTTCGCCCCGTATCGCGCGTACACTAACTACGCGTCCTTCGGCGACACGCTGCTGACACACGTCGACGCGGTGCCCGACACGCGCGAGCTGACCGCGCTCTGGTACCTGTGCGAGAAGTGGGACAAGGAGTGGGGCGGCGAAACCCTGTTCTACACGGACGAGGGCGACGCGGAGATCGCCGTGAGCCCGCGGCCCGGAAGGCTGCTGCTGTTCGATGGCGCCATCCGCCATGCGGGCAAGCCGCCCAATCGCAACTGCCCGGTCGGGCGTTACACGTTCGCGATCAAGCTGCGCGCCGCCCGGACCAACTAGTCCCGGAAATTGTTGAACTGCAGCGGGCGGTCCAGCTCCTCTTTCCGGAGCAGCGCGATCGCGGCCTGCAGGTCGTCGCGCGACTTGCCCGTGACGCGCAGCTTGTCTCCCTGGATCTGCGCCTGCACCTTGAGCTTCGATTCCTTGACGATCTTCTGCAGCTTCTTGCCCGTATCCTGGTCGATGCCGTGACGCAGCTGGATGTCCTGGCGCGCCTCGGCGAGGTTGGAGACCGGGTCCTTCTTCTCCATGCAGCGCACGTCGATGCCGCGCTTCGCGAGACGTTGCGTCAGGATGTCGAGCATCTGCTTCAACTGGAACTCGGCCGGGGCCTTCATGCTCACGATGAATTCCTTTTCCTTGAGCGTGAAGCTCGCGCCCGTGTCCTTGAAGTCGAACCGCTGCGTGAGCTCGCGGTTCGCCTGGTCAACGGCATTGGTGAGCTCGTGTCCGTCGAGCTCGGAAACGGCGTCGAATGAGGGCATGGGTACGTCCTTCAGCCGCGCAGGATGTTCTCGAGTTTCGACGCGACGTCGGGTCCGACCTTGCCGCGCAGGAAATTCATCATGACGGGCGCGAAACGCTTCGCGTCGTCGGCGGAAAGCCCGAGCTTGCCGAAGCCCTGCACGATGGTCGCGATGAGGCTGGCATTGCCGCCCACGGCTCCCGCTATCCCGCCTAACAACCCACCGAGTCCGCCGCCGCCGGTGGCCGGCGCCTTCTTCATCAGATCGCCGAGGCCGGGAACGCCGCCGAGCAATTTGCCGAACTCCTCGCCGCCCATCTTGTCTTTCGCGGCCTTGAAGAGCACCGCCGCGCCGCCTTCGGCCTGCGCTCCGCTCACGCCGAGCTGCTTCGTCAACGCATCGATGAGTTCTTTCATGTCTTCTCCTTATTCATGGGCCGGGGCAGGGAAGCCGTCGCCGCCCTTGCGCCAGGGCGTCCACACCAGCGCCACTTCGCCGATCGCGATGTCCGACTTTCGTGCGGGCACGTCGACGCTGCGCAAAGCCAGCGCCGTGGCGTCGAGCGATCCTTCGAGCTTCGCGACTTCGGATTCGAGCTCGCGCTGCGCATCCGCGAACCGCTGCCTGAGGACCTCGAGGCTTTCCTCGGCACGCGCGACGTCCTGCGATTCGCGGCCGATACGCGTGGCGGACCGCGCGGCCGTGCCGACGCGGCTCACGTTGCCGACGGACAGCGCCTTGCGTCCGAACAGCGCGCCCAGGATCGAGCTGCCGATGTTCACGGCGGTCTGCATCTTCTGCTGCGAGAGCTGGCTCTGCTCGCGCTCGCGGCGCTCCTCGGCGCGGCGGATCTGGTCGGAAAGCTGCTGCAACCTGGTCTGCCAGCGCTTGCGCAGATCGGCGACCGCCGCGTCGCGCTTCTCGCGCGCCGCGAGTGCGAGGCGCGAGCGGAAGTCGCCCTCGGTTTCGCCGGGCTTCGACGCGAGCTTGAGTGCGTCGCAAACGAACACGTTGGCGCGCGCGGTTTCGTACAGCCAGGACTGAAGCTTCTTTCCCCAGTCCGGGTAGCTGGCGGCGCGCAGCGCGGCCGCGGGCAGGCCGCCGTACTCGGCGTCGGGCGCGGGCGCGCTGGTCAGGCGTGACTTGAGGCTGGTGTCGCGCGAACTGTCCGCCCACGCCGCATTACCGTTCGCGTCGTCGAAGGGTGCGAGCCAGCCGGCCGTCTGCCACTCGTCGAGCCCGAGCTTGGAATCGATGAAGTGAAGCTTGGCGAAGCCGGCCACCATCGGTTTGTAGAGCACGGGACCGTTGCCGCGCGTGGCCGCGAGGAAGTACTCGGCGATGCCCGCGCCGACGGCCGGACGTGTGTTCGCGTGTGGGCTCGAAGTCTGCGCGGTTGCGGGTGAGGCGGCCGCGGCTGAAGCGGCTGCGGCAGAGACGGCCGCGGATGGCGAGGCCGCAGTCGCCGCGCTCGACTTGCGTGCGGCCATCACGCGGGAAATTTCCGGCCCCGTGAGCGGGCCACGCAGATAGGACAACGCCCAGCGCGTCTTCATGAGCAGCGGTGCGTCGTCGTGCACGTTGCGCACCAGGAACACACGCTGGGTGAGATTCGACATCAGGGCTTCGAGATCCGAAGCCTCGGCGCCGCCGGGCAGCGCGGATTTGAGACCTTCGATCACGCGCAGCTTGTCGCGCTCGGTCTGCAGGCGGCCGATGAACCAGGTGCCGCAGTTCGCGAGACCCTTGTAATCGAGATCGACGGGATTCTGCGTGGCGAGCACGCAGCCGAGTCCGAACGCGCGGGCCTGTTTGAGCAGCGTGAGCATGGGCTGCTTCGAGGGCGGATTCGCCGTGGGCGGGAAGTAGCCGAAGATCTCGTCCATGTAGAAGATCGCGCGCAGGCTCGACGTACCCGACTGCGAGAGCATCCACGCGATCACCTCGTTCAACACCAGCGTCACGATGAACATGCGCTCGGCATCGTTGAGATGCGCGATCGAGATGATCGAGATACGCGGCTTGCCTTCGGAGGTGAACAGCAGCTTCTGCGCGTCGAGCGGCTCGCCCGCCATCCAGGTCGCGAAGCCGGGCGAGGCGATGAGGTTGTTGATCTGCATCGCGAGCTTGAGCCGGTCCTTCGCGGGGAAGAACGTCTCGAGGTCGAATGCGCCGAGCTTGTCGAAGGCCGGCTTCTGCACCGCCTGGATGAGGCCGTACATGTCGAGGGCGAGGCCCTGGCGCCAGGCGCCTTCGATGATGTTCGCGAGCAGGATGTGTTCGCGGCTGCCGATCGGGTCCGCGTCGATGCCTAACAAACTGAGCAGGCCGGAGACGACGGAACCCACTCGGTCGCGCAAAGCTCCCGCGTCCGCGAGCAGCTCCGGCGAGGGCGGCGTGAACGAGCGCAGCACCGAGAGCGGAATGCCGGTCTCGGATCCCGGCGTGTAGATGGCCACGTCGGCGGACGCGCGCAGCTTCGCGATGCGCTCGGGTGTTTGCGCCCATTCGGCGAGTCCGTTCTTCCAGCTCTCCGCCGTTTTCGCGGCGAGTTCGCCGACCGACAATCCTTTTCGCGCCGCATCGCCGGCGTCGACCCAAGGCTCGAAATCCGACGGCGCGAGGTTCGGGAAGGCGAGCAGCAGGTTGCCGAGATCGCCCTTGGGATCGATGCAGATCGCGGGCACACCATCGATCGCGGCTTCCTCGAGCAGCGAGATGCACAGGCCGGTCTTGCCCGAGCCCGTCATGCCGACGCAGACCGCGTGAGTCGTGAGGTCGCGCGAATCGTAGAGTACGAGATCGTCCTCGAGCGCGTTCGCCGCCGGGTCGAACTCGCGGCCGAGATAGAAGGCGCCTAACTTCTCGTAGTCTGTGTTCATCGCGTTTTTCCCGGGGACAGACTTCAAGTCTGTCCCGTCTTCAAGAATGGGATCCGGCGGTCATTTCTTGCGCTTCGCCTTGGCCTTGGCCTTGACCTTGGCCTTCATCTTCGGGGCCGCGGACTTCCGGCCGCGCAGCGCGGTGACCTCGATCTCGATCTTCATGCGCGGATCGACCAGGCCGACCACCATCGCCGTGCAGGAAGGCCGGACTTCCCCGAAGACCTTCCCCATCGCGGGCCAGCAGCGCTCGAAGTCGGCGGCATTGGTCATAAGGTAGTGCACGCGCACGACGTCGGAAAAACCCGCCCCGGCCTGTTTGAGCGCCGCCTCGATGTTCTTCAGGGCCTGCTCGCATTGGGCCACCACGTCGTCCTGGATCGTCATCGTGGAGTAGTCGAACCCCGTGGTGCCCGACACGAAAACCCAGTCGCCATCGACCACGGCGCGTGAATAACCGATGCTCTTTTCGAACGTGGAACCCGAGGAAATGAGACGCCGCGCCATCGATCGCTCCCTGTGTGTTTGAAGGCCCGGATTCTAACTCCCAAAGCCTTGACGCGGCGTCGAGGCCACGGCGATACTCCCCGCCCCATGATTCAGAACGGCATCCGCAAGGTCTGGTGGTGGCGCCTCCCATAAGGAGAGGGCCACGGGACGTTATTGCTCTTCTGAGCTGATCAGGGCGAATTCCGAGAACCCATCTCCGGTGAGACCAGAGATGGGTTTTTTGTTGTCTGCGCGTCTTGGAACTGTCAGGAAAATAGAGAGGAAATGCGGTGAAACCGCCTTTTGACATCGCCGGCGATCTCGACACACCGGTGTCGGCCTTCGCCAAGCTGGGCGCCTTCGATCCGCGCTTCCTGCTCGAGAGCGTCGAGGGCGGTGAACGCCTCGCGCGTTATTCGTTCATCGGTTTCGGCAAGTGCCTCGAGGTGCGGCTCGACGCCTCGGGGCTCACCGTCGGCGACGCGAAGCTGCCGCGCCCGAAGGACAAGTCCGCCTTGTTAGGCGCGCTGCGCCAGGCGCTCGCCGCCGCTCCGAAGCCCATGCCGGAGATGGCGGGCGTGCCGCTCGCGGGCGGGCTCGTCGGATACTCCTCTTACGATGTGGTGCGCTACTTCGAGCGGCTGCCCTCGAAGGCGCGTGCCGACAACCCGGTTCCCGACCTGCACTACGTCGCGCCCGAGTCGCTGCTGGTGTTCGATCACCTGACCCGCGGCATCGCGCTGCTCCATGCCGGCACCGAGGACGAGCGCCAGGCATTGCGCCGCGACGTGATCCGCGCGCTGCGCGGCGGCCTGCCTAACTACACGACCCCGGGCGCCGCTCCCGAGAGTCGTTATTCCCCCGCCGTGGGTTCGCTGACGCAGGACGAGTACATCGCCGGCGTGAAGCGCACGCAGGAATACATCGCGGCCGGCGACGTCTACCAGCTCGTGTTGTCGTCGCGCTTCTCGGGCCGTCATTCGATCGATCCGTTCGAGGCCTATCGCGCGCTGCGCCTCATCAATCCGTCGCCCTACATGTATTACTGCCGGCTCGGCGACGTGACGGTCGTAGGCTCTTCGCCCGAGGCGCTCGTGAAAGTGAACGCGCAGGGCGACGCGCAACTGCGGCCGATCGCCGGCACGCGGCCGCGCGACGACGATGCGGGCGTCGACCTGCAGCGCGAAAAAGACCTGCTCGCCGACGTGAAGGAGAACGCCGAGCACGTGATGCTGGTCGATCTCGCGCGCAACGATCTCGGCCGCGTCGCGCGCGCCGGCACCGTACACGTCGATCCGTACCGCGTCATCGAGCGTTACAGCCACGTGATGCACATCGTGAGCGGCGTGAAGGGAGTGCTCGCGCCGGGGCGCGACGCGTTCGACCTGTTCGCGGCCACGTTCCCCGCGGGCACGCTGGTTGGCGCGCCGAAAGTTCGCGCGATGGAGATCATCGACGAGCTCGAGCCCGTGCGCCGCGGCCTCTACGGCGGCACGGTCGGCTACTTCGGCGCGCGCGGCGACATGGACCAGGCGATCACGATCCGCACGCTGGTCTTCCGCGGCGACGAATACAGCTACCAGGCCGGCGCGGGCATCGTGGCCGACAGCGTGCCCATCACCGAATACGAAGAAGTGCTCGCCAAGAGCGGCGCGATGGCGCGCGCGCTGAAGCTCGCGGCGGAGGGTTTATGAGCGTCCCGGCGAACGTGCGATTGCTGTTGATCGACAACTACGATTCCTTCACCTACAACCTCGTGCAGGCTTTCCTGATCCTCGGCGCGGAGGTCGACGTGCGCCGCAACGACGAGATCACGGTGGAGCAGGCCAAGACCCTCGCGCCCACGCACCTGTGCATCTCGCCGGGCCCGGGCACGCCTTACGACGCGGGCGTGTCGATGGACATGATCCGCGCGTTCGCGGGAACGGTGCCCGTGTTCGGTGTGTGCCTGGGGCACCAGTCCATCGTCGAAGTGTTCGGCGGCAAGGTAGTCAGGGCGCCGCGCCTC
This sequence comes from Pseudomonadota bacterium, assembly GCA_023433705.1. GTDB lineage: Bacteria > Pseudomonadota > Gammaproteobacteria > Steroidobacterales > Steroidobacteraceae > CADEED01. The sequence continues at coordinate 25,520 of JAEYUC010000014.1, forward strand.
ATGCACGGCAAGACTTCGACGGTCGCGCACGACGGACGCGGCCTGTTCGCGGGGCTGAAGCCCGATACGGAAGTGGGTCGCTATCATTCATTGATCGCGAAGGCGGACACGTTGCCGGCGGATCTCGAAGTGACGGCGCGTACGCCCGAGGGCGAGATCATGGGCGTGCGCCACCGGACGCTGAAGGTCGAAGGCGTGCAGTTCCACCCCGAAAGCGTGCTCACGCCGGAAGGCCCGCAGCTCATCGGCAACTTCCTCGAGATGACCGGGGGCCGGCAGTGAACCTGCGCGACACGCTCGAGCACCTGCTCTCGGGCAAACATCTCGGAGAGGAAGAGGCCTCCGACCTGCTGCGCGCGCTCACCGGCGCCGACATGCAGCCGGCGCTCGCGGGCGCGTTTCTCGCCGCGTTGCGCTCCAAGGGCGTCACGGCCGACGAGGTGCGCGGCTTCGCGCGCGCGATGCGCTCGCTGGCGCGGCAGCCCGCGATTCCCGCGAGTGTGGCCGCGATCGACATCGTCGGCACCGGCGGCGATGCGTCGGGCAGCTTCAATCTATCCACCGGCGCGGCGCTGCTGACCGCGGCCTGCGGCGTCGACGTCGTCAAACACGGCAACCGCTCGGTGTCGAGCAAGTCCGGCAGCGCCGACGTGCTCGAGCAGCTCGGTCTCAAACTACCGCTCGACGAAGCCGCGGCCGGCGCGTGCCTCGCCGCCACGAAATTCACGTTCCTGTTCGCGCCTCACTACCACCCGGCGATGAAGGCGGTGGGCCCGGTGCGCCAGGCGATGGGCGTGCGCACGGTGTTCAACATCCTCGGGCCGCTGACGAATCCCGCGGCGCCGCGCTTCCAGCTAACGGGCGCGTTCAATCTGTCCACGGCGCAGTTGATGGCCGACGCATTGTCCGGACTGCCGATCGAACGCGCATTCGTCGTGCACGGCGCGGAGGGCTGGGACGAACCTACGCCGATGGGTCCGTTCACGATCCTCGACGTGCGGCCTAGCAAGGTGCAGGCGGAGATCCGCAGCCCCTCGGACTATGGTCTCGACCTGTGTGGTGCGCGCGATCTCGCGGGCGGCGACGCCGCGTCGAACGCGCGCGCGCTGCGCGCCGTGCTCACGGGCGAAGACCGTGGTCCGCACCGCGACGCATTGTTGCTCGGCGCCGCGCTGGCGCTCGAGATCGTCGGCCGCGCGAAGTCGCCACGCGAGGGCGTTGCGATGGCACGCGAGGCCATCGACAGCGGCGCCGCTCGTCGCACGCTCCAATTGCTCGCTGCGTTTGGTACCCAGGTCCCGGCATGAGCGCGGATTTCCTCGGACAGATGGCTGAATCGAGCCGCGCACGCTCGGCCGAGGCACGCGCGCGACTCCCGGAGCGCGAACTGCGCGCGCGCATCGCGGACCTGCCGGCCGCGCCGCGCCTTTCGCTCGGCGCCTTCGATCTCATCGCGGAAGTGAAGCTGCGTTCGCCCGCGGTCGGATTGCTGAAAGCCGCCGCGGAAGAGGACGTCGGCGCACGCGTCGCGAGTTATGCACGCGCCGGCGCCGCCGCGGTTTCGATCCTCACGGAGCCCAGCCGCTTCGACGGGTCGCTCGACGATCTCGCCGCGGGTGCGCGCTCGCTCGCGCCGCTCGGCGTCCCCGCGATGCGCAAGGATTTCCTCGTCGACGATTACCAGGTGCTCGAAGGCCGCGCCGCCGGCGCGTCGGGGGTGCTCGCGATCCTGCGCATGCTGCCGCGCGGCGATCTCGAACGTCTGATCGACACGGCGCTGGAGCATTCCATGTTCGTGCTGCTCGAAACCTTCGATGCGCCCGACATCGAACTCGCGCATGCACTGGTCGACGCGCGCCGCGCGCATCGCGACCTGCTGCTGGTCGGCGTGAACTCGCGCGATCTCGTCACGCTCAAGGTCGTGCCGGGCCGGCTCGACGCGCTGGCGTCTTCGCTCCCGTCCGACGTGAAGCGCGTCGCCGAAAGTGGCGTGGCGACGGCCGAGGACGCCGCGCGCATGGCGCGTTGCGGCTACGACCTCGCCCTCGTCGGCAGCGCGTTGATGTCCGCGGCGGATCCGGCCGCGCTCGCGCAAGGCATGCTGGCCGGCGCGCGCGGAGAGCGGAGGGCCGTCAGCCGATGACGCGGCCGTTCATCAAGATCTGCGGCATGACGACGCCGGACGCGGTGAACGCCGCGCTCGCGTGCGAGGTCGACGCGATCGGCTTCGTGTTCGCGAAGTCAGTGCGGCAGGTCACGACGGCCGTGGCCTGCGAGCTGGCCGCGCCCGCGCGCCGCAAGATCGCCTGCGTCGCCGTCACGCGTCATCCGACGCGCGCGGACGTCGACGTAATCCTGAGGGACTTCAGGCCCGACATCCTGCAGACCGACATCGAGGACATCGAGACACTCGGGTTGCCGAAGGAACTCAGCGTGCTGCCGGTGATGCGGCCCGGATCGCAGGCTGCGTGCGCGTTGCCGCGGCGCGTGTTGTTCGAGGGCCCGGTGAGCGGCAGTGGTCAAACGACCGACTGGGATCTCGCGGCCGGCCTCGCGCGCCGCGGCGAGGTGATCCTCGCCGGCGGACTGAATCCCGACAACGTCGCGGCCGCGCTGCGCCACGTGCGTCCGTTCGGCGTGGACGTATCGAGCGGCGTGGAAAGTGCGCCCGGCATCAAGAGCGTCGAAAAGATGGACAGGTTCGTGGCCGCCGCCCGAAGCGCGGCCCTGGAGTACGCATGATTCCTCTCGACCCGGCCGAACAGGCCAAACTACTCGCCGACGAGCTCGCCGGAAAATTCCCGGACGCGCGCGGCCGCTTCGGTCCGTTCGGCGGGCGTTACGTCCCCGAGACGCTGGTTGCGGCCTTCGACCGTCTCGAAGCGGGAATAAAGAAGCACCTGCACGCGCCCGATTTCCAGGCGGAGCTCGCGGCCGAACTCGCCAGCTGGGTGGGCCGCCCCACCGCATTGACGCATGCGCCGAAACTCTCGAAAGCCTGGGGCGCGGACGTCTGGTTCAAGCGCGAGGACCTGGCGCACACCGGCGCGCACAAGATCAACAACGCACTCGGCCAGGCGCTGCTCGCCAAGCGGCTGGGCGTCAAGCGCATCGTCGCCGAAACCGGCGCGGGCCAGCATGGCGTCGCGAGCGCCGCGGCTTGCGCGCGCGTCGGCCTGCCATGCACCGTCTACATGGGCGCGGTCGACATGGAGCGCCAGGCACCGAATGTCGGGCGCATGAAATTGCTGGGCGCCACCGTCGTGCCGGTCACGAGTGGCGACAAGACGCTGCGCGCGGCCATCGACGATGCCTTCCGCGACTGGGTCTCCGATCCGAACGACACCTTCTACATCATCGGCTCGGCGGTCGGTCCGCACCCGTATCCGTATCTCGTGCGCGAGCTGCAGACGGTCATCGGCCGGGAGGCGCGAGCGCAATTCATCGAGCGAAACGGCAGCCTTCCCGACGCCGTGATCTCCTGCGTGGGTGGCGGATCGAATTCGATCGGCATGTTCCATCCATTCATCGGGGACGCGTCGGTCGAGATCATCGGGATCGAGGCGGGCGGCACGGGCAAGGAGCTCGGCCGCAACGCGGCGACGCTCGCCTACGGCCGGCCGGGTGTGCTGCAGGGCGCGTACTCGCTGCTGCTGCAGGACGATGACGGCCAGATCCAGGAGACCGAGTCCGTTTCCGCGGGTCTCGACTACCCGGGCGTCGGACCCGAACATTCATTGCTGCTGTGGGCCGGGCGCGTACGCTACGAAGCCGCCACGGATGACGAGTCGCTGGAAGCGCTCACCGAGTGCTGCCGCACCGAAGGTATCCTTCCGGCGATCGAGTCGGCCCATGCGTTCGCCGGCGCGAAACGCTGGGCGAAGCAGAACCCCGGCAAGAAGATCCTGATCGGACTTTCGGGCCGCGGCGACAAGGACATGCCGACATTGCAGCGCACCGTGCTCGCAGAAAAGAAGAATCCGTCATGACGATCAGCCAGAAGCCCAGCGAGAAACTCTCGGCCGCGATCACGGGTGCCCGCGGGGGTACCGCGATCGTCGCGTTCATCACCGCCGGATATCCGCAGCGGGAGAAGTTCCGCGAAAATCTCGTGCATATCGGCAACGAGGCCGACGTCGTGGAGATCGGCGTTCCGTTCACCGATCCGATGGCCGACGGCATGACCATCCAGCGTTCGAGTCGCGAAGCGTTGCGCCAGGGCGTTTCGCTGCGCTGGCTGCTCGCCGAGCTCACCGCGATGGAACGGCCGAAAGCGCCGCTCGTCTTGATGAGTTATCTCAACCCGCTGCTGTCGTTCGGGCTCGAGAAGCTGGCCGCAGCGGCCGCGCAGGCCGGCGTGTGTGGCTTCATCGTGCCGGACCTGCCGTTCGACGAAAGCGAGGATTTCCGCGCGGCGCTCGGCCAACACGGCATCGCGCTGATCCAGATGGTCACGCCCGTGACCACGCCGGAACGCATGCAGAAGCTGTGCGCGGCCGCGCAGGGCTTCGTGTACGCGGTCACGATGACCGGCACCACGGGCAAGACCGCGGCGGTGCCGGGCGAGGTGACGCGTTACCTCGACGCGGTGCGCGCGGCCTCCAAGCTACCCGTGTGCGCCGGCTTCGGAATCCGCGCGCGCGATCAGGTACGGCAGCTCGATGGCCACGTCTCCGGCGTCATCGTCGGATCGGCGCTCGTCGAAGTCCTCGAGAGCGGTCAGGATGCCGCAGCGTTCCTGAGGGCGCTGCGGCCCGCCTAGTACGCTTGGAACACAAGCTGCCGCGCTACTGGATCCTCGCCCTCCTGCTGGGCGGGTTGTCCATGGTGAGCCCGTTTTCGATCGACACCTTTTTCCCCGCATTCCACGCGATGGAAAAAGCGCTCGGCGTCGACGCGCTGCAGCTCCAGCAGGTGATCACGGCGTACATGCTGCCGTTCGCGTTCGCTTCGCTGCTGCACGGCCCGTTGTCGGACGCGGTCGGCCGCCGGCCCGTGATGATCTGGGGCATGTCGCTGTATACGGTCGGTTCGCTGGCCTGCACCTTCGCGCCGAACTACGGATCGTTGATCGCCGCGCGGATCCTGCAGGGTGTGACCGCGGGCGTCGGCATCGTGATCGGCCGCGCGGTGATCCGCGACCTGTACGACGGCGCGCGGGCGCAGCGCCTCATGAGCATCACGACGATGGTTTTCGCCATCGCGCCGGCCATCGCGCCGATCATCGGTGGCTGGGCGCACGTCGCATTCGGCTGGCGCGCGGTGTTCGCCTTCATGGTGCTGTGCGGCCTCGCGTTCACGTTTGCCGCGTGGTGGAAATTGCCGGAGACCCACCCGGTCTCCGCGCGGGTGCCTTTCAGCGTGCGCAACCTGGCCGCGACATCGGCGACGGTGCTGCGGCACCCGGAGTTCCTGATGCTCGCGCTGGCGGCGGCGACCAATTTTTCCTCCATCGCGAGTTACATCGGCTCGGCGCCCGCGATCGTGGAAAAACACTGGGGCGGGAACGAGACGTCTTACTACTGGCTGTTCCTGCCGGTGATCAGCGGCATCCTCTCGGGCGCCATCCTGTCGACCCTGTTCGCGCGCCGGTTCCCTCTCCTCCTCCAGATACGCCTGGGGCTCGGCATCACCTGCGCGGCCGCCATGTTGCGCGCGGTTCTCCACTCGGCGCTGCCCGAGGTGCCGATGCACCTGCAGCAGGCGTTGCTGTTCACGTCGGCGATCGGCGCGCAGTTCGCATTCCCGGTGCTGACGCTGCAGATGCTCGACCTGTTTCCCGCGGCGCGCGGAACGGCCTCCGCCGCGCAGTCCTTCGTCGCGCTGCTCATCACGGCGTTCACGCTGGGCATCGTCGCGCCGTATGTCTCCTGGAATCTCGGCGTGCTGGCATGGACTTCGTTCGGCTACACCGTGGTGGCCTGGACCGCCTGGTATTTCGCACGCCGCTGGCATCGGGGACCACCGATTCCGGCCTGACTCTCCTTCCCGTGACGCGCCCGATCTCGCGAGTTAGTGTGAGCCCATGAAAAAGAACACGCTCCTGGCCGCCGCCACGGCTGCCTTCTTGTCGGCCGCCGTCTCGGCGGATTCTCCCGGCGCAAGCTTCGAATGGCTCGTCGGGCACTGGTGTTCCGACGCGGACGGCGAGTTCATCGAAGAGCAGTGGCTCGGCGCGCGCGGCGACATCCTGCTCGGACTTTCTCGGACGGTGAAAGGCGACCGGACGAAGAGCTTCGAATTCATGCGCATCGAAACGCGTGAGGGCATCCGATTCATCGCGCAGCCGCAGGGCAGGCCGCCGACGGAATTCAGACTGACGGCATCCGGCGAGGGCTGGGCGCGCTTCGAAAATCCCGCGCATGATTTTCCGAACCGCGTCGAATACCGGCGTACGGCTACGGGTCTGCACGCGGAAATCGCCGGCCCGGGCAAAGATGGCAAGGTGGCGGTGATTCCCTTCGAATACACCGCCTGCCCGCCCTAATAACCGGCGGCTTCGCCGCCCATCGACATTTCGCGCAATGCGCCACCCTTGAGGCGCGGCTTGCCGGCATCCACCGCGATGCCGATCCAGTAGCCGCGCTGCAGGTCGTCCTCGATCACGGGTTGTCCGAGCTCGCGCAACTGCTGCAGGTATTGCGCGCTGAAATCCGACTTGCCCACCGTCAGGCCGATCTCACCGGCGGCAGCCCTGGAAAAATCCAGCCCGCCGAGCGCGGGCGACGCGATCGCCTGCTGCGGCGACATGCCGTGCGCGAGCGTGTCGAGCAGGGCGCCAAGCGTGCGGACGTGCAGACCCGCGCCGATGGCGGAGAACCCGAGCACCGGCTTGCCATCGCGGATCACGAGTCCGGGACTCGTGTCGTCGGGGAGCCGCGATCCTGGCGCGACGCTCGCGATCAGGGCTTGCTGGAACGCGGCGGAATCGGGGATGGAGATGCCACCGACGAAGATGCCGGTGGATCCCCAGTTCACGGTATTGATGGTATGGACGATCGCGGCCACGTTGCCTTGCCGATCCACCGCCACCACGCCGTCTGAGTGCGCGGTAGTGAGTTTGCGCGGCGCCGGAATGATCGGAATCGAGCCGGCGTCGAGCAGGGGCCACAGCTTGTTGGCCGTGTCGGGCCGGATGCGCGCGACGGGTGAGAGCTCGAACCCGAGGGCCTTTTCCATCTGCGGCGCGACGCCAGGCGCGTTGAGAATCGCGCCCAGCTTCGCGAATTGCGCGATGCGGAACAGTTTGAGCGGCGACTCCCCGTAGGGAGGCAGGGCTGCGAGGTTCGCAACCGTGGCGAGGTTCAGGCCTTCGATCAGCGCCACTCCGCCTCTCGACGGCAGCCCATGTGCGTAGACGTCGTAGCCGTTGAACGTTCCGTGCACCGGATCGATCCACGTCGGTAGATAGGCCTCGAGGTCGGCCAAAGTCATCTTGCCGCCTTCGCCGCGCAGAGCCTCGACGAACTCCTTCGCCCACGCGCCGCGATAGATGTGATCGGCGCCGTGTTTGGCGATGGCGCGCAATGTCTTCGCGAGCTCGGGCTGGCGAAACGTGTCACCCGCCGCGTACAGCTCACCGTCGGACCGCGTGAACACCGCGCGCGTCGCGGGCAAGCGCTGCAATACCGACTGGCGGGATTTCATCATTCCCGCGAGTTCCGGCGAGAGCGGGAAGCCCTTTTCCGCGCAATCGATCGCCGGAGCGAGCAGTTCGGCGAAGGCGCGTCTGCCGAATTTCGCATGTGCGGCCGCGACGCCGGCGAAGTATCCGGGCACGAGCGCGGTTCGGCCGCTGGGCGGCGAGTCGAACGCGCGCAGGTTGTCCGCCGCGAGCGCCGCGGGGTCGATCCCCGGAATCGTCAGCGGCTCGGTCTCCGCCCGCACGGTGTTGTACCCGGCATTGAGGTCGAAGACCCTGCCGCTCTTCGCGTCGAAATACACGACGTTGATGATTCCCGCGTAGCTCACGTACGAGCCGGCCGCGACGCAAGGCTGAAGCAACGCCGCGGTCAGAGCGGCATCCATGGCGTTGCCGCCCTTTTCGAGCATCGCGGCGCCGGCGCGCGCCGCGCCCGTGCCGCTGGTCGTCACGACCATGCCGCGCTCGGCGGTCACCTCGGCGGCGGACGCGCCCATACCCAGCGTCACTCCGAGCATCCAGCCTGCACGCATCATGGCTCTCATTTTTTCTTTCCCTTTTCACGCTGGAAGATTGTTTCCAGCGGTAGTTTGAAAACTTCCGCGATCTCGAACGCCAGCGGCAGGCTCGGGTCGTAGCGCCCGGTCTCGATCGCGATGATCGACTGCCGGGAAATGCCGAGCCGCGCCGCGAGTTCGGCCTGCGTCCAGCCGTGTTTCGCGCGCAGCTCGGGCAGGATGTTCCTCACGCGCTCAGTCTCATGAGGCGGATCATTCGCCAGATGAACACGGGCCAGCCAAACGTGTGAACGAACCCGATGTTGAGGTGCGGGAATCCCAGCGGCTCGAGATAGGCATAGACCAGCGTCCACGCGGCCGTCACGAGCGCCGCGAGCGCGGCGGCGTACAGGATCTCGTGCCGCACGAACTCGTCGCTCCGGCCATAGGCGAGCACGGTGTTCCAGATCATCGCGAGGCCCGGGAGGATCGGTGACAACACGAGAAGCGTCCGCGACGTCCCCGCGGGCAGACTCATCAAGGCCCACATCGCCGCGACGTACGCCGCCATGTACAGCACGAGCAGCCAGCCGAACTGGCGCATCCACACCTTGAGGAGAGTTCTTCTTTCGGTGGTATCCATGCGCTCCCCGGTGTCCGCTCCGATGTAAAGGAACCTTGACGTTACCGGGCGAGCCCCGGAACGTCAAGGTTCCTTTACATCAGGGGTTGCCGCCGGGCCGCACCAGTTCCGCGAGCGTGGCGCGCAATTCGGCCATCTTCGGTGGCTTGCTCAGCACGCGAGCCACGTGCTCGGGCTTGTCGTCCGTCGCGAGCATCCGGTGCCCCCAGCCCGTCAGCATGATGATGGGCACGGTGGAGGAGAGCTGGTGGATGCGCACCGCGACCTTGCGCCCGTCGACGTAGGGCATGCCGAGGTCGGTGATGACCGCGTCCAGTTTGCGTCCGGCGGACTGCTCGGCCGCGAATAGCTCGATGCCGGCTTCGCCGCCTTCGGCGGTGAGCACCTCGTGTTCGTCGAGCTCGAGCGTGTCGCGCAGGCTGCGCAGCAGCAGCGGGTCGTCGTCGATGAGCAGGATGCGAAGCGGCTTCTCCGGCGCCACCGGCACGGCCTCCTTCGAAGACATCCCGCTGGGGGCGATCGGCAACCGCAGCCGCATCGTCGTGCCCTTGCCGACCTCGCTGTCGATCTCGAGTTGCCCGCCGTGCCGCTGGACCATGCCGAACACCATCGGCAGGCCCAGGCCCGAGCCGCGTTCCCCCTTGGTCGTGTAGAACGGCTCGAGGCAGCGGCTGCGCGTGGTATCGCTCATGCCCACGCCCATGTCCTGCACCTCGATGACTATTTCGCGATCGCGCGAGTCTAGCTTCGTGCGCAGCGTGACCGTGCCGCCATCGGGCATCGAATCGACCGCGTTCAACAGCAGGTTCGTCACCGCGTCGCGCACCTCGTTCTCGGCGCCGAGGATGCGCGGCAGATCGGGAGCCAGGTCGCTGACGACCTGCACGACGACGCCGCGTTCGAGCGCCATGTTGCTCCAGCGCGCGCGGGTCAGGTCGATGACCTGCAGGATGACCTGGTTCACGTCGACGGGCGCGAGGGTCATTTCCTGTCCCTGCGGCATGTAGAACGCGCGCATCCGCTGCACGGTGCCGGCCACGTCCTCGATGGCGCGCTGGATCACGGCCAGGTGGTCGCGCGCCCGCGCGGAGAGGCCCTTCTCGTGCTCGAGCATCGATTGCGCGTACAACCCGGCGGGCGACAACGCGTTGTTGATGTCGTGCGCGATGCCGCTCGCGATCTGGCCCAGCGCGCGCAGCCGCTCGTGTTGCATCACCGTCTGCTGGGTTTCGCGCAGGTCCTGGTAGGCGGCCTGCAATGCCTCGTACAGGCGCGCCTGGTGCGCGGCCAGCGCGACGTGGTTCGAGAGCTGCCGCAGGAATTCGCGGCTGTCCTCGTCGAAGGCGTCGACGCCGCGGCGCGCGACGATCAGCACGCCGAAGACATCGTCCTCGATCACGAGTGGCGCGATCGCGAGCGTGGCCAGCCCGCCCGAGGCGAGACGCGCCGACAGCGGCAGGCGGCTGTCGCGGATGTCGGGCTCGTACACCATCTCGCCACGCACGCAACGCGCGAGCAGGGTGTCGTCCACCTCGATGTGCGTTTTCTCGCCGAGGCCGATGCGCATCGCGAGCGGGCCGCTGATCGCGCCTAGGCTCGCGACCGTGAGTTGCTCGGGTTCCGCCTGGTAGGTGGCCACGCAGCCGAAATCGACGCCGAGGTCCTCCTCGAGGCTCTGCAGCACCACGCCGAAGACCTTGTTGATCTCCTGGTGCGCGCCGATCGCGTGGGTAGTTCGATCGAGCAGGTGCATGCGTTCGAGCTGCAGCTTGAGGCGATGCTCGGACTGCACGAAGTCTTCCATGTCGGTGTTCGAACCGAACCACTTGAGGATGCGCCCCGCCGGATCGCGCAGCGGCACCGCGCGCGCCTTGAACGACCGGTACACACCGTCGTGGCGCCGGATACGGAAGGTCTCGTCGAAAACCTCGCCGCTGCTCACCACGCGCGCCCACTCCATGCGCACCTTCATGCGATCGTCGGGATGCACGTGTTCGAACCAGCCGGTTCCCAGCTGCTGTTCCTCGGGCGCCCCGGTGTACTCGAGCCATTGCCGCGACACGTAATCGCAGTAACCGTCGCGCAGGCAGGTCCACACGAGCTGCGGCAGCGACTCGGCCAGCGTCTTGAAGCGCGCGCGGCTCTCGCGCAGCTGCTCGACGGTTTCGCGATGCTCGGTGATGTCGACGCAGGTGCCGATGTAGCCGCTGAAATCGCCGTTGGGCCCGATGATCGGAGTGCCGCGTTCGAGCAGCCAGCGCCACGCGCCGTCGTGGCGTTGCAGCCGGAATTCCACCTCGTACGCGCGGCGTGCGTCGAACGCGCCGTGATAGGTGTCGAGCACGCGATCGAAATCGGCGGAATGCAGGTTGTCGCACCAGCCGTCGCCGATCTCCTGTTCCATGCCGCGCCCGACGAAATCGAGCCAGCGCTGGTTGAACCAGGTGCAGCGCTTGTCGGGGCCGCTCATCCAGATCAGCACGGGCGCGCTGTTGGCCATCGTGCGGAAGCGCTGTTCGCTCTCGCGCAGCGCGGACTCGGCACGCACCCGGCCGGTGATGTCGCGGATGAACGCGCTGAAGACCATCTCGGAGCCGAAGCCGATCGGCGTGATCGCGATCTCCACGGGAAACTCCCGGTTCTCGCGATGCAGCGCCGTGAGTTCGGAGCGTCGGTTCAGGACACGTGTCATGCCCGAATCGAGGTAGCGCCTGAGTCCGGCGCGATGCGCGTCGCGCAGGCGTTCCGGGATGATCACCTCGGCGAGCTCGCGCCCGATGACCTCGGAACGCATCCAGCCGAACGTGCGCTCCGCCTGCGGATTCCAGCCCGTGATGATGCCCTCGACGTTCATGGTCACGACGGCGTCGAGCGAGGTCTCGACGATGAGCTGGTTGCGCTCCTCGCTCATGCGCAGGTTGTGCTCGGCGCGGCGGCGCAGGCGGTCGGCGCGTTCGCCGCGCGCCGCGTTGATCCACACGATGCTGACGAAGATCACCATGCTGCAGAGCGCGAACAGCGCGACGGCTTCTTCGATGGTCAGGACACCGCTGCGCGCGGCCTGCGCGGTCAACGCGCCGGCCGCGAGGGGCACCAGGATGGCCGCCGGCAGCAATCGCCGCGCGATGCCCCCGCCCACGCCTTCGCTCGCGAGCAGTGCGGCGATGCCCGAATCGCCGCGCAGCGTCATGACTCCCGCCGCGAGCAACATGATCATGGCGGAGGTCGGGAAGGCCATCGTGCTGAACGCCGCGCTCGGATCGGCGCCGAATATGTAGCGCGAGAAACCCAGGCAGCCCACGAGCAGGGCGCACAGGGCCAGCACCTGATGTACGCCGGCCAGCCGCTGCTCGAAAGAGCACCACAACGCGCCGCCTAACAACAGAAACGCGGTGGCGGTGCCGGGCGCCATGCGCACCGGAGACGTGGAGGGGATGGCGGCGAGGGAAAAATTCTCGAGGTGCACGCTCCACCCGGTGGCGTAGCGCACCAGGATCAGCAGCCCGATCGCGCCCATCAGCGTGGCGCCGATGCGCGCCGGGATGCGACGGTCTCCCGCCGCGAGCCACAGGGTGAACCCGGCGAGCAGGAACGCCAGCGCGGTGAGCCTCGCCATCCGCGGCCAGGTCGGTGAGAGACTGGTGAGCTGCTCGATGCCGAACGACCATCCCGCGAGCGACATCGCGCCCACGGCGACGGCCAACAGCGCCACGAACCGCGCGAGAACGCGGCTCGGTCGGGCGCTGTCGTCGGTGCTCATTGGGTCAAACTACTCCAGGTTGACGCGCTGCCGCAATGTAGTTAGTAACGGTTACTCAGGCCTTTTCCTAAAGGCCCCTCTCCAGACACGATGGACCGGGGCGGTCACTGGGCCGGGATCATTCTCCGCCAACTTGGAATCCGCGCTCAACGCGGGACCGGATCGATTGCCGAAACGCCCGGATTCAAGCGCTGGGTGGGGCGGCCGTTGCCGAGGATGTGGACGGCGATCGGCGCCGGCCGACCTGATCAGCGGCGCAACTCGGCCAGCAGCCACGCGGCGCCGGCGCCGGATACCAGCCAGCCTGCCCAAAGCGGATCGTGCCCCAGCGCGCTCCACAGGATTCCGCCCAGCAACACGACGGCGGCGATGGTCAGCTTGTCGCGCCGGCGATTGGTGCGCCGGATCTCGGCGCGCAACTCGTCGATCTCGGGCGCTTCCACGGCGAGGCGCAGGCGTCCGTCCTGCGCGCGTTGCACGGCCGAACGCATCAGCGGCGCGAGCGTCTGCAGGCTGTTGATGATCTCGGGCAACTGGACGCGCGCCTTTTCCATGACCGCGCGCGCGCTCATCTTCTCGCGCACCCAGTCGCGCATGATCGGACCGGCGGTCTTGAAGATGTCGAGGTCCGGGTAGAGATCGCGGCCGAGGCCTTCGATGTTGAGCAGCGTCTTCTGCAGCAGGATGAGCTGCGGCTGGATTTCCACGTTGAAGCGCCGCGAAATCTCGAACAGGCGCAGCAGCACCGTTCCGAAGGAGATTTCCTTGAGCGGCTTGTTGAAGATCGGCTCGCAAACGGTGCGGATCGCCGACTCCATCTCGTCGACGCGCGAACCTTCCGGTACCCAGCCGGACTCGAGGTGCAGCGTCGCCACGCGGCGGTAGTCGCGATCGAATACCGCGAGGAAATTCTCCGCGAGGTAATACTGGTCGCGCGGATCGAGCGTGCCGACGATGCCGAAATCCACAGCGGCGTAACGCGGCCGAGCGGGATTGTCGATCAGCACGAAGATGTTGCCGGGGTGCATGTCGGCGTGGAAGAAATTGTGCCGGAACACCTGCGTGAAGAAGATCTCGACGCCGTTCTCCGCGAGCCGCTTGATGTCGGTGCCCGCCTCGCGCAGGCGGGTCATGTTGGAGATCTGCACGCCGCGGATGCGCTCCATCACCATGACTTCGGGCAGGCAGAAGTCCCAATGCACGGCGGGTACGTAGAGCAGGGGAGAGCCGTCGAAATTGCGGCGCAGCTGCGAGGCGTTGCCCCCTTCGCGCATCAGATCCAGCTCGTCGAGGATGGTCTTCTCGTATTCGCGCACCACCTCGATCGGACGCAGGCGCCGGCTGCCTTCCCAGTGCCGCTGCGCGATGCGGGCCAGCTCGTGCAGGACCTCGAGATCGCGCGCGATGACGGCATGCATGCCGGGACGCAGCACCTTGACCACGACTTCGCGGGTCTGCGCGCCGTTGAGCGACACCTCGGGACGCAATTCCGCGGCATGCACCTGCGCGATGGACGCGGCCGCGAGCGGCGTTTCGTCGAACTTCGAGAACACCTGCTCGACAGAACGGCCATAGGCGCGCTCGACGATTTCACGCGCGATCCTGCCGTCGAAGGGCGGCACGCGGTCCTGCAACTTTGCCAGCTCGTCGGCGATGTCGACCGGCAAGAGGTCGCGACGCGTGGACAAGGCCTGGCCGAACTTCACGAAGATCGGCCCCAGTTCCTCGAGCGCGAGGCGCAGGCGTTCGCCGCGCGGCGCGTCGCCGCGGCGCACGGCCCAGGTCCACGGCGACAGCAGGAACAGGAAGCGCAGCGGACGGTAAAGGTGCGTGGCGCGCACGAACTCGTCGAGTCCGTGCCGAACGAGCACGCGCTGGATCTCGACGAGCCGGACGATGACGCGCAGCTTCATCGTTCGACTTCCGGGTCGCCGGCCTGCTCGAGCGCGCGCGTGCGGGCGTCGAGCCGGTCGAGGTCCTCGCGCAGCCGTTCGACGCCACGGTAGAAATCCTCGGCTTCGGCGCGCGGCACGAGGTCGCCGCGTTCGTGGGCCAGGTACTCGGCGACGTTGCGCACCGAGTTCTTCGCGGCGCGACGCCCGAAATCCGCCGCCATGCGCGCCAGGCGCAGAGCCTGGTGAGCAGGCGAATCACCGATGATCCTGGAAAGTTCCTCTTCGACGTCGGGCTTCAGCAGCATCGCGAGCTCGCGGTATTTCTGGGCGATTTCCGCATCGCCGCGGATGGCGACATCGCCGCGCTGGATGACCGATTCCGGGTCGGGACCCGCGAGCGCGGCGAGGTTCAGCAAACTACCCGAGATCTCCGCGTCCGGTTCGCTCGCGCCGGCGTCGCCCTTCCCGAGGCTGATCGAATCGCCGAGCGACTCGGCGATGAGCACCCATCCGAGCCCGCGCGCCTCGATACGCACGCGGCGTCCCTTGAGCGTACCGCACAGCTCGCGCGCGCGCGGACTGCGCGGCAGGTTCCGGTTCAGGAGGTTCTCGATCGCCTGGGTCAGCATGAACTAGTAGCGATAGCCTCGATGCACGGCGACGATGCCACCCGAGAGATTGTGATAACGACAGTCCTCGAGGCCCGCGTCGCGCATCATCGCGAGCAGTGTTTCCTGGTCCGGATGCATGCGGATGGATTCGGCGAGATAGCGGTAGCTGTCCTCGTCCTTCGCGACCAGCTTGCCGATCAGCGGCAGCACCTTGAACGAATACAGGTCGTATATCGGCTTGAGCAACGGCACGGTCGGATGCGAAAACTCCAGCACGAGGAGTTGCCCGCCGGGCTTGAGGACTCGCCGCATGTCGGCGAGCGCGGCGGCCTTGTCGGTGACGTTGCGCAGGCCGAAGCCGATCGTCACGCAATCGAACTGGGCATCCGCGAACGGCAGCTTTTCCGCGTTCGCGAGCACGCAGGACACGTTGCCGACGATGCCGGCGTCCAGCAGCCGATCCCGGCCCTCGCTCAGCATCGCGGCGTTGATGTCCGAGAGGATCACGATCCCGGTCTTGCCGACCTGTTTCGCGAGTCCGACGCTCAAGTCGCCCGTGCCGCCGGCGACGTCGAGCGCGCGCTGTCCCGGACGCAGGTTCGTCAGGGATAAAGTGAAATCCTTCCAGAGGCGATGGGCGCCGCCGGACATCAGGTCGTTCATGATGTCGTATTTGCCGGCGACGGAATCGAAAACGCCGCGTACGCGGCTCTGTTTTTCGGACCAGGCAACGCGCTCGAAGCCGAAATCGGTCTCCGGGGATTTCTTGGGATCGCTCACAGTACGAGCAGTATAGACGGGCCTGTGGTGCGCACCCAGAAAGCGCTGGCTTTTCAGGTGGGCATTGGTTACAAAGCCCAACTATTCGAGCGGGGGTCTTGAAAAGGGCTGGTCAGCCTGTGCGACCAGCCCTTGTTTTACGCCGATTCCCAGCGGCGATTCTCAGCGGCTCACGCCGCGAATCTCTGGCGGGTCTTCGACCCGCTCCGTGAAATCTACTGTTGGGCCGAGTAAACCCTGGCCTGGTACTTCGCCCAATTTTCCGCGTACTTCTGGCCCAGCTCGCGCAGGTACTTCCACGAATAAAGGCCCGAATCGTGGCCGTCATCGAACACCAGTTTCACGGCGTATTGTCCGACCGGCTCAACGGCCTGGATGCCGACGTTCTGCTTGCCGAGCACGAGGACCTCCTGTCCCGGCCCATGCCCCTTCACCTCGGCGGAGGGCGAATGGACACGAAGGTATTCGAAAGGCAACAAAAATCGCGCTCCGTCCTCGAACGCCACTTCCAGCACGCGCGATCGGGTACGTAGGCGGATTTCCACCGCCAGGTTTGGGTCTGCCATGCCGTGAAGCCTATACTCGCTGCAGTGCCGGAGGGCGAAATCCGGCGTTTTGCCTCGGGGGGATATGCAACCGACGGACACCTCGCATCCCGACTACTTTCACAAGGTCGTGGATTGCCAATGGGCTTGCCCAGCACACACCGACGTCCCCGAATACATTCGTCTCATCGCTCAAGGGCGCTTCACCGATGCATACATGGTGAACCGCCATTCGAACGTTTTTCCTGGAATCCTCGGACGTGTGTGTGATCGGCCGTGCGAGCCTGCCTGCCGTCGCGGCCGTGTCGAGGAAAAACCCGTCGCGATTTGCCGGCTGAAGCGAGTGGCCGCCGACCATCGCGAAGAAGACATCAAGGCCCGCCTGCCCAGGATTCCCAAGCTCAAGAACGGCAAGAAGGTCGCGCTCATCGGCGCGGGCTGCGCTTCGCTGACGGTGGCGAACGATCTCATGCCGCTTGGATACTCGGTTACCGTCTTCGAGCAGTTCGCGGTTCCGGGCGGCCTCATGCGCACGAACATTCCGTCGTTCCGCCTGCCCGCCGAAGTTCTCGACGAGGAGATCGCGCACATCGTCGACATGGGCGTCGACCTCAAGCTCGGCCATCCGATCAAGTCGATGCGCGAGTTGCTGGAGAAGGGCGGCTTCGACGCGGTGTTCGTCGGCGCGGGCGCGCCGAAGGGCAAGGAGCTCAAGCTGCCGGGTCGCGCGGAAGGCGCGGCGAACATCCACATCGGCATCACGTGGCTCGAGTCGGTCGCCTTCGGGCACATCAAGGATATCGGCGAGAAGGTGCTCATCATCGGTGTCGGCAACACCGCGATGGACTGCTGCCGCACGTCGCTACGTCTCGGCGCGAAGGACGTGAAGGTCATGGCGCGCAAGCCCCGCCAGTTCTTCAAGGCCTCCGAGTGGGAGCTCGAGGACGCCGAAGAAGAGAAGGTGCAGATCGTCATCAACCGCTCGCCCAAGGCGTTCGTCGTCGAGAACGGCAAACTGCAGGGCATGACCTTCGATGTCATGGAATACGACATCGACGCGACGGGACGCATCACCGCGGAGCGCATCACGGGCGAGGAATTCCTCGAAGCCGACGACGTGATCCTCGCGATCGGCCAGGAGAACGCGTTTCCGTGGATCGAGCGCGATCTCGGCATCGAATTCGACAAGTGGGACGTGCCGAAGGTGGACGCCCGGACCTTCGAGTCCTCGCGACCGGGCGTGTTCTTCGGCGGAGATGCGGCGTTCGGTCCCAAGAACATCATCTGGGCGGTCGAGCATGGCCACCAGGCGGCGATCTCCATACACAACCATTGCCAGGGCAAGAGCGTCGCCGAGCGTCTGCCGCCGGGCGTGAACCTGCAGTCGCGCAAGATGGGCATGCACGAGTGGGCTTACGCGAACGACTACAACCCGGCCGAACGGCGCCTCATGCCGCACGTCTCGCTCAAGGAACGCTTCAAGAAACTCGACATCGAAGTCGAGCTCGGCTTCACCGCGGAGCAGATCGAAAAAGAGGTGCAGCGTTGCCTCAACTGCGACGTGCAGACCGTGTTCGAGACGAAGCTGTGCATCGAATGCGACGCGTGCATCGACATCTGCCCGGTGGATTGCCTCACGATCACGCACAACGGCGAAGAAGCCGACCTGCGTACGCGGCTCAAGGCGCCCGCGAAGAATGTCACTCAGGCCTTATACGTATCCGGGCCGCTGAAACACACGCAGCGGGTCATGGTCAAAGACGAGGATCTTTGCGTGCACTGTGGCCTGTGCGCCGAGCGCTGCCCCACGGCCGCGTGGGACATGCAGAAGTCCTTCGTGAAATGGCCGCATGCCGAGGACGAAGCCGCCGCGGACGCGGCCAAGATGCCGCGATCCGCATAGAGAAAACCTACGCCCCATGACTGACAGAACGAACGACTTCGCGATCAAGATCGCGACGGTGAATGGCACCGGTTCGGCGAGTGCCAACACGCTGCTGATGAAATCGATCTTCCGCAGCGGCATCCCGGTGATGGGCAAGAATTACTTCCCGTCCAATATCCAGGGCCTGCCCACCTGGTACGAGATCCGCGTGACGCGCGATGGCTACGTCGCCCGCTCCGGCAAGATCGACATCATGGTCGCGATGAACGCCGAGACTTATGCGCGCGACGTGCGCGAAGTGGCCTCGGGCGGTTATCTCATCTACGACAGCACCTGGCCGCGCCCGGCGCTGCTCGCGCGCGACGACATCACCGTACTCGGTGTGCCGCTCGCGAAGATGTGCAACGAGAACTTCAACGGCGTGCGCACGCGCATCCTGATGAAGAACATCTGCTACGCGGGTGTGCTCGCGGCGCTGATGGATCTCGACATCGAGCAGATCCGCAAGCTGCTGGCGGAAACCTACGCGAAGAAGCCGCAGCTCGTGGACGCCAACATGAAGGCCATCCAGCTCGGCTACGACTACGCGAAGGCGAATCTGCCGTGCCCGTTACCCCTGAAGGTGGCGCCGCTGCCGGGGGGTTCGAAGACCGATGGCTACATCATGATCGACGGCAACACGGCCGCGGGCCTCGGCTGCGTGTTCGCCGGCGCGACAGTGGCCGCCTGGTATCCCATCACGCCGTCGACGTCGCTCATGGATGCCTTCAAAGGATTCGCCGACAAGCTGCGCGTAGATCCCGAGACCGGGAAGAAGAACTTCGCATTCATCCAGGCCGAAGACGAGCTCGCCGCGATCGGCATGGTGCTGGGCGCCTCGTGGAATGGCGCGCGTTCGTTCACCGCGACGAGTGGTCCGGGCGTGTCGTTGATGAACGAGTTCCTGGGTCTCGCGTATTACGCCGAAGTGCCCGCGGTGCTGTTCGACATCCAGCGCGTGGGTCCTTCCACCGGCATGCCGACGCGCACTCAGCAGTGCGACATCCTCGAGGCGGCATACGCTTCGCACGGCGACACCAAGCACGTGTGCCTGTTCCCGCGCGATCCCGAGGAATGTTTCTACTTCGCGCGCGACGCCTTCGACCTGGCCGAAAGACTGCAGACGCCGGTGCTGGTGCTCAGCGACCTCGACATCGGCATGAACGACTGGATGTGTCCCGAGCTGAAGTGGGACGACAACTACAAGCCGGATCGCGGGAAGGTGCTCGGACTCGAGGAGATCGAGAAGCTCGAGAAGTTCCACCGTTATCTCGATGTGGACGGCGACGGAATTCCGTACCGCACGTTCCCGGGCGTGCATCCGAAAGGCGCGTATTTCACGCGCGGCTCGGGCCACACGCAGTACGGCGCGTACACCGAGGATTCGGCCGAGTACCAGATCGTGCTCGATCGCCTGGCGCGCAAGTTCGCCACCGCGAAGCGGCTGGTGCCGAAGGCGGTCATCGAACAGGATCCGAAGATCGACATCGCGCTGGTCGCGTACGGCAGCTCGGACGGCGCCGTGCGCGAGGCGCTCGACATCCTCGCGGCGCACGGGCTCAAGGCTAACTACATGCGGCTGCGCTCGTTCCCGTTCGGCGAGGACGTGGAGAAATTCCTCGAGGCGCACAAACTCGTGTTCGTGATCGAGCAGAACCGCGACGCGCAGATGCGTTCGCTGCTCACGCTCGAGACGCGCGTGGAAAAGGCGCAGCTGCGCTCGCTGCTGCACTACAGCGGCCTGCCGATCTCCTCGGAGTTCATCGTCAAGGGCGTACTGGCCGAGGTCGAACCGAAGACACGCAAGCCCGAGGTCATCGCCGGAGGTGTCGCATGACGTTCCTGC
Source organism: Pseudomonadota bacterium (assembly GCA_023433705.1). GTDB lineage: Bacteria > Pseudomonadota > Gammaproteobacteria > Steroidobacterales > Steroidobacteraceae > CADEED01. The sequence goes on from JAEYUC010000014.1 coordinate 45,663, forward strand.
CGAAGCCGAAAGTCCGCCATCCGTCGCTGCCGAAGAATTCACTCGGTCTCACGCGTCGCGACTACGAGGGCGGCCTCTCCACTTTATGCGCCGGATGCGGTCATGACTCGATCACCGCGGCGATCACCGAGGCTTCCTGGGGTCTCGACGTCGAGCCGCAGAACATGGTCAAGCTCTCCGGCATTGGCTGCTCGTCGAAGACCACCGCGTACTTCGTGAGCGGTGGGCACGGCTTCAACTCCGTGCACGGGCGCATGCCGTCGATCGCGATGGGCGCCAATGCGGCCAATCGCAATCTCACGTACATCGGCGTCTCGGGTGACGGCGACACGTTGTCCATCGGTCTCGGCCAGTTCTGCCATGCGATCCGCCGCAACCTGAACATGGCTTACATCATCGAGAACAACGGCGTGTACGGCCTCACGAAGGGCCAGTTCTCGGCCTCGGCCGACGTGGGCACGAAGGCCAAGAAAGGCGAGGTGAACCAGCAGCCACCGATCGATCCGGTGCTGCTCGCGCTCACGCTCGGCGCCACGTTCGTCGCGCGCAGTTTTTCGGGCGACAAGGAACAACTGGTGCCGCTCATCCAGGCCGCGCTGCGTCACAAGGGATTCGCGCTGATCGACGTACTCTCGCCCTGCGTGACGTTCAACGATCACGAAGGGTCGACGAAGAGTTACGCGTATACGCGCGAACACTACGATGCCGCGGTGCATGCCGACTTCGTGCCGTTCCAGCGCGAGATCTCCGCGGAATATGCGGCCGGCGACGTGCTCCCCGTGGTGCTTCACGACGGCAGCCGGATACTGCTGCGCAAGCTGGAAGCGAACTACGATCCGACCGATCGCGGCGCCGCCATGACGGCAATTCAGGATCGCTTGAAAAAAGGTGAATTCCTGACCGGGTTGTTATACGTGGATCCCGCAGGTAAAGAGTTCCACGAAGTCAATGAGACCCCGTCCATTCCTCTCAATCAAATTCCCCACGACCGGCTTTCACCCGGTTCCGCGGCCCTCGCGAAAGTTCTGGCGCGATATCGTTAGAGGCGCTATGTTTCCGCCCGCGACGACGATTAGGTAGATTCAGGAGTCGACATGACCGAAGAGAAGTCCCAGAAATTCACCTCCAAGGTGCGCCGCGGGCTCACCTGGGTGAGCACGGTGTCGTCCACCGAGCTCGCGCGCGTCAAGCAGGAAGCCGGCGGTGGCCGCATCCCTGGCATGACCGCCGCGCAGCTCTCCGACATCGAAGCCGCGCTGCTGTGGATTGCGCAGAACAAGGAAGAGTCGAATGGGTAAGGGTGACCGCCGCACCAAGCGCGGCAAACTCTACGCGGGCTCTTTTGGAAAGACGCGCGCGAAGGATCCTGCGAAGAAAAAAGCACGAGCCGCCAAGTCCAAAAAGAAAGCCTAAGCCAGACGTACCAAGCACAGGTCTGATGAAGCCCGCGCCTAAAAAACGCGGGCTTCGTCTTTCAGCGGTTCCACGATGGATCGACAGGCCCGATCCTGTCCATGTGAATGCCGAACCAGGTTTCGCGTACGCGGATCGACATCGGTCCTTGTCGTGGCAGCGCCGCGACTTCGGCGGGCGTTGCGCAGTAACGCGCGGGAAAACGGCCGGCGAAGAACGCACCGCGAATCTCATATCGGCATTTGCGCGCTCCGTATGTCAACGTGAGAGGCGCGGTGATCTCGCGCTGCTGTCCTGCCAGTCGCGTATACAAGTCGGGCAACGATCTGCCGACGATGGTCCACGAGAGCAACACCAGGATCGAAAACGCGACGCCGAACAACGAAAGATAGGACATCGAGCTCGGGCCGCGGCGCAGGCTCGCGAGACCGGGCCCGCGCAGCAGCAACCACAGGCCGAGAGCCGTGAATCCCGCGGCGATCCAGCCGCTGACGCGTGACCATGCTTCCGACGCGAGGAAGTCCGCCACGATTCCATGAGCGGCGAATACGAAGATCACCGCGATCCAGGACACCGCCTTGATCTGTCGCACACGTTCGTGTTTCGGGAGATCGCGAAAACGGGTCGTCGCCGCGACGGCCTCCTGGAATTGCACGGCACGCGCAGCGTGGACGCGCGCATCGCCGGCGAACCCACGCCACAACTCCTGGACGATTTCGTGCAGCAGATTGGGATCTTCGCTGACGCCATGCAGCCGCACGATCATCTCCCGATCGGACGCGCCGCGCGAGAGAGTGGAATTGATCCGGTCCATCCAGCCGCGTTGTGGAAGCGGTTTCGTGAGCGCGATCGTCAGGAAAGGAACGCGCGAGCGAGGCTCGTAGTCCAGGTCGATGCGCGCCACGTCGGCCCAGGAAATCCGCTCATGCGGCGCAGTGAGGCCCGTGGAATCCAGGCTGGCGACGAGCTGTCCCGACCTGCGCCGGGCGACTGCCCACGCGACGCCGAGAACCGGAAGCGCGAGGGCCGCGACCAGGATCACGAAAGCGGTATTCGCCAGCATCGCGGCGCCGCATAACGCCGCGCAGAAGAGCACGGTCAGGGTCGCCGGCAGGGACCAGCGCGCTACGCGACGGATCTCGAGCGGGATCGTGGTTTCATGGAGATCGGGCTCCAGCTTCTGCCGCCGCAGGTCGCGTTTTATCTGCTCGCCGAGAAGTTTCATCCCCATGCGATTGACCATGATCGCGGCGCAAGCCGCGCCGAAAAAGATGGCCATCGGCCAGGCTCGCTTTTCGGCGATGGCGACGACGATGGCGCCGAGCGCGACCAGGAGCGCGACGACCGTCCCGGCATTCGCGAGGCCGACGCGCGGGTCATCCCGCCACGACAGCCGCGGCACGCGCATGGGCCGGCGAACGGTGAGCCGCGGCGGCTCAAGCCGCGCGGAGGGTCTTCGGGCGTCCTGCGTCATGCGCCCGGATGTTCACCCAATGCTCAGGTGGATTCCGTGACGACGCGCAAAGCTTTGATCGAACGATACTTCGTCACCAGTTCCAGCGCGGTCTGGTGGTTAGGCGGTAGTTCGGCGTCGCTCGTGCCGAGAGGTTCGAGGCGCTCCCCCCACCTGACGACGTGACCCGTGAACGTCAGCCCTCCGCCGAACGAGGGCATCAGGAGCAGGGCCCCAGGCTTCACGCGTTTCTCTTCGATCGCCTCGCAGAGCGCGACCGGGATCGTCGCCGCCGACATGTTCCCGTAGCGGTGCACGTTCACGAACACGCGCTCCATCGGGATGCCGGCCCTTTTCGCGACCGACTCGATGATGCGCAGGTTCGCCTGGTGCGGGATTACGAGATCGACGTCGGCGGCGGTCTTGCCCACTTTCGCGAGCGCGTCCTCGCACGCCAGTGACATCCCGTGCACGGCCTTCTTGAAGATTTCCTGGCCCTCGAACTGCCATTCCGTCTTGCCGATGATGCGGTTCTGGTGGGCATAGGCCGCGCCCATGCCGTGCACGCGCAGGATCTCGCGAGACTCGCCGTAGCAGCCGAGCCGCTCGGCGAGCAGGCCTTCCTCGCGGTCCGTCGCCTCGAGCACCACGGCCGCGGCGCCGTCGCCGAACAAGACGGCGGTGTTGCGGTCGCTCCAGTCGATGAACGGCGAGATGACCTCGGCGCCGACGACGACCGCGTTGCGCACGATGCCCGTGCGGATCATCGCGGTCGCGGTAGATAGGGAATAAAGGAAACTGGTGCAGGCGGTGTTGACGTCCATCGCCGCGCAGCCCTCGGCGCCGATGCGCCGCTGGATGCCCGACGCGACGTTCGGCACCTGGTCGTCGTAGCTCGTGGTGCCGGCCACGATCAGCTCGACCTTCCTGCCATCCATGCCGGCGCAGGCGAGCGCGCGCGCCACCGCGACGTGGATCAGCTCGCCCAGGGGTACGTGCGACAGACGACGCTCGCGGATGCCGGTGCGCGTGGTGATCCACTCGTCGCTGGTGTCGAGAAAGGTCGCCATGTCGGCATTGGTGAGCGTCGCGGGAGGCATGCACTTGCCCCACCCGATGATGGCCGCTCCCCTCGACGTCACGACTGGCATGGGCTGGGAGGATAAGTCGAACTCAATTAGAGTTCACGCCCATGGAAAAACACGACTTTTCGCGCTGGCGGCCGCATCCCTGGCATGGCCTGGACATCGGGGAAGACGCGCCCCGCATCGTCAATGCCTACATCGAGATCACCCCGTTCGACGTCATCAAGTACGAAATCGACAAGGCGTCGGGGTATCTGCGCGTCGATCGGCCGCAGCGGTCCTCGTCGCATCCCCCGGCCCTGTACGGGTTCATCCCGAAGACCTACTGCGGCGCCCGCATCGCGAAACTGGCGCCCGGATGCGACCGCGGCGACGGTGATCCCCTCGATATCTGCGTGGTCAGCGAACGCCCCATCGAACGATCCGAGGTCCTGCTGCGCGCGCGCGTGATCGGCGGATTGCAGCTCATCGACCGCGGCGAGGCCGACGACAAGATCATCGGCGTGCTCGAGGGCGACTACGTCTGGGATCACGTCAAGGACATATCGCAGCTCGCGCCCGTGCTCGTCGAGCGGCTCGAGCACTATTTCAGCACCTACAAGCTGGTGCCGGGCGAACCTAACAAGCTGCACATCGCAGGAAAATACGGCTTCGACCACGCGAAGAAAGTCATCGAAGCGTCGCTCGAGGATTACCAGGAGTCGTTCGGCGACTCTTCGCGCGACCGGCGTCGGACCGACTAAGGAGCGCGACGGCCGCGCGCGCGCATCAGCAGGCCCGACACGAGCGCGGCGCAGGGCGCGAGGAACCACGCCATCAGGACGAACTGGCGCGGCAGCGGGCTCGGAATCGCGAGCCCGATGACCAGCGCCGGCAGGCCGGCGACGAGCCCGTGCAGGAACGGGTTGTTCGCGCCCAGCACCCCGGCCCACACGCCCGAAATGAACTGGACCAGCGACCAGGTGGCCGCGAGCCGCGCATCGCTCACGTGACCGGGCAGCGCAAGCAGCGTCGCGAGCGCGCCCACCAGCGACAGGCCGCCGCTCACGACGAGCGCGCCCATGCGCAAGCGGCCGGAAGGTGGCGGCGGAGATCCGGAGGGATCCTGCGTCGAATTCACGGGTTCGTTCGGCAACGGGTCAACTTCCGTCCCTAAAGGGGAACTATAGATAGGCAGGGGCGCGCATTTTCGTGGCGAGCCCCCGATCCGGCAAGCGCAATAGGACAAGAACGGGCGGAATCGCGCGAGAAGTTGCGTTAAGTTTGTCCTCATGAAACGCCCGTTCCTCCACGGTACGTTTGCACTTTGCCTGTGTATCGCCTGGGCGGTATCCGTGTCGTCGACCTGCGCGGCCGCGCCGCGGCGGATTCCCGTCCACGAGGACATCTGGCTCATGAAACGCGTGGGCGCGCCGCAGGTGAGTCCCGATGGCCGCTGGGTCGTGGTCTCGGTCACCGAGCCGTCGTATGACGACAACGCGACCAACTACGATTTGTGGCTCATCGATGCGACCGCGAAGGAGCCGACCCGGCGCATCACCTCGACACGCCGTCCGGAGACCGGCGTCGTCTGGAGTCCCGACAGCAGCCGGATCGCGTTCAGCGCGCAACGCGAAGGGGACGAGGTTCCCCAGATCTATTCGCTCGATTTCGCGCGCGGCGGGGAGGCGGAACGTCTCACGAATCTGCCGGGCGGTGCGCGAGGGCCCGTGTTTTCGCGCGATGGACGACAACTCGCCTTCGTGTCCGTCACGTATCCGGGTTCGCGCGACGAGGACGCGCTCGAACCGGAGGACACCGCGACGCGTTACGGCAAGGCCAACGTGCGCATCTACGAGGGCTTTCCGATCCGCAACTGGGATCGCTGGCTCGACGAACGCCGCGTGCGCATTTTCGTCCTGCCGCTCGACGAGAACGGCCAGTCGAGCGGCGAGCCGCGCGACCTGCTCGCGGGCACCCAGCTCGCCCAGAGTCCCGGCTTCGCCGGCAGACTCACGGATACCGGCGAGGAAATCGAAATCGAGTTCACGCCCGACAATGCGTCGCTGGTGTTCGCCGCTTCGACGAATCGCCACGAAGCCGCATTCGCCTTTCCGGATTCGCAGCTTTTCGTCGTGAATCTCGCCGGCGGCGAACCGCGCCAGATCACCACGGGGAAAGATCGCTGGGCAATGCCGCGCTTCACGCCGGACGGGAACAAGCTCGTCGCCGTGGTCGAGCAGCAGGACGGCAAGTTCGTCTACAACGCCGCGCGGCTCGCGACGATGAACTGGCCCGACGGCGTGGCGCCCACGCTCATCCCGTACGACCTCGACCGCTCGGTGGATGCGTTCGCGATTTCGCCGGATTCGAGGCGTCTCTACTTCATCGCCGAGGATGGCGGCAACTCGAAGCTGTTCGCGGTCCGGACGATCGGCGGCAAGGTGGAGACGCTGTTCGGTGTCGGGCACGGCTCCTACTCGAACATCGCGATCCCGGCGGCGACCGAGAACACGATGTTGTTCGTGAACTGGGAGAGCGCGAGCAACCCGTCCGAGATCGCGATCGTGACGCCGCGGGCCGGCAAGGCGATCGTGCTGAGCCGGTTCAACCAGCGCCGCGCCGCCGCGCTCGACCTGCCGCCCGTCGAGCATTTCCAGTTCCGCTCCAGCCGCGGCAAGACCATCCACAGCCTGCTGGTTCGGCCGCCGGGTTTCGACCCCGGCAAGAAGTACCCGCTGTTCGTGCTGATCCACGGCGGCCCGCACGGCATGTGGCGCGACCAGTTCTTCATCCGCTGGAACTACCATCTGCTCTCGGCGCCGGGTTACGTGCTGCTGCTGACTAACTACTCCGGGTCGACGGGGTTCGGCGAGGAGTTCGCGCGCTCGATCCAGGGCGACCCGTTCAAGGGTCCCGCGGACGAGATCAACGAAGCGGCGGACGCGGCGATCGCGCGGTTCGATTTCATCGACGGCAAACGGCAATGCGCGGGCGGCGCGAGTTACGGCGGGCACCTGGCCAACTGGCTGCAGGGCACCACGACGCGTTACAAGTGCCTCGTGAGCCATGCCGGGCTCGTCAACCTCGAGTCGCAGTGGGGAACCAGCGACACGATCTTCCAGCGCGAGGTGAACCTGGGTGGCCCGCCGTGGGAGCGGGCGCCGGTGTGGAGCGAGCAGAACCCGGTGAGATTGGCGGCCAATTTCCGCACGCCGGTGCTCGTGACCGTCGGTGAACACGACTTCCGCGTGCCGCTCAACAATTCGCTCGAATACTGGAGCGTGCTGCAACGCATGCAGGTGCCGAGCCGGCTCGTCGTGTTCCCGGACGCCAATCACTGGATCCACAAGGCGGAGGACAGCCGCTTGTTCTACGCGGAGATCGCTGCCTGGCTGGATCGATGGCTGAAAAGCACGTCGTAACGGCGGTGCGCATCGCGACCTTTTCGGCGCTGGTGGCTGCATTGCTCGTCACGGCCTGCGGCGCATTGCAGCGCAAGGTGCTGTTTCATCCGACGCACCATGAGCGCGACACCGGGCTCGCGCGCTGGACCGATGACGATGGCGCGTTCCTGGGCTACGCACGCGAGGTCGAGGATCCCGAAAACGTGTGGCTGCTGTTGCACGGCAACGGTGGCCAGGCGGCCGACAGGACCTACGCGCTGCCGTCGTTCTCGGAGCGCGATTCGGTCTACATCATGGAATACCCGGGGTACGGGCAACGCGATGGCAGTCCTTCACGCCGGGTGATCGACGCCGCCGCGCGCGAGGCGTACGCCGCGCTGCGGAAGAAGTATCCTGATGTCGCGGTGTGCGTGGCCGCGGAGTCGATCGGCAGCGGGCCCGCAGCGATGCTGTCGCGAGAGTCGAAGCCGCCGGATCGCATCGTGCTGATCGTGCCGTTCGACGACATCAAGTCCGTGGCGCGCGGTCACATGAGCCTGCCGGTCGGCGTGCTGCTCGCGGGAACCTGGGACAACGTCGAGGCGCTGGAAGGCTACGCGGGACCGCTCGACATCTTCGGCGCGGAGAAGGATGAGGTCATTCCCATGCGTCATGCACGGGCGCTGGCGGATGCCATTCCACAAGCGGAGTTCCACCCCATCGGGGGTGGGCACAACGAGTGGTCGCTGGACGCGAAGGTCCGGATCCGCAACTAGATAGAGCGCGAGAAGACCAGCGTCAGGTTGTTGGCGGGCATGCGCACGATCTGCTGGCGCTGCAGGCCGTGCGTGCCGGCAACGCGCGTCACTTCCTCGAGTTCACGCAGACCCCACTCGGGATCGCGCCGCTTGAGCGAGGCATCGAAGTCCAGATTCGACTGCACCGCGCGGCCATTCTCGAGGTAGGGGCCATAGAGGACCAGCTTGCCGAGCGCCGGCAAGTGGCGCGCGGCGCCGCGCAGCAACGCATGCGTCGCGGACCACGGCGAGATGTGGACCATGTTGATGCAGAGGATCGCGTCGTAACGTTCGGCCACCGGCCAGCGTGGTTCCTCGACGTCGAGCGCGAGCGGATCGGCCACGTTGGTCAGGCCCGATTCGCGAATGCGCGTCGCGATGGCTTCGCGATGGAGCGTATCGGGTTCGGTGGGTTGCCAGCGAATGCCGGGCAATGCCGCGGCGAAGAAGCAGACGTGTTGTCCCGTGCCCGACGCGATTTCGAGCACGCTGCCCGAGGCGGGCAGGACGGTTTCGAGGACGGTGAGGATCGGATCCTTGTTGCGTTCGGCGGCGGGGGACGTGAGCAGCTCGTTGGTCATGACGAGTCGCGCTCGCGCTCCTCGCGGATCTTCCGCACCGTCATCCAGATGAACAGGCTGATGACGCTCAACAGCAGCGCCATGAGCACCGCGAGAATCGGCCGGAACCGCCACGCTTCGACGAGCCCCCACGCTACGCCGATCGGTGTGATGGTGAGAAGAAGCGGCTTCGCTATACGCATGCGCTGAAGAGGGTGCCTGGCACGGAAAATCCGGGATTGAGTGTACGCGGAAGCAGTCCCAACCGCGTACTCAATCCCGGATTTTCCGTGCCAGGCACCCTCTTCCGTTACAGGATGTAGCGGGAGAGATCCTCGTCCTTCGCCAGGTTGCCGAGATGCTTATCGACGTAGGCGGCGTCGATCTCGATCGTCGTGCCGGCCTTTTCCGCGGCGTCGAACGACACGCTCTCGAGCAGGCGCTCCATGACGGTGTGCAGGCGGCGCGCGCCGATGTTCTCGGTCTTTTCGTTCACGCTGGACGCGATCTCCGCGATGCGCCGCACGCCGCTCTCGGCGAACTTCACTTCCACCTTCTCGGTGTTCATGAGCGCCTTGTACTGCGTCGTCAGCGAAGCATCGGGCTCGGTGAGGATGCGCACGAAGTCGTCGACCTTGAGCGACTCGAGCTCGACGCGGATCGGGAAGCGACCCTGGAGCTCCGGGATGAGGTCCGACGGCTTCGACATGTGGAACGCACCCGACGCGATGAACAGGATGTGATCCGACTTGATCTGTCCGTACTTCGTCGACACGGTCGAGCCTTCGACCAGCGGCAGCAGGTCGCGCTGCACGCCTTCGCGCGACACGTCGGCGCCGTAGCTGTCCTGCCGGCGCGCGACCTTGTCGATCTCGTCGATGAACACGATGCCGTTCTGCTCGGCGTTCTGCAGCGCGCGCGCGCGCAGCTCTTCCTCGTTGACGAGCTTGCCGGCTTCCTCTTCCACGAGCAGCTTCTGCGCTTCCTTCACCTTCAGCTTGCGCGGTTTCGTGCGCTGGCCGCTCAGGTTCGCGAACATGCTCGTGAGCTGCTCCTGCATCTCTTCCATGCCCGGCGGAGCCATGATCTGCACGCCCGGCGGAATCGCACGCAGGTCGATTTCGATCTCGCGCTCGTTGAGCTGGCCTTCGCGCAGCATCTTGCGGAATTTCTGCCGCGTCTCCTGATCGCGCGGGCTCTGCTCGGGGTCGGTCGAAAAGCCCATCATCTTCGGTTGCGGCAGCAGCGCATCGAGAATGCGCTCCTCGGCGGCATCCTTTGCGCGCTCGCGCACCTTCGCGATCTCCTCGTCGCGCGCCATCTTCACGGCGACCTCCGCGAGATCCTTGACGATCGAATCGACGTCGCGGCCGACGTAACCCACCTCGGTGAACTTGGTGGCTTCGACCTTCACGAACGGCGCGTTCGCGAGTTTTGCGAGGCGGCGCGCGATCTCGGTCTTGCCGCAGCCCGTGGGCCCGATCATGAGGATGTTCTTCGGCGTGATTTCCTGGCGCAGCGGATCTTCGATCTGCATGCGGCGCCAGCGGTTGCGCAGCGCGATGGCCACCGCGCGCTTGGCGTTTGCCTGGCCAACGATGTGTTTGTCGAGTTCGGAAACGATTTGCTTTGGTGTCATTCGATTAACCCTTCAGCTCCTCGATGACGAGGTTCCGATTGGTGTAGATGCAGATGTCTGCGGCGATGTTCAGCGACTTCTCGACGATCTCGCGCGCGCTCAGGTCCGTGTTCTCGGCTAGTGCACGCGCGGCGCTCTGCGCGAACGGTCCGCCCGATCCAATGGCCACGAGATCGTGCTCGGGCTCGATCACGTCGCCGTTGCCGGAGATCACGAAGATTTTCTGGGTGTCGCCGACGAGCAGAAGTGCTTCGAGACGACGGAGGTAACGATCGCCGCGCCAGTCCTTGGCGAGGTCGATGGCCGCGCGAGTCAGATTGCCGAATTTCTCGAGCTTGCCTTCGAAGCGTTCGAACAGCGTGAATGCATCGGCCGTGCCGCCCGCGAATCCGCCGAGCACCTTGCCATTGCCGAGGGGCCGCACCTTGCGTGCGTTCCCTTTCATCACGGTATTACCGAGGGTGACCTGCCCGTCGCCGCCGATTGCAATGGCGCCATTGCGACGCACGGCCACGATGGTCGTGCCGTGCGGATTGAAAGTCTCCGACATGTGAACCTTGAACCTTCAAGACTCTAGGTCTTGCGTTTCGCCCGAGGATGGGAGGCGTCGTACGTGCGGGCCAGGTGGGCGAAATCAAGGTGAGTGTAGACCTGGGTCGTGGAGATGTCGGCGTGCCCCAGGAGCTCCTGGACTCCACGTAAATCCTTACTCGATTCAAGCAGATGCGTGGCGAAGGAGTGTCGGAACAAGTGGGGATGGACATGGGTCGGCAGACCCTTCCGACGTGCCCAATAGGCGATGCGCAGCTGCACCGCGCGATGTTTCAGGCGCGATCCGTTCTTGCCCGTGAACATCGCGGGCTCGCCGATGCCGGCGAACGCCGCGCGCTCGCGCAGCCAGGCGCGGATGGCCTCGATGGCCTTGCGGCCGACGGGGACGATGCGCGTCTTGGAGCCCTTGCCGAGCACGCGCACGGTGCGGTCGGCGAGGTCGATGCTCGTGAGGTCGAGTCCGACGAGCTCGTCGAGCCGCAGCCCCGAGGAATAGAACAGCTCCATGATCGCCCGGTCGCGCACGGCGAGGGCGTCTTCCGGTGGGATGTCGAGCAGGTTGTTGATCTGGTCTACGTCGAGCGTGCCCGGCAGGCGCTTCGCGGCCTTCGGCGCACGCACGTCGAGCGCGGGATTCGCCGCGATCACACGTTCTCGCAGGAGGTAGTTGAAGAAACCGCGCGCGGCCGACAGGCGGCGCTGCACGCTGCGGGGATTGAGACCCGAAGCGTGCGCACGCGCCGCGAACAGGCGCACGTGCTGGCTGTCGAGGGTTTTCCAGCCGGCGATCCCGCTACGCTCCGCGAATTCGGCGAGCGCGCGCAGGTCGCGTGCGTAGTTGGAAGAAGTGTGCGCGGAGAGGCGCCGTTCCTTCGACAGGTGCGCGAGGTAGGCGTCGATCAGCGAACGATCGATCATTGGGGAGCGGGATCGGGGCCGGGGACAGACTTCAAGTCTGTCCCCTCTTCATGACCGGGACAGCGCGTCGGCGATCATCTCGCCCATCCGCTTCAGGAATTCCGTGCTCATGCCGGGATGGAAGCGTTCGCGTTCGGCGCTGCCGAGCGCCAGCAGGCCGAGCGAGCCGTTGTCGCCCAGCGGCACCAGCGCCACGGAGCCGATGCTCGCGGCCTCGGGGCCGAACAGGTAGTCGCGCTGCGAATCGCGCACCTGTCCGCAGCGCGGCTTGCCCGTGGTGAGCAGCGCGTCGAAGGTGCGGTAGTTAGCGTCGTCGTGCGCGACGATGCGCAGGAAGGGTTCGTAGTTGCCGCGGGACAGCGCGTCGATCGGCGCCGCGAGCAGCAGCACCGAGTGGAACGCGTCGAAATCCTCGCGCAGCGAGGCTTCGAGCGCGGTGAGCGCGGCGACCGGCGAGGGCGCGCGCATCATGCGGCGCGTGAAGCGGTGGATGCGCTCGGCGAGCGCGTCGTTGGCGCGCGCGACCGCGACGAACTCGGCGAGCCTGCGATCCGCATCGCCCTTCTGCTCGCGCAGGACCTCGACCTGGCGCTCGACCAGCGACACGGTGGATCCGGTGCGCATGTGCGGCAGGCGCATGCGGGCGAGCAGTGGCAGGTGACGTTCGAAGAAATCGGGATTCAGGCCCAGGTAACGCTCGATGCGTTCTTCTTCCGACTGTACTGCTGTCACTCCGCGTGCGGGCTGTGTGCTCATGCGTGTCGTTGACTCCCTGAAGCGATCAGTATTCGACTCGTCCCGTGAAAGATACCGCTGTCGGGCCTTTCATCCAAATATGTTCGCCGGGACTCGGATACGTGATCTCGAGTTTTCCGCCGGGCAATTCGACTTCGACGACCGCCTCGAGTCGACCGTGGCGTCGTCCAACCGCGACAGCCGCGCATGCACCCGTGCCGCAGGCAAGGGTTTCGCCGACTCCACGCTCGTGAACGCGCAGCCGGATGTGCGAGCGATCGACGATCTCCATGAAACCCACGTTCACTCTGCGCGGGAATCGTGGGTGATTCTCGATCGCGGGGCCCAGGCGATCGATCGGCGCGCTCGCGACCGATGCCACTGTGAGCACCGCGTGTGGATTGCCCATCGACACGGCGCCGATCTCGACTTCGGTGCCGGCCACGGAAAGCGGATACACGTGCGCTTCGGCGGAAGCTTCGAACGGCAAGGATTTGGGGTCGAAGTTCGGGGCGCCCATGTCGACGGACACGAGACCGCCGTCGTGAACCCGCGCGCGGATCTCGCCGGCGGGGCTGTCGAGCACGAGCTCACCGCCATTCCCGTTCGTCGGACGGATTCCCCGCATGTGCAGGAACGCCGCGATGCAGCGTGCGCCGTTGCCGCATTGCTCGACCTCGCCACCGTCGGCATTGAAGATGCGGTAGTACGCCTGCGTGCCGGCGCGGCGCGGCGGCTCGACGATCATCGCCTGGTCGAAGCCGATGCCTGTATGCCGCTCCGACAGCGCGCGCCACTGATCGGCGGTGGGGAGGCCGCCGCCGCGCGGCGCATCGAACACGATGAAATCGTTGCCGAGGCCGTGCATCTTGGTGAAATCGATCCGCATGGTCGGAAGAATACCCGAAGCGCCACCATGGTTTACGATCCCCGGCCATGCGCAACTTCTCGTGGTTAGTGGGGGCCCAGCGGGTCGGATGAGCGCGCAGCCCAGGCATTCCGACTTCCGGATCCGGCGCGCGGCCGCGGGGGATGCGGCGGCGCTGGCCGAGTTCGGCGCGCGCACGTTTTCCGAGACATTCGCGGCCGAAAACACCGCGGAGGACATGCGACTCCACCTGGCGTCCGCGTGGAGTCCGGCGCTGCAGCTCGCCGAGATCGAAGATCCCACGCTCGATACCTTGCTCGCGTTTTCCGGCGAAGGCGCGCTCGCTGCATTCGCGCAGTTGCGTGCGGATCACGCGCCTTCCGCGATACCGACCGAGCGGGCATTCGAGATCAAACGTTTCTACGTCGACCATCCCTGGCATGGCTCGGGACTCGCGCGCGAACTCATGTGTGCGGTCGAGGCGCAGGCGCTCCGCCGCGGCGCGCGGGAACTGTGGCTCGGGGTCTGGGAGCGCAATCCGCGCGCGCAGGCCTTCTATCGGAAATGCGGATTCGCGAAGGTGGGCACGCAGATTTTCGTCGTGGGAACGGATCCGCAGACGGATCACGTGATGCTGCGCAGGTTGTGAACGTACGAATCGAACACGTGGCGATGTGGGTGCGCGACATCGATCGCGTCGCGGAGTTCTACGCGCGTTATTTCGGCGCGCGTGTCGGCGACCTGTATCGCAACGAGCGCAAGGGCTTCGAGTCCCGATTTCTCGAATTCGCGTCCGGTGCGCGCCTCGAGATCATGCGGCGCGTCGACGTGACCGAAGGTTCCGCGGCCGAGCGACTCGGCTTCGCGCACATCGCGATCACGGTCGGCAGCGAAGTCGATGTCGATGCTTTCGCCGCGCGCATCGCGGCGGACGGCATGAGCGTCGCGGGAGCACCGCGCCGCACCGGCGACGGTTACTACGAATGCGTGGTACTGGATCCGGAAGGCAATCGCGTGGAGGTCACCGCATGAAGCGCTGGCTGGCGGTCGCATTGCTTGGCACCTGCGCGTTCGCGCAAACACCGGAGCCGGTGGTCTGGCCCGAGATCACGCAAAGCGCGAAGCCATGGACACGCTGGTGGTGGCCGGGAAGCGCCGGGGATGCCGCGGGACTGCGCGGTCAGCTCGAGAAGTTCGCGGCCGCGGGACTCGGAGGCGTGGAGATCACGCCTATCTACGGTGCCCGAGGCGCCGAGAATCGCGATGTCGATTTCCTCTCGCCCCGCTGGGTCGGGTTGCTCGGCGACGCCACGCACGAGGCCGCGCGTCTCGGGCTGGGAGTCGACATGGCGACGGGGACCGGCTGGCCCTTCGGCGGGCCCACCGTATCGGCCGAGGACGGTTCGAGCACGTTCGCTTTCATCGACGGCAAGCTCACGGGCAAGTCGACGACCATGAAGGTGAAGCGCGCCGCGCCGGGTGGCGAAGGTCTCGTGCTCGATCCGTATTCGTCGCCCGCGCTCGCGCGTTACCTCGCGAGTTTCTCCGCGGCGTTGAAGCCGCTGCCCGCCAAGGCACTACGCGCCCAGTTCCACGATTCATTCGAGTATTACGACGCGAGCTGGACGCCGGCGCTCTCGTCCACCTTCCGGGAAATGCACGGCTACGCACTCGAGCCCTTCGCCGCCGCGCTCGCCGGCCAGCAGACTCTCGACGCCGACAAGCTCGGCCGAGTGAAGGGCGACTACCGGCGCACGCTTGCGAAGCTGCATCTCGACTACGTGACGAACTGGGCGGCATGGTCGCGTTCGCACGGCTTCGAGGCCCGCAACCAGGCGCATGGCGCGCCCGGGAATCTGCTCGATCTGTACGCCGCGGTGGATGTGCCCGAAACCGAATCCTTCGGCAACACGCCGCTTCCCATCGTCGGCCTGCGCGCCGATCCCTCGGAATCGAAGCCAGACCCCGATCCGCCCGAGAATCTCGTCGGTCGTTTTGCATCGTCGGCGGCCCACGTCACGGGACGTCCGCTGGTGTCGAGCGAAACGCTGACCTGGCTGCGCGAGAATTTCCGCGAGCCCTTGTCCGCCGCGAAACCGCAGCTCGACCGGCTGTTCGCGGCCGGCGTAAATCACGTCTTCTATCACGGCATCACCTATTCGCCCGCCGACGCGGCCTGGCCGGGCTGGTACTTCTATGCATCCACGCAGTTGGGGCCCGCCAATCCGAACTGGCGGGATTTCGCCGCGATGAATGCGTACGTCGCGCGCGTTCAGTCGGTGCTGCAGGCGGGCAGGGCCGACAACGACGTTCTCGTGTACGGGCCGTTCGACGATCTCGCCGACGATTCCGAAGGACTCGTGCGCCAGTACGGCGTGCACGAAAACTCGTGGCTCGTGAACTCTTCGACCGGCGCGCTCATGCGGATGCTGATCGCGGAAGGAATCACGTTCGATCTCGTATCGGACGCACAGCTGCAGAAGCTGCGGTCGGAAAACGATGCGCTGATCGCGCCGGGTGGAAAATACCGTGCGCTGTTCGTGCCCGCGGCGCGCCGCATGTCTCCGGAGACGTTGCGAAAAATCGCCGATCTGCGCGACGCGGGTGCGAAGGTGTTTTTCGAGTCGTTACCGGTCGACGTGCCGGGCAATGCCCGCCTCGAAGAGCGCCGTGCGGAGCTGCGCGGGCTGCTCGCGCGTCCGTCGCTCGCGAACTCGACGATCACGCCCGGCGCGCCGCTGCTGCTCCAGCCGCTCGGCATCCGCCAGGAAGCCGCCGCGCGCGCAGGGCTCTCCTTCATTCGCCGCGCCCGCGAGGACGGTTACGACTACTTCTTCGCGAACCTCGGCGAGAAGGGTTTCGACGGCTGGCTGGATCTCGGAACGCCTGCCGCCGCGGCGTGGATCCTGGATCCGCTGACGGGCGCCGCGGGCATCGCGTCGCTGGCCGAAG
This sequence comes from Pseudomonadota bacterium, assembly GCA_023433705.1. Taxonomy (GTDB): domain Bacteria; phylum Pseudomonadota; class Gammaproteobacteria; order Steroidobacterales; family Steroidobacteraceae; genus CADEED01. The sequence goes on from JAEYUC010000014.1 coordinate 62,000, forward strand.
GCGCGGGCGGCAACGCCCGCGTCTATCTACAAACCGCCTCGGGCGAATCGTTGCTGGTGCGCACCTTCCGGAAGGCGCCGTTCAGGAATCGGCCGCCGGCATGGCGTTACGTGACTCGCGCCGGCGCCGGTGTCGAGCTCACCGGCCCGTGGCAATTGACGTTCCTCGACGGCGGTCCCGAGTTGCCGGCGGCGGCATCGCTGCCGCGGACGAGTAGTTGGACCGAGCTCGAGGACGAGCGCGCGCGCCGTTTTTCCGGCTCCGCGCGCTATCGCATCGAGTTCGACGCGCCCGAGGCGGGCGCCGACGAATGGCTGCTGGAACTCGGTGACGTGCGCGAGAGCGCGCGCGTCACTCTCAACGGCGAGCCGCTGGCGACGGCCTGGAGCCTGCCGTTCGCCGTGCGCCTCGGTAGTTCGCTGAAGCCGCGGGGCAACGTGCTCGAAATCGACGTTGCGAATTTGCCGGCCAATCGCATCCGCGATCTCGACTTGCGCAAGGTCGATTGGAAGATCATGCGCGACGCCAACATCGTGACGCTGCACTACAAGCCGTTCGACGCCTCGCAATGGGCGGTCGCACCGTCGGGCCTGCTCGGGCCGGTGCGGCTCGTGCCGCTGCGAAGTATCTGGCCGCGTCAGGCGGCGAGCGCCGAGCGCGTCTTGTAGAGGCAGCGGTCCATGACCGTGAAAATCCCGGCGTCACGGGCCCGCTGAGCGGCCGCGGCGTCGATCACACCTTCCTGCAGCCAGAGCACCGGTATTTTCAGGCGGATGGCGTCGTCGACGATCGCGGCCACGTGCTCCGGCCGGCGGAATACGTCGACGATGTCGATCGGACCCGCACCCTTGAGGGCGGACTCGAGATCCGGCCAGGCCTTCTCACCGAGTATCTCCGTCGCGCCCGGATTCACCGGCACGATGCGATAGCCAAACTTCTGCAGCCCACGAGCAACATTGTGGCTCGGCTTACCGGGAGTTTCCGACAGGCCGAGAATCGCGATGGTGCGTGCGCTGCGCAGCAGCTCGTCGATATCCTGCTTCGCGGGGTTCTCGAACATGGCGCGATCTCGTGTGTTAGCTTGGGCCCAAGAGTTACGAATCCCGAGGTCCGCGGCAAGCTCGCAGGGTCCCGAGAAGGGCGAGATGGATTCTGACGCATTCGACGTATTGATCGAGCCGGGTGGCGTCGCGCTGCGCGTGCCGCGCGATGCGAACGTGCTCGGGGTCGCGCTCGCGGCGGGCCTGCCGCTGCCGCACAGCTGCCGCGCGGGCCGATGCGCGTCGTGCAAGTCGCGACTGCTGTCGGGTCGTGTCGAATATCCGGACGGCGTTCCGCCCGGCATCACGGCGACGGAAATCGAGCGCGGCGAAGTATTGCTGTGCCAGGCGCGGCCCCGCAGCGACCTGCGTATCGAGACTCGCGGCCTGCCATCGGCGCCGGGCAATATCGATGTCGAATACCTGGGTCATGAGCGCTTGTCGTTTGGAGCCACGAAGGTCTTGCTGCGCCGGATGCCAGGGTCGGTATTCGCGGTGCGTCCCGGCCAGTTCGTCGATCTCGACAACCTCGCGGGCGCGCCGGATCGCGTCACGGTGATCGCGGTGCAGGCCGAATCTCTTGCGGTCGAGCTCGTGGATTCGGCGCTCGTGGATTGGTTCGAAAACGTGGCGCGGCCCGGCGATCGGCTGCGCGTGACCGGCCCATTCGAGGGAGCTCGTTGACGTGACGATCACGCGTGTGCAAAAGATTCTCGCCGGCGGAAGCATCCTGCTCGTCGCGGCACTGATCGCCTGGCTCTCGGGCGAGGCATTCGAGCGCGCGAGTCCGCCGGACGAGCCGGTCAGATCCGAAAGCGGTCCTTGAGATCGCCGGCCATGCGCCGGCTGACTTCCAGCGGCTGCGAGCAGCCGCGCAAGTGCACGAAGTGCTGGCCTGACGCGTCGCGCGTGATCCGCTCGAGGTACTTCGTGTTGACCAGCGCATTGCGATGGATGCGCACGAAGGTCGCGGCGAATTCCTCCTCGAGCGACTTCAGCGAATCCTCGATGAGGTCCTCGCCGTGTTCGTGCTTCACCGTGGTGTATTTCTGGTCGGCCTGAAAGAAGAAGACTTCCTCGACCGGTATCAGCTTGAGGCCGTCGCGCCCACGCGAGCCGATGTGGGAACGGCGCGTCGTTTCGCGCGAGGCGTTCGCGACCTGCTGCAACTGCGGCCGGGTGAGACGCGCCGCCTTGGCGAGCGCGGCCTTGAGTTTCTCCGCGCGGATGGGCTTGAGCAGATAGGCGACAGCCGCGGAGTCGAATGCCTCGAGTGCGTATTCGTCGAACGCCGTGGTGAAGATCACCGCGGGCGGTTGGTCCATCAACGACAGGTGGCGCGCGACTTCGAGTCCGTCGATGCCGGGCATGCGCACGTCGAGCAGCACGATGTCCGGCTCGACCCGCTCCACCAGGTCCAGCGCCTCGGCGCCGTTGCTGGCTTCGCCCGCGACTTCGCAGTCGCCGCTTTCGGCCAGCATCGAGCGCAGGCGCTCGCGCGCCGGCGGCTCGTCGTCGACGATGATCGCCCGCAGGATCATGGGCGCGGGGCGGCCGGTTCCGCGGTCGCGTAAGGGAAGCGCAGCGTCACGATGTACTCCTCGTCGAAACGACCGGCCTTGACCGTCGCCCGTTCGCCGTACATGAGATCGAGTCGCTCGCGGATGTTGGCGAGCGCGAGCCGGTTGCCCTCGCGCACCGTGAGGTTGGCCGGGGGCACCGGGTTGCGGACGACAATCGTGATCATGCCCTTGTTCATTTCGCCCGAGACCTTGACCACGCCGCCGTCCCTGCGCGGTTCGATGCCGTGATAGATGGCGTTTTCCAGCAGCGGCTGCAGCGTGAGTCCCGGCACGAGCGCGCCGCTCGGCAGGGAATCCACCTTCCATTCGACGCGCAATCGGTCTCCGAGGCGCAGCTGTTCCATGCGCTGGTACGTGCGCGCCACGTCGATTTCCTCGGCGATGGTGATCTGCTGGCGTTTTTCCGACAGGTTCGCGCGGAACAGGTCGGCGAGATCCTGCACGGCCTCCTCGGCGCGCGCGGGATTCGTCCGCGTGAGCGAGGCGATCGTGTTCATGCTGTTGAACAGGAAGTGCGGCCGGATGCGCGCCTGCAGCGCGTGCACGCGGGCCTTCGCCTGCAGTTCGACGTTGTGGCGCCATTCATGCGTGACGTAGAAATATCGCAGCGCGAGCGCCGTGACCACCAGCGTGATGCCGAGATTGCGCACGAGAAAAGTCCACTGATCGTCGGGCGCCAGGGCGCCATCCATGAGCCACGTGCGGCGACCCACCGAGTGGGCGATGGTCGAGATCAGCGTCACGAGCACGGCGGTGATACCCAGCACGAGGGCCGATCCCTTCGCGAGCGACTGGCGGTTCAGATAGCCGCGCAACGCGCACAACGTGCCGGCGCCGGCGAGACCGACCCACAACAGGAACATCGAGGTGCGCGCCAGGTCGCTCCAGAATCCGAGCACCGCCTCGTTGCGCGCGAGGGCGAGCACGATCGCGGTGAGCTCGCAGATCACGACGATGGCGAGCACCGCGCGCGCCCTGCAGAAGTCGGGTAGATAGAACTGGGTCGAACGTTCGGATTGCGGCGCGGGAGCGCTCATGAACCTTGCTTCGCGGCGTCCGTGAACAACGCCTGCTTGAGCCGGTGTGCCGCCGAGATGTCTTCGTCGCCGTAACCCTGCGCCATCAACTCGGCATACTCGGCGAGCATCGAGTCGACCACCGGCAGGTGCACGCCGAGCCGCGCGGCCATGTCGCGGCAGATGCCGAGATCCTTGGCATGCAGCTTCACGCGAAAGCCCGCCGGATAGGTTCCGCGCGCCATGTTCGGCGCCCGATGCACGAAGTACCAGCTCGAGCCCGCGCCCTGACCGAGGGTGGAGATCACCCGATCGAGCGGCAGCCCGTGGGCTTCCGCGAAGGCCATCGCTTCCGCGCAGGCGCGGATGATCCCGGCGCACATGATCTGGTTGGTGGCCTTGGTCGCCTGCCCGGCGCCGCTGGGACCGAAGTGTTCGATGGTCTTGCCCATCGCCGCGAGCACCGGCTTCGCGCGCTCGAAGGCCGTGGGTGTACCGCCGGTCATGATGGCGAGGGTGGCCTTCTGCGCGCCTTCGACGCCACCGCTCACCGGAGCATCGACGAATTCGGTTCCGCGACTCGCGAGGAAACTTTCCGCCCAGCGCGCGGTGTCGGCGCTCACGGTCGAACAGTCGATGACCAGCGCGCCTTCGCGCAGGCCGGGCGCCAGCGCTTCGATCGTTGAGCGAACGTCAGCGTCGGCGGACACGCAGATCACGACGGTGTCGAGGCTCGCGGCGAAGTCCGCGAGATCGGCGGGCGCAGGGCAACCGAGTTCGGATGCGAGCGCCTGTGCCTTCGAAGCGGTGCGGTTCCAGACTGCCGTGAGCAGTCCCGCCCTGTGGAGATTTCTCGCCATGGGAGCACCCATGGCACCGAGTCCGGCGAAGCCAACGCGCTGCATAGGCGCGCGACTTTAGCAAAGCTTCAGCCCGAGTCGTTCGACTTGGGCTCGAATCCTCGGGTCTTCAGCCTTGCGGGCCGCAGATGGATTCGACGGCCTTCGCGCTGTCGAGGCGCGCCTTCACGATCTCTTCGTCGGAAAGGTACTTGCGCTCGCCGTTCGGCAGCTGCGTGAACAGACGATGCGAGTTGAGCGTGGACTGGTAAGTCTCGCGGGCCTTCTTGCAGCGTTCCGCGCGGGAAGCTTCGAGGTCCTTCGCGACCTGCGCGGCGAGGCGCGAGTCGGTCTGACCCTGCGCGACGCGCTCATTGCTGGCGGAGAGCTGGTTGTTCGTGGCGGTCTGCTGCGCGGCGTAGTTGCGCTGGGCCGCTTCGGGCGGACGTTGCGAGCCGGTGGCAACCAGGACCGCGCCCGGGATGGGTTTGTCGGTGTAGAGCGTCTTGCCCGTCTCGTCGACATATTTGTAGATGTCGCCGGCTTGCGCGACAGCGCTGGCCAGGACACCTGCAAGAACGGCAATGATGGTCGAACGCATACGCTTCCTCCGGTACCGGGATTATCGCCCCGGAGGCCAATCAAAACCTTTGAACCCCATCACATACAAGCCGGAAAACCCCCGGAAACCCGCCGAAATTCCGTATTCGGCATTTTTCCCGGACGCCCCCGCTTCGGGGGCGTGAGAAGTGATGCTCGCGCCTGCAAGCGGGCGTAAAAAAGCCTCCCGGAACGTGAGTCCCGGGAGGCTCGTTTTACGCGGCGTGTGCCGCTGCTTCAGTCGTAAGCGCGCTCGCCGTGCTCGGAGATGTCGAGGCCTTCGCGCTCGACGTCCTCGCTCGGGCGCAGGCCGATCGTGAACTTGATCACGTAGAACGCAATCGCAGTCACGACGGCGGACCAGACCACCGTGATGATCACGCCCGTCGCCTGGATTCCGAGCTGGGCCGGGATGCTTTCGAAGGACGCCACGCCACCGAGCGACGAGTGGCCCAGGATGCCGGTGGCGAGTGCGCCGAGGATGCCGCCGACCGCATGGACGCCGAACACGTCGAGCGAGTCGTCGTAGCCCAGCATCTTCTTGAGTCCGGCAACCGCCCAGAGGCAGACCAGGCCAGCCGCGAGACCGAGAATGATCGCGCCGCTCGGACCCACCGCGCCGCAGGACGGCGTGATGGCCACGAGACCGGCGACGGCGCCCGAGGCCGCACCGAGCATCGTCGGCTTGCCGCGGAAGATCCATTCACCGAAGGTCCAGGCGACCACAGCGGCCGCGGTGCAGACGAACGTGTTCAGGAACACGAGGCCGGCGAAGTTGTTGGCTTCGAGTCCCGAGCCCACGTTGAATCCGAACCAACCGGTCCACAGCAGCGAGGCGCCGATCATCACGTAGGGAACATTGTGCGGCGGCATCGGCGCGGTGCCGTAGCCCACTCGCTTGCCGACGATCAGCGCGCCGACGAGGCCCGCGATACCGGCGTTGATGTGAACCACCGTGCCGCCCGCGTAGTCGAGCGCGCCGAGCTTGAAGAGGTAGCCCTCGGAGAACCACACCATGCGCGCGATCGGAAGATAGGAGAACGTGAACCAGATGACCGCGAACAACAGCACCGCGGAGAACTTGGTGCGCTCGGCGAAGCCGCCGACCGCGAGCGCCGTGGTGATGGCCGCGAAGGTCGCCTGGAATGCAACGAAGACCAGTTCCGGAATGACCACGCCTTCGGTGAAGGTCGCGGCATTCGTGTCAGCCGTGATGCCCGACAGGAACAATCGGCTGAAGTCGCCTATCCATTGTCCGGTGCCGTTGAACGCGAGGCTGTAGCCATAGATGACCCACAGCACGGCCAGCAGCGAGAAAACCACGAAAACCTGCATCGCGACCGAGAGCACGTTCTTCGCGCGCACCATGCCGCCGTAGAACAATGCCAGGCCCGGTACGGCCATCATGATGACCAGCAACGTCGCGACGATCATCCACGCCGTGTCGCCCTTGTCTGGGACGGGTGCCGCCTCCGCTGCATCCTGCGCGAACGCCAATGCCGGACCCATCAACAGCAGCGCCGCGCCGAGACCGCGCGTGAGAAGGCTGCCACCCTTCGTTCTCTTCTTATCTTCTTGCATGTAATAGCTCCTCAACGACATCTCAGGCTGCCGCCGCACCGGATTCACGCGTGCGTATCCGCACGGCTTCACCGACAGGCGCCAGGAAAATCTTGCCGTCACCGGTTTTACCGGTACGACAAACATTGCTGATCGCTTCGACGACGGCTTCCGCCGAGTTGTCGTCGAGCACGATTTCGACGCGTAGTTTGGGAACGAACTCCACCTGGTACTCGGAGCCGCGGTAGTGCTCCGAATGCCCGCGCTGACGTCCGTAACCGGTGACCTCGGTTACGGTGATCCCCTGCACGCCGAGACGCGCGACCGCTATTTGCAGGTCGTCGAGCTTCCACGGGCGAATGATGGCAGTGATCATTTTCATCGCTTTGGCGTCGTTATCCGATGGATCACGCGCCATCGCGGCGCGTATGCTCCCTTTTGCTCATTGGCTGGCGCATCGTTTTGGCCGGCCACCCGAGCCCCTGATCAAAGTGCAGGTTCCATGCCAGCCCCAAGGGGCGAGGAAGTGGCCCGTTGCAGCGCGAGAACGGGCAGGGTTCGATGCGGGACGCCCAAAGTTGGGGCGTGCAATTTGATCGCGCGACAAAACAGGGCAAAAAGCCGCCAAACAACCAGGAGAGCAGCCGGTGGAGATTCCCAGGGTAGAAGAATTGCTACGCAGCCTGATGCAGGGTCTGCCACCGGGAATCGCGTCGGGCGCTTCCGGCCTGCGAGAGGACCTGGAAAACAACTTCCGCGCGGTGCTGCGCGCCAATCTCGGGAAGCTCGATCTCGCCGGCCGCGAGGAATTCGACGCGCAACGAAAGGTGCTCGAGCGCACGCGCGCGCGGCTCGAGGAGCTGGAACGTCGCGTGGCGGATCTGGAGGCGAGACTCGCAAATTCAGGCGGTCGCTAGTCGACTGCCTTGCCGGCATGGACGCCGGCGTATGAACAGGGAGGTTCAATGGGGACCGCACGCGTGGCGAGCCGCGCGCAGATCGGACTATCCGCGCCGCGCGTGGAAGTCGAAGTTCACCTCGGCGGAGGCCTGCCGACATTCTCGATCGTCGGGTTGCCCGCGGTCGCGGTGAAGGAAAGCAAGGATCGAGTACGCGCCGCGCTCGTCAACTCCGGTTTCGATTTTCCCGCCGGCCGCATCACCGTGAATCTGTCGCCGGCCGATCTACCGAAGGAAGGTTGTCGCTACGACCTGCCGATCGCGCTGGGCATCCTGCTCGCGTCCTCGCAGATACGCCTCGACGAAATCACGCTCGAGGAAACCGAGTTCTACGGGGAGTTGGGCCTCGCGGGCGAACTCAAGCCGGTCAAGGGCGTGCTGCTCGCCGCCGCGCATGCGCGGCGGGAGTCGCGTCGTGTCGTCGTGCCCGCGGCGAATCTCGCCGAGGCGAAACTCGCCGAACCCGTGGCCGCGCATGGAGCAAGAACCTTGTTAGCCGCCTGCGATGCGAGCCGCGTTGATGAACAAACGCCGTCGTCGAGCGACGGAATGATGGCAGCCGTCGCGAGCATTCCGGATCTCGCGGACGTCAGGGGGCAGGCTTCCGCAAAGCGCGCGCTGCTGATCGCGGCGGCCGGCGGACACAGTTTGCTGCTCATCGGTCCACCAGGCACCGGAAAGAGCATGCTCGCGCAACGCCTGCCGGGACTGTTGCCTCCGCTGCGTCCCGACGAGGCGCTCGACGTGGCCGCGATCGCTTCGGTGACGGGGCGCGGATTCGACGTGCACGAATTCGGAAAGCGCCCGTTCCGCGCGCCGCATCACAGCGCATCCGCGAGCGCCATCATCGGCGGCGGACCGCGCGCGCTTCCCGGAGAAGTGAGCCTGGCGCATCGCGGAGTGTTGTTCCTGGACGAGCTGCCGGAATTCAATCGCGCGGTGCTCGAGTCGTTGCGCGAGCCGCTCGAATCCGGCCACGTGTCGATCGCGCGCGCCGCGTTGCGCGTGGAATATCCCGCGCGATTCCAGCTCGTGGCCGCGATGAACCCATGCCCGTGCGGATACCTCGGCGACAACTCCGGTCGGTGCCGCTGTCCACCCGGCGTCGTCGCGCGTTATCGCTCGCGCGTCTCGGGACCGCTGCTCGATCGAATCGATCTGCGAGTCGAAGTACCCGCGCTGTCGAGCGAGGAATTGCTCGAGGACACGACGCCCGCTCACGGCCAATGGTCTTCGGCTCGCGTGGCGGAGCGAATTCGCGCCGCGCATGAGCTGCAGATCGCGCGTTCGGGTGTGCTCAATGCCGCGCTCGTCGGCCGCGACGCGCAGAAGTTGTGCAGGCTGGATCGGCTCGGAAAAAGATTGCTCGGGCAGGCGCGCGCCAAACTCGGGATGTCGGCGCGGGGGATCCATCGCGTGCTGCGCGTCGCGCGCACGATCGCGGACCTGGAAAACGAAACGGGCCCGATCGGGCCCGTTCATCTCGCCGAAGCCATGCAGCTGCGGCGCGCGATCGAGTGAATGCTTACTGGGCGAGCTCGACCATGTGGTCGACAGCCTGGCGGACGAGATCATCCGGCCACGCCGTCTGACCCCCCTTCGCGGGCATCACGCCGGTCTTGCCGTTGAAGCCTTCCAGCGCGTGCTTGTAGAGAGTGTCCTTGCCTTGGGCGACCCGAGGTCCCCACGCACCCTTGTCGCCAGCCTTCGGCGCACCCGCGAGGCCCGTACCGTGGCAGGTAGCGCAGCCTTCGGCGTAAGCAGCGGTGCCATCCGCGGGCAGAGCCCGGGCCGGAGCGGCAGGTCCCGCACTCTCGATCTTCAGCGCCGAGTTGTCCTGGCCGGCGATCGCCACGCGTGCGACGGGCTGCAGCCGGTCCTCGACACTGGCCAGGAAACGCGGGTCGCGCGTCACCTGCTTGACCTGGTGTTCGGCGCCGACGTGGCGCGCGAGCACGAAAAGGCCGATGGTCACGGCAAACAAAATGCCCAGCACGAGGCTGAAATTATTGAAGAAATGGGAGTCCTGCTTACTCATGGGCGCGAAGTATATCTATGTGAAAACTGGCGCGCCCGACAGGATTCGAACCTGTGACCTACGGTTTCGGAAACCGTCACTCTATCCAGCTGAGCTACGGGCGCGGGACTGCGGATTCTAGCCGGTCAGAGCCACCGTTTCCGCTTGAAGTAGAGGAATGGGCCGATCGCGGAGACCAGCATCAGTCCCAGCGCGGCCCAGAAGCCCCAGCGTTCGTGCAGCCAGGGGATCTGGTCGAAATTCATGCCGTAAACGGCCCCGATGACCGATGGGGGCAGCAGGAATACGGTCACGACCGAGAAGATCTTGAGGATGTTGTTCTGGTCGATGTTAATGAGGCCCAGCGTGGCATCGAGAATGAACGCCACTTTCGTACCGAGGAACGACGCGTGGTCGCTCATCGCCATGACGTCGCGGGCGACGGTGCGAAACCTGCCCCGAACCTCCTGTGACATCGGCACCGTCGTGCTCTGCTGCAGGAAGGTCAGCATGCGGCCGAGGCTCACGAGACTCTCGCGGGCCTTGGAAATGAGATCGCCGTTCTGGCCGAGGCGCTCGAGAATGTTGCGGAAGTCGCGCATGGCGCCGCGCCTGCGCCGCGAGGCGCTGAAGACTTCGGCGGAAGCGGCGTCCAGATCGGTAGCCGCGCGTTCGATGACGTCGGCCACCCGGTTGACGATTGCCTCCACGAGCCCCGCGAGCAGCGCGGGGGGCGAATTGCACGAGTTCGGATGCCGTTCCGCGTACGCGATGAAACGGCGGAACGGCAGCGGGTCCACATAGCGATTCGTCACGAGCTTGGCGCTCGAGAGGATGAACGTGATTTGCGTGCTCTCCGGCAGATCGGAATCGAGCTTCGTGATCACGGTCGCGGTCATGTAGAGCGCGCCGTTCTCCTCGTAGAGCCGATTCGAGGACTCGATCTCGCGCATTTCATCGCGGGTCGGAACTTCGATGGCCAGGAAGCTTTCAACCTGCCGCTCTTCGGACGGCGTCGGCTCGAGCAGATCGAGCCAGATGGCATCGGGCGGAATCGCGGAACCGGCGCGCAACTCGAAGCGCGCGAGCCCCTGGGGCTGTGGGATGAAGGCGCTCAGCATTTACGCGCCGCGTGCTGCATGCCCTTGCGTGGCCGCGCTCAGCGCGCGCGCTCGCTCGCCGCGAGATCGTCGACCAAGGAGAGGAGGGTGCCCGGCGAGCCACCGGCCATCGTGACCGTCGTAGTGTATTTGCCGTTGACGATCAGCATCGGCACGCTCCCGACGCTGAATCGTTGCGTGACTTCCTGGGCACGCTCGAGGTTCTTGGCCACGGCCTCCGAATCGTACGCGGCGTTGAAATCCTTCTCCGATACACCGTGGTTCTTGAGGAATGCCAGGTGCATGGCGCGCGCCGCGTCGTCGTCGTTGCTATTGGTCGCGAGCATCTTCCCTTCGCGGTGAATCGCGTCGAACACCTTCGCGTGCAGGTCCGAACGGTCGAGCGCCTGCAGCGTGTAGAAGAGTTTCGCGTGCTGGCGGTGCGGCGGCCCCCACATCACCGGCGTACGGCGAAAATCGATGTACCCCGCCTTCGTCTCGCGCCAGTTCTCGAGAGTCGGATCGAGCGCGTAGCAATGGCCGCAGCCGTACCAGAACACCTCGTTCACGTCGACGCGTCCGCGCGCCGACGCCGGCTGCGGTGACGGGACCACGTTGTAGTTCGTCCCGGCGCGCCACTTGCCGACGGACGCCGCCCCCGGGTTGTCAGCGGACGCGGCGACCGAAGCTATCAGTCCCAGTGCGAGCAGACGTAAGGCGCGAGTCATTAGCGGATCCTCGCGGGATGCTGCTTCAGCGCAGCCCCTGCAGGTACGACGCCAGGTTGCGGATGTCTTCGGGCGAGAGCCGCTCGGCGATCGTGGTCATCATCGCGCTGTTGCGCGTCGCGTGAACCTTCGCCGGATCGGCGCCATCGCGATAGCGGTTCTGCGAGTGGTAATCCTGCAGCTGTTTCACCGTGTACACGGAATGTTGCGCGCGCAGCGCGGGGTATCCGGATGCGGGATTGCCCTTGCCGGCCGGGCCGTGGCACGCGGTGCAGGCCGGAATGTTCCGGGCGGGGTCGCCGGACTTGTAGAGCGCCTCGCCGGCCTTCCAGTACGACGGATCCGCTTCGAGCCCGGTCGGGGTCTGCTTGGAGAAGTACTCCGCCAGATCCGCGAAGTCCTGTTCCGTCAGGTTCGCGATGACCGGGTACATGATCTCGTTGATGCGCTGGCGCGACTTGAACATATCGAGCTGCTCGCGGATGTACGCGGCGTTCTGCCCGGCCAGGCTGGGCCACTCCGGGTTCACGCTGTTGCCATTTACACCATGGCACGCGGTGCACACTGCGGCCTTGGCCTCTCCGGCCGCGGCATCACCCATGGGAGCATCTGCTGCACTTGCGGGAATGGCCAAACCGAGCAGGGTGCAGACGAGCGCGGCGCCAAAGGGCACGGAAAATCTTCTCTCAATCATGATCTTGCGGGGCTCCGAGGAAGGCGGCGAATTGTACACTAGCCGGCTTTAGGGGAGCGCGAGCCTTGAAATGAGCCAGTTTCCGAACGTGCGCTTCCTGCTTTCCGTGGCCGACGCCCGGCAGTTCCCGCCCGATGAGGGTCGCGAAGTGGCGTTCGCGGGACGGTCCAACGCGGGCAAGTCGAGCGCCATCAACACGATCCTCGTGCGCAATGGGCTCGCGCGCACCAGCAAGACCCCGGGCCGGACCAAACTACTCAATTTCTTCGAAGTCGGCGAAGGCCGACGCATCATCGATCTTCCCGGCTACGGATTCGCGCGGGCATCCCCCGCGGAACGCGCCCAGTGGACCCGGCTCATAGAAACCCTGCCGCGCCGCGCATGCCTCGCGGGACTATTCCTGATCGTGGATATCCGCCGCGGCTTGAAAGACGAGGATGTTCAGCTGGTCCACTGGGCCTCAGCCGCGAATTGGCAGGTACATGTGCTTTTGACCAAAGCGGACAAGCTCAATCAGCGGGAACGTTCCGCCGCCCTCAAGGAAACGGAGCAGTTGTTGCTGCCCGGGATGACCGCCCAGGTTTTCTCTGCCCCCGACAAACTGGGCGTCCAGACCGCCCAGAAACGCCTGGTAGAACTTCTTAATAATTAATGGACGGGGCCGCTTCGGCCCCGTGAGAAGTGGGGCGCCAGCCCCCAAAAAAGAAAGCCCCGGTGGCATAACCACCGGGGCCAGACTAACCCGGCACAGGTCTCGTGAACCGGGCTACCCGCTCAGGGAGGGAAGCGGGGAGCGGTTTTACGCGCTCAACAGTTCAGACCCGCGACCCCACGGAAAGGTTCCGAGGTTTCTGAAAAAATCCTGCCGGAAAATCATGTGGTTGCGGTGCGACCTGTAGCGCTGGCGCTACAGGAACGTGTACGTGAATCCGAGCGAAATCGTGTCGATGTCGTTGTTCACTTCGTCGTCGAACGCCTCGGTTTCGAACCGTTCGTATTCGAGGCGCAATCCAATGCTTCCGAAGTGGACTCCCACACCTGCGCCGAAAGTCGGCTCGTAGCCATCTTCCGAGACGTTGCCCGCGCCGCTGAGGCGGAACTTCGAGTCCCATCGCACAACGCCCGCGCGCGCGTAGAAATCGACGATTCCGACTTCAGCGAGAAAGAGCGCGGATGCGGTCAACGCGGTCGACTCGATCGACACGCCACTGCCGTCATCGAAGACCGCATCGCCCAGATCGATGTAGTTGGCTTCGAACGCGAGCCAGTCGAGGGGACGGAATCCGGCGATCAGCTTGAATGAGTTGTCGTCGAATTTTTCCGAGTCGTTGATGCCGTCGACCGTGACCTTGAAATCAGTCTGGGTAATGCCGGCGCCGAGGTAAAAGCCGTTGTCCGCGGCCTGCGCCTGCGGGGCCGCGGCGATGAGGGAAAACGTGCCGAGCACGGCGAGCGCGGCGAACTTCATGTTCATGGTGCGAGACCTCACGAGTTGGGAAGCCTGATTAGAGGCGGTAGACCCTTAACAATTCCTGAATGGCCCGTCGAATTGTGACGTGCTCCACGCTGGAATTCACGGACTGTCGCGAAGTGCCGACGAGTCCGCGGGCCGGCACCCTGTTAGGCACAAACTAGTGAGCTTCGTCCCAGTTCACTCCGTGGCCCGCGTCGACTTTCAACGGAACGCGCAGGTTGGCCGCGGCCATCATGTGTTCGCGCACCGCGGCGGTCACTTCCTCGAGACGCGCGCTCTCGACCTCGAGTACCAGTTCGTCGTGCACCTGCATGATGAGTCGCGCGCCGCGCGGGCGCTCCTCGCACCACGCATCCACCGCGATCATCGCGCGCTTGATGACGTCCGCGGCCGTACCCTGCATGGGTGCGTTGATCGCGGCGCGTTCAGCTGCCTGCTGGAACTGCTTGTTGCGCGCGTTGATGTCGGGTAGATAGAGCCGCCGGCCGAAGACGGTTTCGACGTAGCCCTGCGACTTGGCCTGTGCGCGCGTCTCCTCCATGTACCGTTTCACTCCCGGATAGCGCGCGAAATACAGATCGATGTATTCCTGCGCCGCGCCGCGCGGGATCGCAAGCTGCTTCGCGAGACCGAACGAACTCATGCCATAGATGAGTCCGAAGTTGATCGCCTTCGCCGAACGGCGCTGGTCCGCACTGACGGAGTCGAGCGGCACGCCGAAAACCTCGGAAGCCGTCGCCTGGTGGATGTCCCTGTCGCTCGCGAAGGCGCTCAGCAATCCTTCGTCGCCGGACAGGTGCGCCATGATCCGCAACTCGATCTGCGAATAGTCGGCCGCCAACAGCACGTGCCCGGGCGGCGCGATGAACGCCTGTCGGATCCGTCGTCCTTCCGGCGTGCGGATCGGAATGTTCTGCAGGTTCGGATCCTGCGACGACAGGCGACCGGTCGCCGCCACGGCCTGGTGGTAACTGGTATGTACGCGGCCCGTCCGCGGGTTTATCTGCTCGGGTAGTTTGTCGGTGTAGGTCGACTTGAGTTTCGAGAGGCTGCGGTGCTCGAGGATGAGTTTCGGCAGCCGGTAACTCTCGGCGAGCTCCTCCAGTACGTCTTCGGCCGTCGAGGGCTGGCCGGTGGGCGTCTTGCGCACGACCGGCAACTGCATCTTCTCGAACAGGATGTTGCAAAGCTGCTTCGGCGAATCGAGGTTGAACGGCGCGCCGGCCTCCTTGTGTGCTTCGGCGAGCACCTCCATCAGGCGTTTAGCGAGTTCGCTGCTCTGGGTCCGCAACATCTGGCGGTCGAGCAGCACGCCTCGTTCCTCCATGCGCGTGAGTACCGGCACGAGCGGTTGCTCGACATCCTCGTAGAGTTTCTTCAGTACGGGTTGAGTCGAGATCTGCGGCCACAGCACTTCGTGCAGGCGCAGCGTCACGTCGGCATCTTCGGCGGAGTATTCCGCCGCCTTGTCCACGGGCACCTGGTTGAATGGAATCTGCTTGGCTCCCTTGCCGGCAACGTCCTCGTAGTGAATCGTGCGTATCCCGAGATACCGCTCGGCGGCCGAGTCCATGTCGTGTCGCAGGACGCTGTTCCAGACGTACGACTCGAGCATCGAGTCGAAACGCATGCCCCTGAGCGTGATGCCGTGATTCGCGAGCACGTGCGCGTCGTACTTGAGGTGATGCCCGACCTTGGGGCGGTCCGCG
Source organism: Pseudomonadota bacterium (assembly GCA_023433705.1). GTDB lineage: Bacteria > Pseudomonadota > Gammaproteobacteria > Steroidobacterales > Steroidobacteraceae > CADEED01. Next base: position 77,319 of record JAEYUC010000014.1, read on the forward strand.
GCTTCGAGCAGCGGCTTGAGCTTCGCGAGGCTGGCGTCTCGGTCGAGCTGGTCCGGCGCCCCCGCGTAGTCGTGCCGCAACGGTAGATAGGCCGCCTTGCCGGGCGCTACCGCGAAGGACACGCCCACGATCTCCGCTTTCGTGTATTCGAGGCTCGTGGTCTCGGTGTCGAACGCGAACAACTCCGCGGCCGAGAGGAGCCCGATCCAGTCGTCGAGCTGCGCTTCGGTCGTGATCGTTTCGTAGATGCGGGGCGCGGCGGCGATGATCTGCGCGCCGGAACTGATGCCGGGCGCGGCCGGCGCGCCTTCGAGCGCCGGCTTGTCGGTCGCGGCGGGCGCATCCGGCGCGGTGGCCGGCGCGGCTGCGCCGCCATCGAGCTGCTTGAGCAATGAGCGCAGCTCGAGCTTCGTGTAGAGCGCGCGCAGCGCCCCGGTGTCGGGTTCCCGACGTTTGAGATCCTCGAGTGAGAGCGGCAGCGTGAGATCCGTGCGGATCTTCGCGAGCTTCCGCGAGAGCTCGAGCGTGGCTAGGCCCGCGCGCAGATTTTCGCCGACCTTTCCGCTGATGTTCGCGGCGTCGGCCACCAGGGCATCGAGCGTCTGGTACTGACCCAGCCACTTGGCGGCCGTCTTCGGGCCGACCTTGTCGATGCCGGGGATGTTGTCCGAGCTGTCGCCGACCAGCGCGAGGTAGTCGATGATCTGCTCGGGAAACACGTCGAACTTCGCCTTCACGCCCGCGCGATCGAGCACCGTGTTGGACATCGTGTTGATGAGCGTGATGTGCGGCGACACGAGCTGGGCCATGTCCTTGTCGCCGGTGGATATGAGCACGCTGAGATTTTCCTTCGCGGCGACGCAGGCGAGGGTGCCGATGACGTCGTCCGCTTCCACTCCGGATTCGCGCAGGATCGGCAGGCCCATTCCCTTCACGGCTTCCAGCAGCGGCTCGATCTGCGATCGCAGGTCGTCGGGCATCGGTGGGCGATGCGCCTTGTATTCGGCGAACAGTTCGTCACGGAACGTCTTTCCCGATGCGTCGAATACGACCGCGATGCGCTGCGGGTCGTAGTCCTTGAGGAACTTCGACAGCATGTTGAGCACGCCGAAAACCGCGCCGGTCGGTTCGCCGCGCGAGTTGGTGAAGGGCGGAAGCGCGTGAAATGCGCGGTACAGGTATGAAGAGCCGTCGACGAGGACGAGGTCGGGACGCGAATTCATGCCATCACCGCCGCGGTTCGCCTTCGGCGTTCTCGTCGTCGTCCTTCGCGTCCGGCGGCGATCCTTCGGGTTTGCTCACTTCCGGCGCGGGTGACGCCGGGGTGTCCGGCGAATCGACCGTTTCCGGCGAACTTGGCGCGCTCGGGCTCGAGGGCGGAGCAGGCCGCGTCACGATATCGCGCGCTTCCTCGGGTAGATAGAGCGGGCCCTTCTGGCCGCAGCCGGCCAGTGCGAATGCCAGGAGGCATGCCGCTCCGATACTCGATTCGATGCTTCGTCTCATTTCCATGAATCCTTGTCGGCCGATTTCGAGCGCCATTCGACCACCGCCATCGTCAGTCGCGACACGCAGACCAGCCGTTCGCCTGGATCGCGGATCTCGATACCCCACACCTGGCTGCGCGCCCCGATGTGATACGGCCGCGCCGTGCCCGTCACGAGGCCTTCTGCGACGGGCCGCAGATGATTTGCGTTGATCTCCTGCCCCAGGCAGCGGAACCTCGAGCGGTCGACGACGAAATTCGCGGCCACACTGCCGAGTGTTTCGGCCAGTACCAGCGATGCACCGCCGTGCAGGAATCCCATGGGCTGACGGGTACGCGCCTCGACCGGCATCGTGCCGCGCAGGAAATCCTCGCCGAACTCGGTGAACTCGATGCCGATGTGCGGTGCGAGCAGGCCTGCCTGGCTCGCGCGAGCATCGTCGATCGTCGGTGTGCCGAACCAGATGGCCATTCAGAGCTCCTCAGTTGCGCCTCGCGCCCTGCGGAGCCCGGTTTGCCCCGCTTTACTTGCGATATTTCTCGCCGACGCGGCGGTACGCTTCGCGGAAGGGAATCCCCTCGCGCACCACCAGCTCATTGGCTTCTTCCGCGGCGTGAATCGCGGGGTCGAGTTTGATCCGGTCCGCGCGGAAACGCACGCCGTCGATTCCTACGGACATGATGGCCGCGGTGCCGAGCGCGAGATCGATGCCGCGAAACAGCGGAGGCTTGATGAGTTGCAGGTCGCGCTGATAACCCGACGGCAACTTCGCGAAAATTCCCAGCACTTCGGCGAGACAGGATTGCGCGACGGCCGTGCGGCCACGCACGAGTTCGAATACGTCCGGGTTGCGCTTCTGCGGCATGATCGACGAGCCCGTCGTGAACGAGGCGGGCAACTCGACGAACGCGAATTCCTGCGTATAAAAGAGCAGCAGATCGGCCGCAATGCGCCCGAGATCCTGCATGAGCAGCGTGCACGCGAACAGCAGTTCGGCCTCGGCCTTGCCGCGCGAGAGCTGCACGGCGGTCACCGGCTCCTGCACGCTCGTGAATCCTAGTTTTTTCGCAACGAGCTGCCGGTCGAGCGGCAGTCCGGGCGTGCCGTAACCCGCGGCGGAACCGAGCGGGCTGCGGCCGGCGCGGCGCGCGCAGGACAGAAATCCCGCCGCGTCGTCGCGCAGCTCGGAGGCGAAGCCGTCGGCCCACAATCCCACGGAGCTCGGCATCGCCTGCTGCATGTGGGTGTAACCGGGCAGCGGCGTCGCGCCTTCGCGCGCGACCAGCCGGTCCAGCGCCGCGGCGCAGGACTCGGCCGCATCGGCGAGGTCCCTGCCCGCGTCGAGTAGATAGAGCCGCAGCGCGGCGAGGACCTGGTCGTTCCGCGAGCGGCCGAGATGCACGCGCCCGCCCGCGGGGCCGATGCGCGCGGTCAGCCGCTTCTCGAGCGCCGTCTGCCCGTCCTCGTCGGCGAGTTCGATGCGCCACTTGCCGGCGGCATGTTCGGCGCCGATCGCCGCGAGCCCGTCGCGAATCGCGGCGAGGTCGGTATCGCTCAGCAGTCTGGCCGCGTTCAATCCTTCGGCATGCGCGATCGACGCGCGCACGTCGTAGGCCACGAGCCGCTCGTCGAGCGAGTAGTCCTCACCCGCCGTGTAGGCAAGCACGCGCTGGTCGAGCTCGATGCCTTTGTCCCACAGACGGCTCATGTTCGCCCCTTACTTGCCGCTCTGCTGTTCGGCGGGCGTCAATGCGTTGATGTCGGCGACGATGAGCGTGCCCGCGCCTTCGTTCGTGAACACTTCCGCGAGGATGCCTTCGGGCGACTTGTACGACATCACGTGCACGCGGCGCACGCCGCCACGGATCGCGTCCTCGATCGCCTTCGCCTTCGGCAACATGCCGTCGACGATCTTCTTCTCGTCGCGCAGCTTCTTGAGGCCCGCGAGATCGGTGTACGAGATGATGGACGTCGGATCGTTCACGTCGGCGAGGATGCCCGGAGCCCCGGTGCACAACATCAGTTTCTCGGCGTCGAGCGCCGCGCCGATCGCCGCCGCCACGGTGTCGCCGTTGATGTTGAGCAACGTGCCGTTTTCATCCGCCGACAGCGGGCTGACGATCGGCATGAGGCCGTTGTCCAGCAGCTTGTTGAGCACGCTCGGATCGATCACGTCGATGTCGCCCACGAAGCCGTAATCCACGGTCTCGCCGCTGTCGATCCTGACGGGCCCGCGCTTGTGCGCGCGCACCAGCCCGGCATCCACGCCGCTCACGCCGACGGCGTCGAGGTTCATCTCGCGGCACAGCGCCAGGAGCTTCGTGTTGATCAGCCCGTTGAGCACCATCGAAGTCGCGTCGATGGATTTCTGGTCGGTGACGCGGCGACCCTGGACCATGTGCGTGGGCACGCCCAACGCCTCGGTGATCTCCGTGAGCTGCGGTCCGCCGCCGTGCACGAACACGACCCGAACGCCGAAGTAGTGGAGGATCGCGATCTGCTCGATGAGGCCGCGCACCGCGGCGGCATCGGAGAACACGCCGCCGCCGGCCTTCACGACGAAGGTCTTGCCCTTGTACATGCGGATGTACGGCGCTGCGCTGCGCAGGCTGCGGATGGCGTTTGAGGGATCGGGACGATGCATGATCATTGTCGGGTACCGTTGCGGGTAGTTGGTTAGTGTTGCGGTGTTGCGAGCAGACGATGCAGCACCGCGGTCTGCACCACCATCCGGTTGAAGGCTTCCCGCTGCACGACACTGCGGCGGCCATCGAGCACTTCGTCGGCGACGGCGACGTTACGCCGCACCGGCAGGCAGTGCATGAGTTTGCAGTCGACAGCAGCGCGCGTGAACCAGGTGTCGCGCACACACCAGTCGACGAGGTTCGCGCGCAGCCGTGCGTCGGCCTCGGCGTTCCCGTAATGCGTCGTCGAGCCCCACTCCTTCGCGTACACGACGTGCGCGCCGTTGAGCGCGTCGTCGCGATCGTCCGTCTCGCGCACACTGCCGCCGGACGCGGCGGCAGCGGCGGCAGCCTTCTGCATGACCGGCGCGGGCAGGGCGAAACCTTCGGGACGCAGCACCACGACATCCATGCCGCGCATCGCGGCCATGTGCACGGTCGCGGCGGGAACCGCCAGCGGCAACGCGCGCGGGTGATTGACCCACGACAACACGAACTTCGCGCGGCGCGGCACGGTGAGATCGTCCATCGTCTTCCAGTCGGCCAGCGCCTGGCAGGGATGGTTCGCCGCCGACTCCATGTTGATGACCGGTTTGCTGACGAGACCGGCCATTTCCTTGAACGCGGTTTCCGCCAGGTCCGTCTCCAGGTCCGTGCCGCTCGCGAAGGCGCGAATGCCGAGAGCGTCACAGTAATGTGACAATACGGGCACCCCTTCCCGCATATGTTCCGCTGCAGCGCCATTCATGACGGCGCCGCGACGTGTCTCGAGCTGCCAGGTGCCGTGCCCGGCGGAGATCACGAAGGAGTCTCCGCCCAACCGCGCCATCGCCGCCTGGAACGAAGCCAGCGTGCGGAGGCTCGGGTTGAAAAACAGGAGGCCGAGAATTTTCCCGGCGAGCGCGCGTGGCTCGGGATTCGTCTGCAGCCGCTCCGCGAGGGCGAGCAGCTCGACGACCTGCTCACGCGACAGATCCGCGAGGTCGAAGAAGTTCTTCATAGGCTCATCAGCGCAGCGCGCAGCCGGTCGATGTGCTCTTCCTTGAGGATGAAGGCCGGCAGCAACCGCAGGATCGCGGGGTCACCCGCCGTGCCGGCCAGGATGTCTTTCGCAAGCAGCGCCTTCTGCACGTCCTTCGCCGGCCGGTCGAGCCGCAGTCCGTGCAGGAATCCCAGTCCCTGGAAGTCCACGACGGGGCCGACCTTGCAGGTGGCGCGGAGGTACTCGGAAACGCGGCGCACGTTCGCGAGCAGATCTTCTTTCTCGATCGCGTCGATCGTGGCCTCCGCCACGGCGCAGGCCATCGGCCCGCCGCCGAAAGTCGTACCGAGATTCTCGAGCTTGAGCGCCGCGGTGATCGGCGGCGTCAACAAGAGCGCCGAAACCGGAAAGCCGTTGCCTAACGCCTTGGCCGTCGTGATCATGTCCGGCATCACGCCGTAATAGTTAGCCGCGAACGGCGTGCCCGAGCGGCCCACGCCGCACTGCACCTCGTCGAAGATCAGCAGCGCGCCGGTTTCGTCGCAACGCTTGCGCAGCGCCGCCAGGAATTCCTGGCCCATGTCGAACGCGCCGCCGACGCCCTGCACGGGCTCGACGATCACGGCCGCGGTGTTCTCCGTGACGTGGTTCGGAATATCGGCGACGTCGCGACGCTTGATCCACGAGACGTCGAACGGCGCGCGCGGCAGGAAATACCATTTCTGCGGCGCGCCCCACGTCACCGAGGCGCAGCCGGCCGTGCGGCCATGAAAACTTTGCTCGACGGCCGCGACATGCGTGCGCCCGGGCCGCAGCTTGAACGCCATCTTGAACGCATTCTCGTTCGCTTCCGCGCCGGAGTTGATCCAGAACACGCTGTCGAACGGCAGTTGCGAGAACTTCAACAGCTTCTGCGCGGCACGCGCGCGGACTTCCATCGGCACCGCGTTCGTCTGGAAATTCATGCGCGCGGCCTGGTCGGTCAGCGCCTGGGTCCAGCCCTTGTGGCCGTAACCCAGCGACGCCACTGCGTGGCCGCCGTACAGATCCAGCACCTTGCGGCCGTCGCGCGTGTGCAGCCAGACGCCGTCGGCGCCGACCACTTCGATCGGGTATTGCGCGTAGACCGGCGCGAGTCCGTCGGCCGGTGAGGTGCTTTGTTTGAGTTCTGCGTTCATGTTTGTTGTCCGCCCTGTAGGCCGGTTTCTTACGTCCAACCGGCTGCGGGCGCGGTGAGTCCTGCGGTTTCAGGCAGGCCGTGCAGGCGATTCATCCACTGCACGGCTCCACCCGCGGCGCCCTTGTTGAGGTTGTCGACCACGCTCATCACCGCGACCGTGCGTCCGTTCGACGCGGCTGACAGGTGCGCGTAATTGCTTGCGACGATGTCCTTCACGCGCGGGGCGGAGTCGAGCACGCGCACGAACGGCGCGTTCGCATAGAAATCGCGCAGCATCCCGACGACTGCGGCGGCGTCCTTCGCCGACTTCAAGCGCGCCTGCACCGTGGCGTGAATGCCGCGTGCGAAGGGGCCGGAGTGCGGCACGAACGAATATTCGGCGTCGATGCCGGTGACTGCCTTCGCGAGAGCCGCGATTTCCGGTGTGTGGCGATGACCCAGCGCGCCGTATGAGTACAGGTCGCTGTGGCGCGTCGGATGGTGTGTGCCTTCGACCGGTTTGCGGCCCGATCCCGTGCTGCCGGTGACGCCGCTCACGAACAGGGTCGGATCCACCCAGCCCGATGCCAGCAACGGCACGCTCGCGAGCAAAATCGCGGTCGAGAAACATCCCGGGTGAGCGACGTGCGGGGTCGGCGCGGACTTCAGATGCTCCGGCACGGCGCAGGTGAATTGCGCGATGCGCGCGGGCGCGCCGTGCGGATGTTTGTACACCGCCTCGTACGCGGCGGCCGTGGCGTAGCGGAAGTCCGCCGAGATGTCGACGAAACGCGGCTTCGTGCCCGCGGACTCCGCCGCCTTGAGCAGAGAGTCGATGAGCGCGGCGGCCGCGCCGTGCGGCGCGGCACAGAACACCGCAGACGTGGGCTCTTTCGAGAGGATCGCGGCAATCTCTGCCTGCGACTTGAACTTCGTGTCACCGAGCACCGCGGCGAGATGCGGAAACGACTTGCCCGCGGATTCTCCGGGCGAGCTGTCCGACATCACGCCGGCGAGCGTGAAGTGGGGGTGACCTGAAATCAGGCGCAGCAATTCGCCGGACACATAACCGGTGCCGCCGAGCACGATGGCGGGGATCTTGGTAGTCATCTGTTATTCGTTCGCGACGCGATCGAGCGCGCGCGCCTGCTTGAGGCCAACCGATTCGATGATCGAGTCGCCCAGCGCCGCGCCGGCCGCCAGCGCGTTGAACGCCGGGACCTTGAGCTGCTCCTGGATGATCTGCACGCCCACGGCGTTATCGGTGGAAGGACCCGTCACCGCGATGGGCTCGATGCCGTAACGCTTTCGCAGGATGTCGACGCCGCCGTAGGCCGCAACGGGATCGTTCGCGGACAACACGACGCCGGTCATCGCCTTGCGCAGGTCTTCCTGCTCGAGGATCGCGTCGACGCCGTACGTGCCCATCAAGCCGTCGCCGAGCTCGAACACGATGACGTCGGGTTTCTTCTCCGACAGCTCCGTGAGAATGGTGCGCGTGATGGCGGGCCCGACCTTGCGGGTGGTCGTAACCACGCCGAAGTCGGTGAAGATGAGCGTGTTGCGCGCGCCGGCGTCCTCGAACGTGAGGATGTCGCGGCGCAGGGAAACGCCCGTCGCCTTGAATGCGTCCACCGTGAGTCCGCGATGGCGCATTCGCGCGATGATCGCGGCCGCGGCCGCCGTCTTGCCGGCTTCCATGCAGGTGCCGGCGAGCGCGACCACGGGGACGCCGTGCGTGTCGAGCGTGGCATCCGGATCGAGCCTGCGATAACCCACGCGCGCGGGCACGCCGATGCGCTCGCCGAGATACGGGAAGTCGAGCACGCCGCCGATGACGCGGCAATCGAACGGCTTGCCCTTGTCGGGATTGACCGAATCGCACACGCCGAGCACGCCGCCGATGTTGAGCATCTGCAGGATGTCGCCGGGCTTCACGCTCTCGGGCACGTGACCCGAATAGCCGAACAGCGCCTTGCGATGTCCCAGCGCGCCCGCGACGATGTCGCCCTTGACGACCTTCGCCATGCGGCCGCTCGTGAGCTCGAGCGTGTTGTAGGTGGACTTGTTCGTCAGGACCTCGACGACCACGACCACGCCTTCCTCGGCCGGAATGTTGTCCGTCGCGACGCGCACCTCGTTGCCGAGGCCACAGGCCTGCGTGACCGACGCAATCTTGTCTACGACTACGGTGCGCATCTCACTTGCCTCCCGCGCGGGCATGGAACATGCCCGTGAGCGAAACGATCTTCGAAAAACCCAGCGCGTCCTGCGGGGTCCATTCGCCATGTGATTCACCGTAGACGCCCTTGGAGGCCGCCATCAGCGAATGCGGCGACTCCACGCCCTCGATGAACAGACTGCCCGGCCGGAACAAGACGTGGACCTTGCCCGTGACGCGTTCCTGCGAGGAGATGAACAACGCCTCGATGTCGCGGCACACGGGGTCGAGCAGCTGGCCTTCGTGCACCCAGTCGCCGTAGGGACCCGCGAGCGATTCCTTGATGCGCTGCTGGCGCGGCGTGAGCACGAGCTTCTCGAGCTCGCGATGCGCGGTGAGCAGCGTTTCGGCGGCCGGCGCCTCGAACGCGACGCGGCCCTTCGTGCCGATGATGGTATCGCCCAGGTGGATGCCGCGGCCGATGCCGTACGGCGCGCCGAGCGCTTCGAGTTGCTCGACGACGTCGACCGCCGACATCGTCTTACCGTCGATGCCGACCGGCCGTCCCTTCTCGAAATGGATGGTGTGCTTCGCGGGCGCCTTCGGGTTCGTGAACGCATCCTTCGAGAGCACCCAGGCGTGATCCGGGATGCTGCCCTCGGAGGTCAGAGTCTCCTTGCCACCGATCGTCACGCCCCACAGGCCGCGGTTGATCGAGTAGGCCGCCCCAAAGGGCGGGACCGGAAGCTTGCGGCTCTGTAGATAGTCGAGTTCTTCCTGGCGCTTGAACGCCTTGTCTCGCACGGGTGCGATGACCTCGAGCTCCGGTGCAAGCGTGCGCATCGCGACTTCGAAACGCACCTGGTCGTTGCCGGCCGCCGTGCAGCCGTGCGCGATCGAATTCGTGCCGAGCTTGCGCGCCATCAGAGCGATCTGCTGCGCCTGCATGACGCGCTCAGCGCCCACGCACAACGGGTAGAGCTGGCCGCGGCGCACGTTGCCCATCACGAGGAAGCGCAGTACCTGCTCGAAGTAATCGGCGCGCGCGTCGATCTGGTGATGTTCGATCGCGCCGAGGGCAAGCGCGCGCTCGCGCAGCGTCTTCGCGCCTGCGGCGTCGATGCCGCCGGTGTCCACGGTGACCGTGATGATCGGCCGGCCGTAGTTGTCCTTGAGCCAGGGCACCAGGAATGAGGTGTCGAGGCCGCCGGAATAGGCGAGGACGATGGGCTTCTGCTCGGCATTCATTTTTATTCAGACTCCGAAACTATTACGCAGATGCTCGAGCACCCGGGCCTGGGCGCGTGCATCGGCGGTCGCGATGAAAATCGTGTCGTCGCCGGACACGGTGCCGGCAACTTCTTCCCAGCCGGCCTTGTCGATGGCCGCGGCCACGGAGCCGGCGGATCCGATCGTGGTCTTGACCACGGTGATCGACGGTCCTGCGGTCCGCACCTCGAGCACGAAGTGCGCGATGGTACTGAAATTGTCCTGCGTTCTCGCGGAAATTTCGGCGCTATCGGGCAGCACGTAGCCATCGCTGGCCTTGAGCACGCCCAGTTCGCGCAGATCCCGGCTGACCGACGATTGTGTGACGGCATGGCCTTCGCGCTTCAGCAGCTTCACGAGCTCGTGCTGGCGGCGCACCGGTGAATGGCGCAGCAGCCGGACGATGGCGCTGCGGCGCGCCTCGCGGTGGTGGTCGGTGAGCATGGGGTCCGCCCCGTGAATAAAGAGCGCGCATGGTGCATAAAAATGCATTAGCCGTCAATGAAAATATTGCCGTTCCGGGAGGTGCTCCCCGTCCGGGACGGAAAGGGATCAGAGGTCGGGCGGCAATGCATGGGCGGCGCCCGAACCCACCACGGTCGTCCATTCGCGCACCACCCACTTCGTGACCAGGCCGCCCGTCACGTATGGGTCTTCCGTCGCGAACTGCTCGACGACCGCGGGCGAGGGCGCCGAAAAGAACAGGGCCGCACCGTCCACCGGGTTGGCGAATGCGCCGGCGAGCAGGAGCTCGCCGCGCTCGACCGCGGCCCGCGCATGTCGGATATGAGCGCCGCGAAACCGGGGACGGCGCTCGAGTACGTCGGGCACATATGTATAGAAAAGAAGATAGTGCATGGCGCCTCCGGGCCGGGCAGGGCGCGCATGATATTTCAGCGCTATGCTGGACGCGTGCGAATTCACGTCCTGCTGGCGCTCGCTATCGTCGTGTTCTTCGGTGCTGCGGCTCACCCGGTGGCCGCACCGACGCTGCGCGACGGCGACATCATTTTTCAGACCTCCCGTTCGTCGCAGAGCGTCGCGATCCAGCGCGCGACCCATTCGCCCTGGAGCCACATGGGCGTGATCATCCACCGGGATGGCAAGCCTTACGTGTTCGAAGCCATCGCGACCGTACGTTACACGCCGCTCGATAAGTGGATCGCGCGTGGCCAGGAAGGACACTTCGTCCTGAAGCGGCTCGCGGGTGGATTGACGAAGGAGCAGGCCGGAAAACTGCGCCGCGAAGCGAGCGCCTACGAAGGTAAACCCTATGACCTGTATTTCGAATGGTCGGACGAGCGAATCTACTGCTCCGAACTCGTCTGGAAGATGTACGCGCGTGCGCTCGGCGTAGAGCTCGGCGAGCGCCAGAAGTTGCGGGAATTCGACCTCACCGACAACGCGGTGCGCGCCAAGATGCGCGAGCGTTACGGTAGTTCGGTGCCGCTCGGAGAACCGGTCATATCGCCCGCGGCCATGTTTTCGGCGCCGGGGCTGGAGACGGTGAAGTAGCGCGGGGGAAGGCCGAGCCTCCCGGCAGTCAGCGCGCGTGCCGGAAGGTCAGGTTGTAGCGATACGGTCCGGTGATCGGGTGAGTGCCGGGCTTGATCGGACGCACGGCATGATATGCGAGGCGCGCCGGCCCGCCCCACACCAGCACGTCGCCGTCGGTGAGGGCGACGCCGCGTCCCCTGCCGCCGCGCACGAGGCCATAAAACGCGAAATTCGCCGGCAGTCCCAGTGAAACGGAAACGATGGGCTGCGCGAAGTTCTGTTCGTCCGCATCGCGGTGCGCCGTGAGGCGCGCACCGGCCGCGTAACGATTGACGAGGCACGCGTCCGGAACGAAGTCCGGAAAACCGCAGCGCGCCGCCGCCGCGAGAGCGAGTCGCAGGAATTCCGCGGGCATCGTGGGCCAGGCGAGCCCGGTCTGCGGATCGAGCGAACAGTAACGATAGCCGCTGCGATCGCTGACCCAGCCGACAGGCCCGCAGTTGGTCATCGCGACCGACATCGTCTGCCCGCCGGGCGTCACGAGGTGGCGAAACGGCGCAGCGCTCGCGATTTCGTCGATCAGCGGCATCAACGTCGCGCTGTCCGCGAAGCCGCGCAGCCACGTGATGCCGTCGTCGAGACGGATCGCGTCCGCCGCCACGGAGTCGGCGAAAGGCAGCTGCAGTGTGTTCATTTCTCGATGGTGAAGACGAGATCCGCGGCGCGTTCCTTGCCCGCCTCGGTCTTGACGGTCCAGTGATCGTCGAGCGTGTATCTCATCTTGATCGTGTTGATCGATTCTGTCAGCGAGATTCCATAGCTGAGGTACAGGCGCGGCGAAAGGTATTTGCCGAGCACCAGCGACGTGCCGATCTGTTCGTTCGACAAGTCGAAATCCGACTCCACGCTGATGTCGGGAAGTCCGAGTTTGTTGCCGAGTTCGGAGGCCAGCAGCGCGGCCGCCTGGCCCGCGACTTCCGCGCCCGCGGTCGGAGCTCCACCGGGGCGATTCGCGTTCTGCGCGCTCTGCAGCGAACCCCCGGCGAGGATCAGCGAGACGATCTGCGACTGCGGAATCGACGGTTCCGAGAAGAACGAGAGCCGCGGCTCGCGCAGCGATCCGCGCACGTTGACGCCCGCCTTCACGTCCGGAAATTCCTTGACCGCGCGGATGTCCACGGCCGGGTCCGCGAGTAAACCGCCGCTGAAGATCAGCCGGCCGCGCTCGATGTCGAGCTTGCGTGCGAGCGCGGTGTACTGGCCGTCCTTGACCTGGAGCTCACCCGTGGCGCGAGTCGGCTCGCCGGGCAGCGTGCGTTCGGTCAGGCTGCCGGTGAGATGACCCGTCAGGCCGTACGTGTCGATCTTCACGTTGTCGCCGAGAGTCATCGTGATCTCGCTCGTCACGCGGAACGGATCCTCGGCGACTTCCCGCGTCTCTCCGACGATCACCTCGTCCGCGGAGGGCAATACCGCGTTCGTGAGATCCGCCGGCTCGATCCGCGCCATCGGTAGTTTGACCTCGCCCTTCACGAGGATGTCGCGGCCCGAGATGTGGAAGTCCAGGTCGGGCGATGCATCGATGCGCGCCTCGGGCACGTCGACCAGCCGCAGGTCCTGTCCGTCGAGCTGGATGTCGCCGTACGGCAGGCCCTCGCGCCACTCTATCTTTCCCGAACTCGCGAGTTTTCCCGCGCCGGCGCTCGCGGTGGAAGTGAACTCCAGGTTGTTGGACACGATGCGCGCTTCCATTTCGAGCTGTCGCAGCGCGAGATTGAGCTGGTACAGGTCCAGCTCCGCGCGGCTGAGTTTGATGACACCGCTCGCGCTCGGACGCCCGAGTGTTCCCGCGAACGAGAGATCGACGTCGAAATGGCCGCTGACGCGATCGATCTCCGGCACGTACAGAGTTATGAACCCCAATGTTCCGGTCGCCATCTGCAGCTGCCCGCGCATGGGCCAGTCGGCCATATCCGACGCACTGCGTTCGGCGCGCAGCCGGCCGACGATGAGTCCGCGCGCCGCCGCGTCGAGCCTGAGCTCGGCCCTCATGTGATCCGGCTCGCCGTTGAGCGTGAACACGCCGGATCCGAAGTGAATGATGTCGGTGCGGCCGCTTGCGAGTCGATGCTTGATGGCCGCGTCCACGAGATCGACGCGCGCCTCGCCGATGAACGGCGCGCCGCCACTGCTGCTCGCGCTCGCAGTGGCGTTGACGGTGCCCTGGTATTCGACCTTGGGTGTGAGTCCGGCCGTGAGCGTGCTGATCGGCAGGTTGAGCGCGTCCGCTCGCGCGCTCCATCCGGACGGGCCCCAATCGCCTTCGCCGCACAGCCGCGCCACCTTGCCATGCAGGCACAGCGGATCGATCTTGAACGAGTCCGCGCTCACCACGACCGGGGTCGTCGCATCGAGCTGCAGGTTGAGATTCGCGTCGTCGTCGATGAGCAGATTTTCGATCGCGCCTCTCCACGCGGAGTCTTCGAACTTTCCCTTGCCGCGCAGGTGGGCGGTGGTCTTGCCGGCGAAGGCGTCCACGCGAACGAAGTTATCCGCCGCGGTCCCTTCCATGAGCAGGTTGAATTGCGAAAGTTCGCGCTCGCCGAACGCGAACCGCGAGATCGTGATATCGGCGTGCGATGCGTTCTGACCGCGCCAGTCGACGTCCACGTTCGCGGACAACTTGTCGATCTTGAGCTCGCCGTGTTCGACGCCCGATCCCTGCGCCGTGAGCTTCACCACCGGAGCTTCCGCGGTGCCGATCACGAAACCGCTGGCATTCAGACGGCCGCGGGCTCCTTCCGCGATGAGGCCGAGATTGTCCGCGTCGAGCGTGAAGTTGAGATCGAGCGCCTTCTTCGCGCCCACGTTTCCGTCGAGCACGAGCCGCGTGCTGCCCGCGCGCATCCGCAGGTTGTCGAAGGTCCAGTCCTCTCCACGTTCGAGCAGTATGCGACCGCTGCCCGATGCCGGGTTGTTGCGCAGCGTGCCGTGGAGATCGGCGACTGCGATGTCGAGGACTTCCTCGGTGTTGAAGGGCTTGCCGCGCGCGCGCAGCTTGAAATCGAGCGCGCCGCGAAAACCCGGACGCAGCCCGGACGGATCGAAGCCGGTGACGTCACCCTCGAGCGTCCAGCTTTCCTCGGGCGCCCAGCGCGCCTCGCCGACGAGTTTCGCGCTGCCGCCGAATGCGCCGAGGCCGAGGTCCGCGATACGCAGATGGTCCTTGTCGAGCGCGCCGCGCAACGCGACGCTCATGGGCGAGAGCCGCGGCACGAAGAGTTCGCCGTCCGCGGTAATCGCGTACGGCCAGACTCCTTCGAGCCGGTATTTTCCCGCGGGACTGCCGAACAACTGTGGCGTCTCGGCCGTGAACCGGGCGGCCAGCGGCCAGCGCAGCCCGCTCCAGTCTCCGTGGAGCATCAGCTTCGGGCCGCCGTCGACCGCCTCGATGGTGCCCTGGCCCGTCACCGTGCTGCCGGTCGCGCGATGGATCGCCGAGTAGTGAGTCGCGTTGACGACCTTGTCTTCGTAGTTGCCCTCGAACACGACGTCGAATGGGCCTGCGCCAAGTCCGGGGATCGTGAGGGGACCGCGCGCGTGGAACGCGTTCATCTCGCCGCCGACATCGAGTCTGCCGCTGACGATGCCGAGCGCGCCGCCGGCTCCGAATGCGCGCAGGTCGAAGTTGTGCACGTCCGCGACGCCGGTCCAATGGAACGCCGTCGAGAGCTCGAGCAGCTCCCCTTCGAGATCGGCGCGGAAGGGCGCCTGCAGCTTGCCGGTGAGAGGGAGCCGGTCGAGGTCACCGTCGAAGCTCGCGTCGGCGCGCCACTCCGGCTGGCCTTCGATGACCATGCGCGTGGTCGCCTCGCCGCTCAGTTGCATCGGATCGGCCGCGCGCAGTTCCCCGAGCGCGCGCGCGTGCAGCACGCCGTAGACGATGTTGCCGTCGAACACGCGGATGTACTTGTGCGCGACGATGCCGGCGCCGCTGACATCGCCGAACTCGACGCGGCGCCCGTTGGGCGCCACGATCACGAGTAGTTTGGCCTCGGCGCGTTCCGCGCCGACGCTGAGCAGTCGCGGCATGAATTTCGGCGGCGTCTGCGGGCGGTCGTGCTTCGGCTTGACGTCCACCTGCACGAGATCCGCGTACGCGCGACGCACCGAAATGCGTCCGACGAGCAGCGGCCAGAAATTCACGCGCGCCCGGCCGCCCTCGACGCGCACGTGCGTGACCTCATGATCGACGTCGACGACGCGCGCGCTGAACCCGCCGGCGATCGTGCCCTGCACGTCTTCTATCCTGAGCGTGACCTTGCCCATCTTCTCGGGCAGGCGGTTGACAGCGAATTGCAGGCCGGTTTCGGTGTAGATCACCCAGGCGAGCAGCAGGACCAGGCACAGGACGATGGATCCGAGTGCGAGCGCGCCGATCTTGAGTACGCGCTTGATCACAACTTGGGCGAGAAGTTGAGGTGCAGGCGCGGGCCCGGCCGGCTGGCCGAACCCGGCGGAGTAGTCAGGCCCTGCGCCACGTCGATGCCGACGGACACGATCGGCAGTCGCATGCGCACGCCGAGGCCGACCGAATACATGAGCGGATCGCCGAACTGGTCGAACGCATTGCCTACGTCGCCGAACACCGCGACCGACAGGTTCTTCCACGGCAGGTCGCGGATCAGCTCGACCGAGCCGGTGACGAGGTGCTTGCCGCCGACCTTCTGGTAGGTCGTGTCACCGTTCTCGTCGATGACGGGCTCGACCGGAGACAGGTCCTTGAAGCCGTACCCGCGCACGCTGCGGTCGCCGCCCGCGAAGAAGCGCTGCGAGGGCGCGAGATCGCTCGATTGCGAAACCGCGGTGGCGCCCAGCTCCGCGCGCAGCAGCACGTGCCATTTCGGCGCGATGTCGAACACGCGCTCGCCCTGCAGCCGGACCTGGAGAAAGTCGGAGTCGGACCCGAGGTTCTGCGTCGAGCCGCGCAACTCGCCGTACAACGCGCGGCTCAACAACGCCTCGCCGAGATAGCCGCGCGGCACCAGCGAAAGACTTATGCCGGGAATCAGCAGCGTCTGGCGATCGATTTCGCCCGAGGCCAGGAATTCGGACCGGGTGTCCAGCAGCTCGACGTACGTGACGCGTTGCCAGTAGTTCGAGAACCACGGCCCGCGCACGTGCGTCACGCTGGGCGTGAAATTGATCGTCTGGTCATCGATGTCGCCGAGTCGTTCGTGTTCGCCGCTGAGCTGCAGCGTGAACTTCTCGATGGCCGGATCGCCGATCGGGACGATGTAGCGCGCGTCGATCGACTGGGAGATGGACGCCGCGCGGACTTCAGTGCGGAAGCGATGCCCGCGCCGATTCACGCGCCGGTCTTCCCACGCCGCCGTGCCACGCACCTGCGTATCGGTGCCGTAACCCACACCGAACTGGTAGCGTCGCCGGCGATTGGGCTCGGCGTTGATGTTCACGGGCACGCGCAGGTCGTCGCGATCGCGATCGCCGGGCAGCACCTCGACCGTGGAGAAATACTGGCTGTCGTCGAGCGCGAACTGCGTGCGCAGCAGTTCGGTGGCGTTGAACGGGTCGCCTTCGCCGTATCGCAGGTAGCGGCGCACCAGCGCGTCGTCGATCGTGTCCTGCGTGATCGTCGTATCGCCGAACCGGTAACGCTGGCCGCTTTCGAGCGCGATCTCGATCTCGGCGGAATACGCGCCCGGATCGACGCGCATCTCGTTGCGCGACATGCGCGCATCGAGGAAGCCGTAGTTGGTTGCGGCGCGCAGCAGCGAGCCCTTCAGCGAATCGTACTTCGCGTGGTCGAGCCGGTCGCCGACCCGGATGGGCAACTGGCCGGTGATGTCGGTGAAGATCGGATCGTCCGCGCCCGGGCCGGTCACGCGCACATCGACCTTGACGACTTCCACGGGCTTCCCCGGAACGATCGTTATGTCGACGTGATAATCCTGCTCGTTGCGATTGCCTTCGTGCCGGACGGTCGAGGTGACGACGGGCTCGTAGAAACCGAAGGGGCGCAACGCGTTGCGGACTTCGCGCTCGACGCGCTCCTGCAGCCGCTCGACGAACTCCGGAGACAGGTCGTCGGAATCCTTGTGCCGCTCGAGCGACAGGTGAGCGAGCACGTTCGCCCGCACGTCGTCCGCGACGCCCTGCACTTCGACCTCGATCCCCGCGTGGGCGGGCGAGGCGACGTGCGCGACGCAGAGTGCGAGGAGCGTGAGCGCGGCGAGGCGCCTGCAAGGTTTGATCTGCAACGTCGGCATGACACCGCTTTGGGCGGGAATGGCTGGAATTCTAATGAGAGTCGGCCGCGCGCGCGCGGGTTCCGGCCGCATTTTCCCGTCGAGTCAGCGGCGCGCGGATGCGGCGTTCAGCGAATGTTCAGTTACACCGGATATCGCGCCATCCGCATCGAAGCGCCGCTCCACGAGCGCGACTGCGCCATCGTTGCCGATGGTGAGAACGGTCGAACAGCGCGTACCGTAATTGGGATCCAGCACGAATGGCGCGGAAAGTTTTCGAGCCCATTCGGTCGGAAGTTCCGATTCCGGCAGCGTCGCGGGGTCCGCGACCTCGCGGTCCGCGAGCATCGCGAACGATCCCTCGAACAAGGCCTCTGGCCGCGGCGACTCCTGCAGCAACTGCGCGAGGCGCGCCTTCACCCGCAACAGTTTGGGCCACGGGGTATCGAGAAATTCGTTGGATAGTCCGTAGATGCCCGGCGAAAGCGGGCGCGCGAACTGGTCGGCGCGATTCGACGCATAGCAGAGCGAGTCTTCGTCCGCGAGCAGCAGGTTGAATCCCGCATACCCTGGAGCGTCGGTCTCGATCGCCCGGAGGTATTCCCGCGCGGTCCCTTGCTGCGAGAGAAAGGCCGGGATCAGCCCGCCGCGCGATGGGGCGCTGCGCTTGCGTCGCCCGAACTCGCGGAAGTTGGTGACACTGCCGAAGCGGGCGCGGGCATCGACCGCCAGCCAGGTTCCATTTGCCTGCAGGTCGCGGCCCGCGACGATGCCGGCCGGGTCGTTCCAGGGCGCGAGCGGCGCGGTCGCGCGGGCGTGGTATTCGTCGCGATTCGCGGCGACCACGAGACGGTAGACCGGGTGGCAGCGCCACGCCACGACTAACAAACACATGGTTGGTCAGCCTCCCGGCTTGCGCGCGGGCGAGTGATACCAGCGGTCGATCAGGCGAGTCGAGATCGCGCCCGGCGGCGGCAGTCCCGGCGTGCCGGAAGCGAGGTCCGCGCGCGTGAACCAGCGCGCGTCTTCGAGCTCGCCATCGTTCAGCGTTATGTCGTGAGTGCGGGCCACAGCCCGGAAGCCGAGCATGAGCGATGACGGAAACGGCCACGGCTGGGACGCCTCGTATTCGACGTCGCCCACGAGGACGCCGGTTTCCTCGGCGACTTCGCGCACGACGGCGTCCTCGAGGCTTTCGCCCGGTTCGACGAAACCCGCGATGGTCGAATAACGACCGGGTGCCCAGGACGCCTGCCTCCCGAGCAACGCGCGCTCGCCGCTCGCGTCCGTGACCAGCACGATGATCGCCGGATCGAGGCGCGGAAAAGATTCGTTGCCGCATCCGGCGCGGCTGCATCGCAGAACGTGGCCCGCGCGCGCGGGCAGGTTGGGCGCACCGCACACGCCGCAATACCGGTGACGCGACTTCCACAGGCTCAGGGCGCGCGCGTAGGCGAGCAGCGAGGCCGAATCCGGCGCGAGCATCGGGGCCAGCGGCCGCAGCTCGCGCATCTGCGTGCCGCCCGGCAGCGCCTCGGTGGCGGACTCGTCGCGCACGTCGATCAGCACGCAGCGAGAGCCGCGGAACCAGCCTAACAACGTGAGCTGATCGTCGGATGCCGAGGCGACCAGCGTGTGATCGCCGGTGAGAAACGCGATCTCCATCGTCTCGCCGCAGGTGACGAGCTGCGCGGCGCCGAACTCGACCACGTAGCGCGTGTTCGGATCGGCGCGCGCGGCCGCGATCCAGTCCGGGTCGTTGCGCAACTCGGCGCGACGATCGAAGAAGGAGCCGCCAAACAGCGTGGGACGTACGCTCACGCGGGCAAATCTACCGCACCCGGCGGCGCGCGTCCCCCGTTCGCGGGCGTCAGCCGGCGCCTTCCGCGGTGGCGCAGTCGTTGCACAGGGGTGTGCGCAGCGAGATGCGGTCGGTCACGAGCACACCGGTGCAGTCGCGGCAGTGGGCGATGCGCAACTCCTCGCCGGCCAGCAGCGCGCCGAGCAGGAATACGGCGTGCTCGAAGGAGATCTGCGGTTCACCCACGAGCGCGCGATAGGTCTCGAATGCCTCGCACAGCAAGGCGCCCCGCGCCACGTTGGGCGCGGTCTGCGCATTCTTCACGGGCGGCTGATTCTCCATGCGGATCGACTGCGGCGTGATCAGGCCGAACAGCCCGCTCACGCTTGCGAATACCGCCGCTTCGCGCCGCATCCGCAGGGAACGTGTGAAGTACGCCGCCTGGCGCGGCGACTTGCCGCGATGGCGCGCGACGCCGGTGCCGTCGCTTTCGTGAAGATAGGTCCGGTAGAGCTTCCGGATGCGGTCGTCGGTGAGACCGGTCCATGCACGAATCGTATGCGTACGCGCCTCGAGATGGATGAAGCGCAGCGCGAGGTCGAGCCGGAGCCGATCGCGGCTGTATCTGTCGTCTGAAATTCGCATGTTCTTCCTTGAACGCAGATGGTTATGGGCCTAACTCAATTTGGGAAAAATGTCCCAAATTTGCGTATGACTTTCAAGCGCGCCGGGCGCAAGATATCGAGGGCAAACAGGGAGGAATGCCATGCAAGGCTGGTTAGGGCGGAAGACGCGCGAAGAAACGCGTCACTGGCTGCCTTCTCAGGGAGTCGATCCCGCGCCGCTCACCGAGCTGAACGCGGAGTGTCTTGGCCTCATGGCCGCGCGCGCGGCCGAAACGGGTTGCGACGCGACAATGCCATCGTTGCTGTCGGCGCTGCGCGGGCAGTGGGAGTCGTTGACCGCGCAGGCGGTGCGCAGGCTCGCCGCCGCGCCGTTTTGCCTCTTCGATCCGGGTATCGCCTCCGCATCGCGCTGGCTCGAACTACGCGGCCGCGCCGTCAACGACATGATCCAACGCGTCGATCCCGCGTATTTCGAGGCCGAAGCGGCGCGTTCCATCACGCGCCGAGCTCTGGTGTACGGCTGGCATCTGTCTCGCAGCAGGCCGCGCGCCGCGTGTCTCGTTTTCGGTTGCACCAATTCGGCCGTCGAAGCGCTCGCGGCCTGTTCGTTGACCGTTCTCGACGCCGCCGCGGACCGCAATGCCTCGCAACTGCGGCCGCGCTGGCCTAACCAGACGGCGTTCTGGCGCGAATTGCTCGCGGCGGCGAGCGCGGCCGACGATGGGCGCCTGCACGAACTGCAGCTCGGTGGAATCCAGCGCCTGGCGGCCGATTCGTTTGCGGCACACGTTCCCTGACGGACTTCACCTGTCAAATAGGCCCGATGCATGGCCGCGGCCGATACGCGGCCGCGTCGACGTAAGCGCTTCATTGCAACGACATTTCCGGTGTTGTCTGACGAGCATGCGCACGCGCAATCGCCCCTTCGGGGGGCGACAGGCGGCCGCATCCGGCCGATAATGACAGCCGGTTACATCGCGGTGGCGGGGCGGGTACGCGGATGCCCCGGCGCGCGCCGCGGGCGGCCGCCGCTGTCCTAACTAGACATCCCGTGACCACTGGTCGCGCGGCGCGTCGCGAGACATCCGGAGTTGGTCGAAAAACGCAGGAGTCGGTTCACACATGCATGCAGCTGCCCGCGCAGTTCCTTTCCTGGTGTTGTTCAGCATCCCCGTCGCGGGCCTCGCCCAGACCGGTCCGAGCGATCCGCAAGTGATCGCCGGCGCGTCGACCGCCAAGATCAACACTCGCTCAGGGAAACTCGCAGGCCACGTCGTCGCCACCGTGCGGGTCGGCGTCGACGGCCGTGTGAAAGAAGTGCTCGTCACCGAGAACACCGCGGAGCCGGCCTTCGAGCCGCAGCTCGTCAAGGTGCTGGAGAGCGCGCGATTCCGGCCCGCAGTCGATTCGTCGGGCAAGCTGGTCGAAGGCAATACCGAATTGAAAGTGGAGCTGCGCCAGTCGACGGGCTCGGAGCCGAAGCCGGTCCCCACCAAGCTGGGCCCCGAGGCCATCGAGCCGGAAAAGGAACGCATCAAGCGGATGCGCTGCGTCGACTTCGTCTGGGAGTGGGACCTGATCCGCGAGGAATCCAGCTCGGTCGCCACCGAATTCATGCCGCGCATCGCGACCACGGCGTACGTGAACCTGCGCCAGGAAGAAGGCGCCTACGTCGATTCGAAAGCCTGGAAAGCTTCGGCGAAGGCGCTGCGCGAAAGCGCGGACCGTTGCCGCGATAATCCCCAGGCGCTGTTCTTCCAGGACACCTTCAAATCCCTCATGGACGAAGCGGTCGCCGACTAGGCCGGCACGCCGCGCAGCGGCGGCTCGAGACTCCACCTCATATGTACGCACTGTCGATTCGCGGGCTGACCAAGACCTACAAGAACGGAGTTCAGGCGCTCAAGGGTGTCGATCTCGACGTCGAAACCGGCGACTTCTTCGCGTTGCTCGGACCGAACGGCGCGGGCAAGACGACCCTGATCGGCATCCTCACGTCGCTCGTGAACAAGTCCTCGGGAACCGTGAGCGTTTTCGGCCACGATCTCGATCGGGAACTCGAGGCGGCCAAGGCCTGTATCGGCATCGTTCCGCAGGAAATCAATTTCAACCAGTTCGAGACGCCGCAGACCATTCTCGTAAACCAGGCGGGCTTTTACGGCATCGAGCGCAAGCTCGCGCGTGAGCGCACGGACAAGTATCTCGGACTGCTGCAGCTCGACGACAAGCGCAACAAGATGGCGCGCGGTCTTTCGGGCGGCATGAAGCGCCGGCTCATGATCGCGCGCGCGCTGATTCACGAGCCGCGCCTGCTCATCCTCGACGAGCCGACCGCGGGCGTCGACATCGAGATCCGCCGTTCGATGTGGGACTTCCTGCGCGAGATCAACGAGCGCGGCACCACCATCATCCTGACGACTCACTACCTCGAAGAGGCGGAGGCGCTCTGCCGCAACATCGCGATCATCAATGGCGGCCTGATCGCCGAGCGTGACCGCATGTCGAGCCTGCTGCGCAAATTGCAGGCGGAGACCTTCGTGCTGAACCTGCGCGAGGCGGTGACGAGCGTGCCGCAGGTTCCCGGCTATGAATTCGACCTCGTCGACGATCACACGCTCGAGGTCGAGGTCTCCAAGGAGCAGAGCCTCAACGAAGTGTTCGCGCAACTGACCGCGCAGGGCATCGGCGTGTTGTCGATGCGGAACAAGGTGAATCGCCTCGAGGAACTGTTCATGAAGCTGGTGGAGGCGAAGCCCGATCAAAAGGTTTCGCAGCGGAAGGCGGAAGGAGCGGCCGTTCGATGAACGACGCGACCGAAACCGCCGCGAGCGCGCCGGATTCGCGCAAGGCGCTCAACCAGGCGCGCCTGACCGGCCTCAAGACCATCGTCATCCGCGAATACAGCCGCATAATCCGCATCTGGGCGCAGACGATCGTGCCGTCGGCGGTCACGTCGGCGCTGTACTTCGTCATCTTCGGTAGTTTGATCGGCAAGCGCGTCGGGCTCATGGAGGGTGTGCCCTACATGCAGTTCATCGCGCCCGGCCTCATCATGATGGCGGTCATCACCAACTCGTACGGCAACGTGGTGTCGTCGTTCTTCGGCGCCAAGTTCGGCAAACACGTCGAGGAGATGCTGGTCGCGCCACTGCCCAACTGGATCATCGTGCTGGGTTACGTCGGCGGCGGCCTCGTGCGCGGCCTGCTCGTCGGAGCCGCGGTCACGATCGTGTCGCTGATCTTCACGCGCCTGGCAGTTCACCACGCATTCGCCATCTTCGCGGCGGTCGTGCTGACGTCGATCATCTTCTCGCTCGGCGGATTCATCAACGCGCTGTTCGCGAAGAACTTCGACCAGGTCAACTGGATCCCGACTTTCATCCTCACGCCGCTCACGTATTTCGGCGGCGTGTTCTACTCGATCTCGCTGCTGCCGGAATGGGCGCAGAAGATCTCGCAGGTGAACCCGATCCTGCACATGGTCAACGCGTTCCGCTACGGCTTCCTCGGCACGAGCGACGTGAACGTCGTCGTTGCGTTTGCGATCATGCTGCTGTCGGCGGTGGTGTTGTTCGCCGTAGCGGTGATCTTCATGAACCGCGGCACGGGGATGCGCGAGTAAGAACGGGGTAGCCCCCGATCCCTGGCAAAAGGGGTCAGTCCTTCCGCCACGCTTCTTCTACTGACTCGCCGCCTCCGCCGCGTCGATCGCATCCTTTCCGGCCGCCTGCGCCGCGGCGACATCGGATTCGACGCTCTCGGTGATTTCCTTCGCTTGCCGCGCCTGCTCAGCCGCGGACTCTCCCTGCGTGGCCGCCGCCGCGCCGGTTTCGGCGAGACCGCAGCCGGCGAGAACAACGGCGATAAAGGCGGCGACCCCGGCATGACTAACAAGTCTGGATGGTTTCATTCGGCACCTCCGTTTTACCGGCCATACATACGCCGCTGGTCCGCAGAAAACCGAGCACCACGTCCCACTGCCGCGGGCAGTCGGTGTGGCCGCAGGATTGGAGATGCAACGTGGCGCGAGGCGCAACCGCCTTGAGCGCCTCCGCATTGGAGCTCGGAAAAACCCGGTCCAGTGTGCCGTGCAACAGCAGCACCGGTCCCGGGTAGTTGCGCAGGACCCCGCGCGTGTCGAAGTGGTTGAGCAGCAGGAAGCGCGGCACGCCGTAACGCATCACCACGTCTTCGAAATTCTCGAACGTGCTCTCGAGCACCAGCGCCGCGAGCGGTCTGCGCGCCGCGAGTTGCGCTATGGCGCCTCCGCCGAGCGAGCGCCCATGGCCGTAGATCCGCCGCGCATCGACACGCGGATCCTCGACGGCCCAGTCGTATGCCGCGAGCAGCGCCGCGGTCAGGCTTTCTTCCGAAGGTGAGCCGGCCGAACGTCCGTATCCGGGATACTCGACCTGCAACACGGAAACACCGGCGTCGCGCAACGGCCCGAAATCTCCCGCGCGCATGTCGATCAGCTCGCCGTTGCCGTGCGCATAAATCACGAGCGCCGTCGGCGTGGGGCCGCGCCCCGGCAGGAACCACGCCTCGACGCGTTCGCCTTCCGCATCCAGCCAGATTTCCTCGCCGCCGGCCGCGGTGCGCGCCGCCGGGTTCCAGGCGATGTCCGGCGGATTCGGAAACGTCACGTAGCGCTGGATCGCCCAGGTGGCGACGAACGCTCCCGCGATGAACAGCGCACAGACGACGAACGCGATGCGGCGCGCGCGCCCGCGCATAAAAACAGGGCCCGATCCGCGCGGCGGAACGGGCCCTGTCTCGCTCATCTAACTAGGTTACTTCTGTTTCCAGTTGCCGCCGGCGTCCTGGTAGTACCAGCCGGGCTTGGCGCCGGTCTCGACCCAGCGGCGCGCGAAGCTCTTGCGGATGTCGGCTTCCCACTCCGGCTTGTTGTTGGCCTTGGCGATTTCCGTATAGAGCTGGGCGCGGTCCGCATTGTCCTCGGCCACCAGGCGCTTCACGGTCGCACGATCCGGCAGCGCGACCGCGTTGATGTCGCGCACGGCGATGTCGCCGGTGTTCGTGAGGCCGATGGCGCCGCTCGCGAAGAACTTCTCCATCTGGCCGAAGCGCTGTTTCATCGACGCGGTGATGCGCGAGATGGCCGGCGAGCTCACGTCGAGCGCCTCGGCGCCCTGCGCGTGCGCGGCCGGGACGATGGCCTCGAGCACGCCACCGAACGCGACGAGCAGTGCATCGTGTTCGCGCGCGGGCGCGAAGTACGACTGCGGAGGGGTGCTGCCGCCCTTGCCCGCGCCGGTGATCTCGTTGATCACCTGGTCCGCGGCGCGATCGGCGGCGGCGGCCGGGAAATACACGTTGATCGTGACGCACGCGGCGATCAGCAGACTCGCCAGTGCAATCTTGAGCGTCAGTACGCGTCGCATTGAAAAACTCCTTGTTCCAGGCATAAGCCTGACGTTGCCATGATCGGGGCGATCCGATGAATGTCCCCTGAACATGCCATACGTCAAATGTGCGCGGGATTATTGGCCCGAACGCGCACGGAGTCCATCCACGTCATTGAACGGTGGCTTCTTCCATGTTGGCGGTCTGGATCGACAGCAGCAGCTGGCTCCAGCGCACACGCCCGGCATTGCCGATGATGTCGATGCGCGGGATGCCGGAGCCCTTCACGATGAAATAGCCGCCGTTCGGCGCGGGCTCCACGCCGGACATCTCGCACACGTCGCCGCGCAGCCGGCAGGTGATCCCTAGCTTCTCGTAGTTGTACTCGTCGAAGAAGCGCAGCACGCCCGACTGCAGCGCCTGCATCACGCCGCCACCGCCGCCGCCCACGTTCGAGAGGCTGCTCACGGCCTTGGCGCTGATGCGCCGCCGCGAGCGGTCGCCCTTGGGTGTCGCGAGACGCGCGTCGAAGCGGGTGGGCGACCAGCCGAACAGCTCGAGTCCCAGCACGTCGACTTCGAGCTTGCCGGTGATGCTGCCCACTTCGAACGTGCGCGTGACGAGATCCAGGTCGAGCTCGCGCGCGCGCACGTCCGCGAAGAACTCCGGGTAATTGCCGAGCGGATTCTTGATGCTGATGTTGCTGCCCACCAGCGTGCCGCCGAAGATCTTCGACTCCAGGTTGCCGTCGAAGGTCAGCAGGTCGTCCTTGAGCCGCACGCCCGGAATGCTCGCGGCCACAGTTCCGGAAAACTCCGGCCAGCCGAAGGCTTTCGCGAGCAGCTGCATGCTGATCGGTTCGATCGCGCCCGCGAACGACACCTCGAGGCTGTCTCCGCCGAGATTCGCCATGGCGAAGTTCTCGATCGCGAGTCCGCCGTCGAAGATTGGCAGCCGCGTCGGCCTCGCGACCGCGAAGTTCTGCCCGTACGCGACGAATTCCACGTCCGCCGCGCCGCCCGAGAGTCCGTACGCGCCACCTGCTTTCCATGCGAGACGCGACAGCTGCGCGACGCCGACTCCCGCGGGAGCCCAATGCACCTCGCCTTGTACGTTCTCCATGTGGAGACGGCCCTGGTTATCGCGCAGATTCAGTCCCTGCGGCGACAGTCGCAGACCCGTGATGCCATTGTCGACGACCGCGAGGTCGCCGCTCACGGTGCCGCTCATGGTCATGTCGCCGAGCAGGCTCGCCGCCAGCGAGATCTGCATGAAGCTGGTGTAAGCCGCGGGGAATTCCAGTTTCGCGAGATGGAATTCGCCGGTCAGCGATGGCGACTCGGATGCGAGATTCACGGTGCCCGCGCCGGTCACGTCGATCAGCGATTTCTGCCGCAGCGCGAGCGCTTCGATCGTGAGCGCTTCGCCGCGCAGTGTGCCGCGGGTTTCGAAATCGAGCGGATTGACGCCGAGATCGAGCAACACGGGTCCCAGCAGCGCCTGTCCCTGCGCGCCGGCCACGTCGAGCACGAGGCCGGTGGAATCGGCGGCCAGTTTCGCGCGCAGCCGCGCGGTCGCGGCCAGGTTTTCCGCGACTATCGTGCTGGCCTCGTTGGTGAAGTTCACCGCATCGAGTTTCACCGCGACTTCGGCGTCGGTGCCCGCGCCGCGATCGGACGCCGAAACATTCAACGTCGCATTGCCCTCGATCGTGAAATCCGCGGGCAACTTGAACCAGGGCTCGGCGAACTTGCGAACAGCGCCTATCGGCGCGGCGCCCGTGCGCGCGGCGAGCTGCCAGCCCTTGTCGTCGACGCTTGCATCGAAGCTCGCGACGGTTTCCGCGATCCTGATGTCGCTGCCTTTCGCGGTCGTGATACCGGTGTCGGTGTTCAGCTCGGCGGCGAGGTCCATGTCGATCCGCCCCGTCGGTCCGCCGCGCGCGCTGAACCGTCCGCGCTCGCAGCCGAAGCGCGGCTCGGCGACTACGGGTTCGTCGCAGGAATACTCGAGGTCCGAGAATTTTCCCGCGGGCTCCGGCAGCTGCGCGGCCCGCGCACGCACCGTCAGGCGGGTTTTTGTATCGGACAGCACATCGAGGCGCGCGCTGACGTCGTTCGTCGGAATTCCCGCGATGGTGAGCTCGCGCACTTCGAGCACGATGGCGTCGACCGCGAACGCTGTGGGGGACATGGCGGCAAGGGAGGCAACCAGCAGTAGGGCGCCACGGAAGCGTGGGGTCCGGTGGTTAGGGTGCCGCATGAGTCTCCTCGACATTGAACGACATTCTAGCGCTCGCCGTCCGTTCGCGATCGCCCTGTTGCTCACGCTGAGCACGCTGGCTTTCACCGCCTGCGGCACGCAGTTCGCCTACAACCGGCTCGACTGGTTCGCGCACCGCTACGTTTCGAGCCAGGTGACGCTCGACGCGGCGCAGTCACGGGAACTGCGCGCATATCTCGATGAATTCTTCGCATGGCACCGCCGTCACGAGCTGCCGCGATACGCCGCGTTCCTCGAGCGCGTCGCCGACGCGACCGAGCGGCCCTTGAGCCGAGACCAGCTCGAAATCGGGCGCCGGGAAGTCGAGGGGTTCATGCATGCGTCGGTGAGCCAGGGTGCTCCCGACGTGGCGCGCTGGCTGCGCTCGCTGCGTCCCGGGCAGGTGGCCGAACTGTTCGAAAACTTCACCGAGAAAGATCGCAAGGCGCGCGCCGAAGCCTGCGAGCGCGATCCCGAGGACCGACGCGCGGAAAACGCGGAGCGTTTCGTCGCAAACGTCGAGCGCTGGACCGGCAGGCTGCACCGCTCGCAGCGCGAGCTCATCGTCACGCGGCTCGCGCAGTTTCCTCTCGCGGACTGCGGCGACGGCTTCGGCGGCGAGGAACGCCACACGTTCCGCGAAATCGTCAACGCATACCGGTCTCGCCCGGATTTCGCGCAGCGGATCACCGTCTTCGTGACGCGGCCGGAGAATCGCGGCGACGCCGAATACCGCCGCAATTTCGAAGCCAACCGCGAGCGCATGCTGTCGCTGATCGTGGAGCTCAATCACACGTTGAGCGACGAGCAACGCGCGCGTTCGGTGAAACGGTTGCGCGCGTTGGCCGCCGGGCTGCGCGAGCTCGCGGCCGAGCCGGCATCGTGAGTTTTCCCGACAGATGAAGGAATTGCAGGCGCCGCGCGGTGGCGAATTACTCGGACGGGGTCCGCAACGGACCCCGTCACGAGTGGAGCGAAGCTCCCGAGAACTTGCTCCTGACAACCGGCGATGATCACCGCGTCGTCACGGGGTGGCTCGCACCAAGGCCCCTTTGCCTGCCCGACGCACTTACCAACGTCTCTTATCGCAGGCCGTATCGACGTATTCAGTATGCGACTGCGCGTCGCGGAGATTGCGCGCGGCATCGCGCGAACATTCATCAATCGTGCGCTGGATCACATGCGGTGCGAGGCGGGATTGGTCGTCGCACCCGCCGCGCGTGCCCAATTTCAGTGCCGAAAATCTTTACGTTTTGCGCTGGAGGAAAAATTAGGACTGCACAACGCGCGTGTGATGACGCTAGACTCGCGACCATCCTGATGACGTCGGATGTGGGGAGAGCAGATGTCTTCCAAGCGGGCCCTTGTCGTTGACGATTCGAAATCAGCGCGCGCGTTCCTCTCGCGTATCCTCGAGCGTCACGAAATCGCCGTCGATGCCGCGGAATCCGCCGAAGCTGCTCTCGAATACCTGACCCGCAATCGCCCTGACGTGATCTTCATGGATCACATGATGCCGGGCATGGACGGCTTCCAGGCCGTGCAGTCGATCAAGAACAATCCGCGGACGTCGTCGATCCCGATCCTCATGTACACCTCGCAGGAAGGCGACCTGTACGCGGGCCAGGCACGCGCGCTCGGCGCGGAAGGCGTGCTGCCCAAGCAGATCAAGCAAGCCGACGTCACCAAGCTGCTGTTCCAGCTCCGGCTGGTCTCTGACCGCCGCAACACCGTGGAGCAGTCGACTTTCACGCGCGTGACGTCCACGCCGGAGCTCGCGCCCGCGAACGAGTCCGCGATCGTGGTGCCCACTTCGCCCGAATCCGCGCCAGCGGCCGACGCCGCCCCGGCATCGCCGCCCATCGCCGAGCTGCTGCCCAAGCTTTCGCTCGAGATCCGCGCCGCGCTGGACCAGAGCCTGCAGAAGACGCTCCAGACCGAAATCGCGGCGCTGCGCGGCCTGATCGGCACGACGCTCGACTCGCACGCCGAACGCCTGCAGACCGACCTGGTCGCGGCGCTCACGCCCCAGCCGGTCGCGCCGCCGCTGGACGTGCCGACGCTGATCCCGGAACGGCGCTCGTGGTCGAAGCTCCTCGGCTGGACGTTCGCCTTCCTGGCGACCTGCGGCGCCGCGGCCATGACGTGGTTGTGGTGGAAGCAGGGCGCCGAGCTCGCGGCCCTCCGCACGGATCTCGCCGACGTGTATGCCGAAGTCGAAACGTTGCGCGCGCGGCCGGAGGTAGTTAGTGCGCCCGCCGCATCCGAAGAATTCGTGGCCACGGATGCGGGAATCCCGGCCGACGGTTCGATCGAAGGATCCGCCACCGATCCCGCCACTGTCGGCGCAACCTCCGGTACGACGGCCGCGAATCCGGATGACACGGCCGCGACGGCCCCCGCCACGGCCATGCCCACCTCGGCGAATGTCGCGCCGGCAGCCGCGAGCACGCAGACTCCGCCGCCGGCGGCTGCAACGACTGTCGCACCCGCCGTTCACGTTGCGCCGGAGTCCGCGCCCCCGCAGACTCCGCAGGCGCAGTGACAGGCTTTCCACTCGATACATCGTTCAAACCCCGCCGCTGGCTGCGCGGTCGACATTTCCAGTCGATCCTTCCCAGCACTCCGATGCACCGTTCGCGCGTGGAACAGCGCGCGTTGCCATTGCGCGCGTCCAGCGAGGAGCGCCTGCTGGCATGCGGCGACGACGTCACGCTCCAGGCCTTTCATTCCACTCCCGCGCGCCGTGGACGTGCGCCGGGCAGGAAGCTGGCGATCATTTTGCACGGCTGGGAAGGCAGCGCCGATTCGCAGTACGTGTTGTCGTTGGGGCAGAGCCTGTTCGCCGCCGGCCTCGAGGTGGTGCGGCTCAACCTGCGCGATCACGGCGCCACGCATCACCTGAATCGCGAGCTGTTCCACTCCTGCCGGCTGCCCGAGGTCGTGGGCGCGGTGAAGACGCTCGCGGGGCAGTTTCCCGGGCTGCCGATCGTGCTCGCCGGTTTTTCGCTGGGGGGCAACTTCATGCTGCGGGTCGCGGCGCATCGCGAGGCGCGCGAGCTGCCGATCGAGCGCGTATTCGCCGTGTCTCCCGTCCTCGATCCCGCGCGGACCATGATGACGCTCGAGCGAGGGTTTCCCGTGTATCACTCGTACTTCGTGCGCAAGTGGTGCCGCTCGCTCGCGAAGAAGCAGCTCGCGTGGCCGGATCACTACGATTTCGAAGAACTGCTGCGGCTGCGGAGCCTGCGGCTGATGACGCGGGAGCTGGTGCTCGCGCACACCGAGTACCCCACGGTGGATGACTACCTTGCCGGCTACGCGATCACGGGCGATCGTCTGACGACACTCGCGGCGCCGGCGACCGTGATCACTTCGCTCGACGATCCGATCATCGAGGCTGCGGACCTGGCGAACCTCGCGCGCTCGCCGCGGCTCGACATCGTCACGACGTCGCACGGCGGGCACTGCGGCTTTCTCGAGGCCTTGGGCGGGGAGAACTGGATCGACCGCCAGGTTGTTGGTTGGCTGTCGCGGAACCCTGACAGGTAGGCAGGCCCGTGCGGGTATGCTGAGCTAACAACCTCGAAACGAACCGGGCCGCCCGGAGGTCCCTCGATGCCACGTTTGCTGGTCATGTTCATCGCGCAGGCCGTGGTCCTGGGTTCGATCGCCGGGCTCGCGGGCTGCAGTGGAGGCGCGGACAGCGAACCCAATCCGCCGCCGCCCGTGGCGGATACCGCGGCGCCCACGGTGCCCGGCGGCGTGAATGCCACCGCCTCGGGCCCGACGCAGGTCGTCGTCACCTGGACGGCGTCGACCGACACCGGGGGCGCCGGAGTCGCGGGTTATCGCGTCCATCGCAACGGCGACGCCGCGCCGCTCGCCACGGTCACCGCGACGACCTACACCGACGACACCGTCGTCGCGAACACCACGTACACCTACGCCGTGCGCGCTTTCGACGGAGCGACTCCGCCGAACGAATCCGCGTCGTCGACCGCCGTGAGCGTCACGACTCCCGATACGACAGACCCGGGTCCGCCGCCGACGGGCGGGCTCGACGAGCGTCCGGCCAACGCGACCTGCCTCGCGGGCGATGCGCCGCGCTCCGCGTTCCCGCTCGCGGTCGAACGCGCGTTTCCGAACCTGTCGTTTTCGGTGCCGATCGCGATGCTGCAGGAGCCGACGCGCTCCGACCGCTGGTACGTCGCGCAGAAGACCGGCGTCGTGCGCGTGTTCGACAACACTCCGGGCGTATCGACCACGCGGCAGTTCGTCGACATCTCCGCGCTCATGTCCTATTCGCCGACCAATGCGAACGACGAACGCGGCCTGCTCGGCATCGCGTTCCACCCAGACTACCCGACGGACCCGCGCGTCTATCTCTTCTACACCGCGACGCATCCGACGCTGGGGCTGGTCGATCGCGTCGCGCAGTTCCGCAGCGCCGACGGCGGCCAGACGATTCCGAACACGCCCGAATTCGTGCTGTTCGACGTCGACGATCCCGCCGGCAATCACAACGGCGGCAACATCGCATTCGGTCCCGACGGATTTCTCTACATCGGCATCGGCGACGGCGGAAACGCGGGCGACCCCTTCGGCTCGATCGGCAATGGCCAGAACCTGCGCACGTTGCTCGGCAAGATGCTGCGCATCGACGTCTCGGCGGCGAACGCGACGACTACCTACTCGATTCCGCCGGACAATCCCTACGCCGGCGGCGCGCGTTGCAACGTCGACGGCACGAACAGCTCGGCGACCTGCCCGGAGATCTGGGCGTTCGGATTCCGCAATCCATGGCGCTGGAGCTTCGATCGCGACAGCGGCGAATTGTGGCTGGGTGACGTAGGGCAGGGCACGTACGAGGAAGTCGACCTCGTCACGCGCGGCGGCAATTACGGCTGGCGTTGCCGCGAGGGCGCGCACGTCTACAACAACCACACCGCGGCGACCTGCGGTACGAACATCGGCAGCTCGATCGAGCCCGTGGCCGAATACGACCACACGCGCGGCTTTTCGATCACGGGCGGTGTCGTGTACCGGGGCAGCGCCATTCCCGAACTCGCGGGACGTTACGTGTTCGGCGACTTTGGGTCGGGCGCGTTGTGGCACATCGCGCGCGACACGTCGCCGACGATGACGATGACCGCCGGACTTTCCACGGGCCTGCAGATCTCCGCGTTCGGCCAGGACTCGGCGGGCGAGGTCTACGTGGTGCATTACGGCGGCACGCTGCACCGGCTCGTCAGGGGAAGCACCGCAGGACGCGAGATGCCGAACGTGCTGTCGCAGACCGGATGCGTGAATCCGTCCAATCCGACGCAGCCCGCCTCGGGTCTCATCCCGTACGCGCCGAACGCGTCTTTCTACTCGGACGGCGCCGCGAAGAGCCGCTGGCTCGCGTTGCCGGACGCGTCGCGGATTTCGATCGATGCGGACGACGACTTCGACCTGCCGGCCGGCAGCGTGCTGATGAAGAATTTCCGGATCGGCACGCAGCTCGTCGAGACGCGGTTGTTCATGCGGCACAACGACGGCAACTGGGCGGGCTACACCTACGAGTGGAACGCGGGCGCGACGGAGGCGACCCGGGTCAGCGGCGGCAAGACCGTTCAGGTCGCGGGACAGGCCTGGCAGTTCCCCAGCGAGGAGCAGTGCCTGCAGTGCCACACCGCCGCCGCGGGCCGGTCGCTGGGGCTCGAGATCGGGCAGCTCAACGGAAACCTGCTGTATCCGGCCACCGGGCGCACCGCGAATCAGCTCGACACGCTCGAGGCGATCGACATGCTGACGCCGCCGCTGGCTCAGCCAGCGGCGCAATTGCCGGTGATTCCCGATCCATTCGGCACCGCCGCGCTCGGGACTCGCGCGCGAGCCTATCTACATACGAATTGCGCCAACTGCCATCAGCCCGGGGGAACCACGCCGTCGGACATCGACCTGCGCTTCACCACCGCGCTTTCGGCGACCAATACCTGTAACGAGAATCCGGAGCTCGGCACGCTCGGCATCGCCGATCCGCGACTCATCGCGCCCGGATCCGCGGCGCGTTCGATCGTGGTGGCCCGCGTGAATCGCACCGGCGCGGACGCGATGCCGCCGCTGTCGAAACACACGGTCGACACCGACGGCGTGCAACTACTGACGACCTGGGTGAACTCGCTGACGTCCTGCAACTGATTGGGGACAGATCTATTTATTGACGATATCGAGTAGCGACGACGTGCCGGACTGCCACCCTCGATATCGTCAATAAATAGATCTGTCCCCGATTTCCTTCTCCTAACTCGCGCGCTTCTCTTCGAACTTGAGAATGGGCTTGCCGCTCGTGACGGTGACTTCGCCCTCGATGCGCGCGCCGTTGGCGATCGCCAGCACCTTCGCGACGATCTCGCCGACGATCACCGCGCTCGAGCTGATCTCGAGCTTGTCTTCGATCACGATCCTTCCCGTGACCTTGCCCGCGAGCACGGCCTGGCGCGCTTCGATGTCGCCTTCCCAGTGCGCGGTCTTGCCGACGCTGAGTGTCCCGCCGATGCGGCCATTGCCGCGTACGTGGCCCGAAACCATGAGCGGCCCATGCGTCTCGACGTCCCCGACGACAGTCGTGCTCTCGGAAATCACGGTCGGCGACATGCCCAGTCGATCGGCAAGCCTGCGTTTGGGTTCGTCGCTCATGTCTTCACTCCGGGAGGCGGGACCGCGTTTACAATAATCCAATGAGCAATCGTACTCTCGTGACGGTGTTCGCAATCCCGCTGCTCGTGCTCGCCGCGGGCTGCAGCCGCGAAAAGAGCGACTGGCGTTCGGCGCAGGCTGCGGATACTGCCGAGTCCTATGCGCAATTCATCTCGGCACATCCCGAGAGTCCGAAGGTGGCCGCCGCGCGCGAGCGACTCCAGCAGCTGGCCGAGGAGAAGGATTGGCGCGCCGCCGCCGAAACCGACACGCTCGAGGCCTACCATCAATTCCTCGCGCAGCATCCGGGCGGAAAGTGGGCGCCCGAGGCGCAGGTGCGCATCGACAACTTCGCCACGGCGCAGGCGCCTGCGGTGGGCGGCATCAATCCAGGTGCGGCCGGAGCGGGCCCGGATCTTCCTCAACCGGGCGTCACGCCACCCGCCGATGTCTCTCAAAGCTCGGGATTCGGCGTTCAACTCGGCGCATTTTCGACGGCTGAGCGCGCCAACGCGGAGTGGACCAAGCTGCAGTCGGCGGCCTCGAGCACGCTCGATGGACTGAGTCCGCGCGTCGTGGTCGGAGAGGCTTCGGGAAAGCCCATCTACCGACTGCAGGCCGAAGTACGCGACGAAGCGCAGGCACGCGCGGTGTGCGGTGGGCTCAAGGCGGCCGAGAAGGCCTGCGTCGTGATCATTCCGCGCTGACTACCTGACAGAACGTCGGCAGCAACTAACATTCCGGGCTGCGACCGCGTCACTTAGTGACGCTGTGCGTCACATCCACCGCGCCCAATAAGTCAGACACTATCGTAAGTACCTGATCCGAAAAGGATGTTCGGGCTGGCACAGGCGTTGCTTTACTCCAGCCCGTGATGGCGAGATCGACAGTGACGCTGATTCTTCCCCACGCACAGGGTGTCGCGAGCACGCGGCCGTTGCTTGCGGGAATGCTGGTCAAGCGACGCCGCGGAGGCAGCGTGAGTTTCGCGCCGATCGATGCGCGGCTCGCGCGGGCGCAGCTCACTGCGATTCAGTCCATCAGGGTTTCGAGGTAAGGCACGCCGGTAGCCCCAACCTCAACAGAACTGCGAACAACTCTTCCCCGGTGTTCGCTTCTTCACGCCGCACACGACTTCCCCCGTGTGCGGCGTTTTTCTTTTGGGCGTTCCGAGAAGGTAGAGTTGCGGCCTCTCTATTCGAGGTGTGCCGCATGTCGAAGCCATCCCGCCCAAGCAGCTTGAGCGTGCTCCTGCTCTCGTGCCTGGCCACTCTCGCCACCGCCGCGCCGAAAACAACCTCCCCGCCGCGGGTTCCGGGCGCCGACCACGTGAAGTCGATGACCCTCGCGAACGGCATGAAGGTCATCGTCTGGAGCGACCGCGACATCCCGAACGTCGCGTTCTACAACTGGGTGCGCGTGGGCAGCCGCAACGAAGTGCCCGGCGTCACCGGGCTTGCGCATTTCTTCGAACACATGATGTTCAACGGGACGAGCAAGCGCGCGCCGGGCGAGTTCGATCGCCTGCTCGAAGCGCAGGGCGGTTCCAACAACGCTTACACCAGCGACGACGTCACCGTGTACCAGAACTGGATCCCGCGCAGCGCCCTGGACCTGACGTTCGACCTCGAATCCGACCGGCTCGCGAACCTGTCGTTCGACCCGAAGGTGGTCGAAAGCGAGCGCGGCGTCGTGTATTCGGAGCGCCGACTCTCGGTCGAAGACGACAACGCGGGATTCCTGTGGGAGCAGGTGCAGTCCACCGCGTTCGTCGCGCATACCTACCAGATTCCGACGATCGGTTGGCCCTCGGATATCCAGGGCTGGAAGATCGAAGACCTGCAGACGTTCTTCAAGACCAATTACGCACCCAACAACTGCACGCTGATCCTGGTCGGCGACGTGAGCGCGGACGAAGCCTTCGCGTTCGCGAAGAAATATCTCGAACCGATCCCGCGGCAGGAACCGCCGCCGCCGGTGCGCACCCAGGAGCCCGAGCAGCTCGGCGAGAAACGCGTGTACATCGAACGACCCGCGCAGACGCCGCTGCTGTACGTCGCGTACAAGTCGCCGCCCGCGAACGATCCGCACAGCGCGGCCATCAACCTGCTGCAGAGCATCCTGGTCGAGGGTAATGCCTCGCGCCTGAATCGCCTGCTGGTCGAGGAGAAGCAGCTCGCCATCGAAGTCGATGGCCACTACATGGAGGGCTTCGATCCCGGTCTCACGTGGCTCACCCTCACGCTGCCCGAAGGCGCGAACGTCGCCGAAGTCGAGCAGGCGCTCGACGCCGCGCTGGCCGACGTCGTCGCCAACGGTGTGACCGAAGCCGAGCTCGCGCGCGCGAAAAATCTCTACGCATCGGGATTCTGGAAGCAGCTCGCGACGATCAACGGCAAGGCGGCGCTGCTCGGCGCGTACGAAGTGTTCGAAGGCGACTACCGCAAGTTGTTCGACTCGCCCGCGGTGTACGAGAAGGTGACGGCGGCGCAGGTGCAGGAGGCAGCGAAGCTGGTGTTCGCGACGAACCGCCGAACGGTGGGAGTCCTGCAGGCGCCGCTGACTACCGAGGAACCCGAGCCCGCATCCGCGGCGACCGAAGCGGAGGCGAAGCCATGAAGTACCACACGCTTTCCATGCGATTGCTCGCGTTCTGGCTGGGCGCGTTCCTGTTCGCGGCGGCGCAGGCCGCGCCGGCGCCCGCCGCGCCGGTGGGCGTCAAGGTGCCCGCGCACCAGCGTTTCGTGCTGCCCAACGGCCTCACCATCATCCTCGTCCCGCGCAAGGAAGTGCCGCTGATCGCATTCAGCGGCTTCGTGCGAGGCGGAGCGCTCGCGGATCCACCCGGCAAGCCGGGTGTCGCGTCGCTGGTGGCGGGCCTGCTCGATCGCGGCGCCGGCCAGCGCAACGCGTTCGAGTTCGCGGACGCGGTCGAGGGTGTGGGCGGCAGCTTCAGCGCCGCCGCCGGCGCGGAAGCGATTTCGATCGGCGGCCAATTCCTCGCGCGCGACCGCGCGCTGATGATCGAGCTGATCGCCGACGCGCTGATGCGCCCGCGCATGGACTTGAAGGAGCTCACCGATTACCGCGATCGCGAGATCGAGTTCATCAAGTCGGCGAAGGATTCCGATCCCTCGCAGATCGTCGGCATCTACGGGCGCGCCGCCTTGTTCGGTGCGCATCCGTTCGGCCGGCCCCAGGGCGGCAGCGAGCGTTCGCTTGCGACGATCGACCACGCGGACGTGATGACCTATCTTGGCCAGTACTTCGGCGCGGACCGCACCACGCTGGTGTTCGCCGGCGACCTCGATCCGAAGTGGATGAAGCAGGCGCTGACCAAGGCGTTCGGCGGCTGGACCAAGGCGAAGGGCAAACTACCGGAGTTGAAGCCGGCGCCGCGCGTCGAGGGCCGCCGCGTGGTGCTCATCGACGCGCCGGGCGCCGTGCAGACGTATTTCTGGATCGGCAACGTCGGCGTGGACCGCCACTACAGCGGCCGGCCCGCGCTCGATCTCGTGAACACGGTGTTCGGCGGACGTTTCACGTCGATGCTGAACACCGAGCTGCGCATCAAGTCGGGGCTGTCGTACGGTGCTTCGTCGCGCTTTACGCGCGGCTCCGTGCCGGGCGAGTTCGCGATCCGCTCGTTCGTGCAGACCGACAACACGGGCAAGGCGCTCGACCTCACGCTCGAAACGCTCGACCGGCTCAAGCACGAGCCGCTCACGCCGGAAATGCTCGAGTCATCGCGCGCGTACGTACTTGGCCAGTTTCCGCTGCAGCTCGAGACGGCCGCGCATTGGGCCTCGACGCTCGCCGACCTCGAGTTCTATCGACTCGGCAAGGACTACATCGAAGGTTACGGACCGGCGCTCGCGCAGGTCGACCTCGCGGAAGCCGAGGCGGTGACCACGGATGCGTTCCCGCCGTCGACGAATCTCGTGTTCGTGCTGATCGGCGACGCCGCGAAGATCCGCGAGACCGCCGCGAAATACGGGCCGGTGACCGAGATGAAGCTCTCGCACCCGGATTTCTCGCCGGCGGCGAACTGATCGATGGCGGACCACGGTTCATCCGCGCGAGCGATCCTCTACGCGTTCCTCGCGAACCTCGGCATCGCGCTCTCGAAGCTCGGCGCCGCGATCTACACGAACTCGGGCAGCATGCTGGCCGAGGCCATCCACTCGTTCGCGGACTGCGGCAACCAGGTGCTGCTGTTCATCGGACTCAAGCAGTCGCAACGGCCCGCGAGCCCGCAGTATCCGCTCGGACAGGGAAAGATCTCTTATTTCTGGAGTTTCATCGTCGCGCTGATGTTGTTCAGCGTGGGCGGCATGTTCTCCATCTACGAAGGCTGGCACAAACTGCACGAGCCCGAGCCGCTCCACCAGGCGTGGATCGCGCTCCTGGTGCTCGGGGTGTCGATCGCGCTCGAGAGCTTCTCGACGATCGGCTGCCTGCGCGAGATCAGGAAGCTGCGGAAGGGCCGCACGCTGGGCGCGTGGCTCAAGTCCACGCGCAACGCCGAACTCGTCGTCGTGCTCGGTGAGGACATCGCGGCGCTGGTCGGTCTCGTGCTCGCGTTCGTGTTCGTGTCGTTGGCCGCGGCGACCGGCAATCCGATGTTCGACGCGCTCGGCTCGATCGTGATCGGTGTGGTGCTGATCGTCGTGTCGATCTTCATCGCGATCCGGATGAAGGGCCTCATCGTGGGCCGCTCGGCGGAAGAGGAACTGCAGGAGGCGATCCGCAGGCAGATCGAATCCAGCGACGGCATCGAGGAATTGCTCAACGCGATCACGTTCCAGCTCGGCCCGCAGGTGATGCTCGCGGTGAAGGTGCGAATGACCCCGGGTCAGAACGTCGAGAGCGCCATCGCGAATCTCAACGCGCTCGAACGCGCGATCAAGGCCAACTTTCCCGAAGTGAAGTGGTGCTTCTTCGAGCCCGACGTCACCGACTAGTCTGGCCGAAGCTTTCGCCGCCCGCGGCGAGCCAGGCGGCTTCTTCGGGCGTGCTCTCGCGCTTGAGCACCGCGTTGCGGTGCGGGAAGCGCCCGAATTTCGCGATGATTTCGCGGTGCGAGTGCGCGAATTTCGCGCAGTACTCGCAATAGTCCCTGAGCTCCGGCGGCGCCTCGCGCACCAGGCGGTCCATGGCCGCGACCGCCGCGTCCTGCGCCTCCAGCGACTCCGCGTGTTCGAGCGGTAGATAGAAGAACACGCGCTCGAGCGGTTCGAGCGCCGCGTCGGCGGCGAGCTGCATCCCCTCGGCGGTCAGCGCCAGGGCCTCGCGGTCGAACGCATAGGCCGCGGCCGTGCCGCGGTAGGCGCTGCGCGGCACCTGGTCGTACAGGATGATCAGCGCGAGCCGGCGCTTCGGGCTCGACGCCCAGGAGGCGAACTCGCCACGCGCGGCCGCCGCCAGCATGGGCTCGAGCGTCTCGCGGATCAGCGCGTCGTTGTGCGCGACGGTCTCGCGATCGCCGGTGCTGAACCAGAACGCGGAGCGTTCGGCAAGGCGTCCGGCGTCGAACGGACCCTGTCCAAACCAGAAATCGAGTACGTCGTTGGCGGTGCGCATGGAGCCGGTGATGTTAGACCAGTAGTCCGGCCCGTGGCGTTGGTAAACTCGAGGTAGCGAGGGCTCGAGGGCATCCCATGCGCATTTTCTTACGCGCGGCACTGGCCGCGATGGCGGTTTGCGGTTCCATCACTTCGCACGCGCAGCCGGCGGTGCCCGACTCCCTGCGCGAATGGGAAGGCTGGGTGCTGCACGGGGAGGAGTTCCGGCGCTGTCCCTTCCTCGCTTCCGCGAACCCCAGCCGCGGCCCGATGGACGCTAACGCGTTCCGTTGCACCTGGCCGGAACGCCTCACGATCGAGGTCGACGCGCGCGGCGGCCGTTTCTCGCAGCGCTGGCAGGTTTACGCCGAGAGCTGGGTCGAACTTCCGGGCGACACCGAACATTGGCCGCGCGACGTACGCGTCAACGGCCAGGCGGCCGCCGTGGTCGCGGTGGGCAACGTGCCGAACCTGCGGCTCGCACCCGGCACTCACGCGATCTCGGGACGATTCGAATGGAGCGCACGTCCCGAGGCGCTGCCGCTGCCGAAATCGACCGCGATCGTCGATCTGTCGGTCGACGGCCAGCGCGTCGCGCAGCCCGAACGCCCCGACGGCGCGGTCTGGCTCGGCAAGCGTCGCAGCGCCGAACAACCGGCGGCGATGGAAGTGCAGGTCTATCGGCTGGTCGCCGACGAGATTCCGGTCCGGCTGGCGACGCGTATCCGCCTGAACGTCGCTGGCGACGCGCGCGAGGAATTGCTGGCGCGCGTCCTGCCGGAAGGGTTCACGCCCGTGAGTCTGGAGGGGGTACTGCCCGCGCGCCTCGAACGTGACGGCACGTTGCGCGTGCAGGTACGTCCCGGCAGTCACGAGATCACGCTGAATGCGCGCGGCGCGACGGTCGCCGGCGAGCTCGCGCGTCCCGCGAAATCGGAGGGCGCCTGGGCCCGCGACGAAGTCTGGAGCTTCGCGTCCAACGACACGTTGCGAGTCGCGGCCGCCGAGGGCGCCGAAGGCATCGACCCCGCGCAGGCCAACGTGCCGCCGGAGTGGCGCCAGTTTCCCGCGTTTCGCATGGGCGCGCAGGACAAGCTCAGCGTCGTCGAACGCAGCCGCGGGCTCGCGAACGCGGACGACAACCGGCTGAATCTGAATCGCCAGCTCTGGCTCGACTTCAACCACGACGGCTTCACGGCGATCGACAGCATCCGCGGAGCGTTGCGGCGCGACTGGCGGCTCGACATGCAGGCGCCATTCCGGCTCGCGAGCGCCACCGAGGGCGATCAGCAACTGCTCGTGACCGAAGGCGCGGAGGGCCGGGCCGGGCTCGAGCTGCGCCGGCCGAACCTGTATCTAACTACCGTGGCGCGCAAGGCCGGCGGCGGAGGCGCGATGCCCGCGACCGGCTGGGACGAACGCTTCGAAAGCGTCAACGGAGCATTGCACCTGCCGCCGGGTCACCGCCTGATCGCGGCCATCGGCGCGGATTTCGCGTACGGCGCCTGGTGGGAGAACTGGGGCCTGTGGAACGTGTTTGGCGTGCTGATCATCGTCGTCTTCGTGTACTGGACCGCGGGCCGCGTGCCGGCGGCCGTCGCCGCGATCGCGTTGCTGCTCACCTACCAGGAAGCGCCGGAGTACATCTGGCTGTGGGGCAATCTGCTCGCGGCGCTCGCCATCGCGCGCGCCGCGCCGGAGGGAAGGTTCCAACGCATCGCGCGCGGCTATCGCACGCTGAGTTTCGTCGTGCTCGGGATAGCGTTGCTCCCGTTCCTCTGGTCGCAGGTACGCGTCGCGTTGTATCCGCAGCTGCAGGCTTCGGCCTACGGAACGACCGTCATGGCCAACAGGGGGCTCAACGCGTATACCGACGCCGCCGCCGTGGCAGCCGCGCCGGCGCCTGTAGTGCCGGAGATGGAGGCGGACATCGTCGAGGAACCGCCGTACGAGCAGGAAGTGCAGTCGGCGCTGATTCTGAAGTCGACAGGGATCAACACGAGGCAGGTGATCCAGCGTTACGCGGCCGGCACGATGTTGCAGGCGGGCCCCGGCATTCCGGCGTGGCGCTTTCAGTCATATCAATATGGCTGGTCAGGTCCGGTCGAAGCCGCGGATACGGTGCGCTTTGTCTACGTCGGACCTGTCACGCTGTTTTTCTGGCGGCTGATCGGCGTCATCGGGCTCCTGGTGCTGTTCGTGTGGCTTGCGCTGCTGAGTTTCGGCGGCCGTGCCTGGCCGCCCGCATCGCGTGCGCCGAATTCTCCGAGCGATCAGCGCGCGCCCGGTGTTTACACCGCGAGCGTCGCCGCCATGGCGCTGTTCGCGGGCGCCCTCGGCG
The DNA here is from genome assembly GCA_023433705.1 of Pseudomonadota bacterium. GTDB lineage: Bacteria > Pseudomonadota > Gammaproteobacteria > Steroidobacterales > Steroidobacteraceae > CADEED01. Next base: position 119,472 of record JAEYUC010000014.1, read on the forward strand.
CGCCGGCGCCCGCATCGGCACAGGCTCCCGCGAGTCCACCTTCCGAACTGCTCGGCGAGCTGAAGGCCCGCCTGACGGCCGCGCCGCGCTGCGCGCCGCATTGCTCCGAGATCGCCGCGGCACGTGTGGTCGTCGATGGCGACCGGCTCGAGGTCACGCTGCAGGTCAGCGCGCTCGCGCCGATCGCGGTGGCGATGCCGCACGCGAGCGATCGCTGGCAACTCGACGAGGTCAGCGTCGACGGGCGCGGATCACTGGCGATGGGCCGTGAGCGCGACGCGACGTTGTGGGTGCCGCTCACGCCCGGCGCGCACACCGTGCGCCTCGCGGGTCGGCTTGCCGCGGCGGAATCCATTCCGCTCGCATTCCCGCAGACGCCGCGCGCGATCGAGGTCAGCGCGCGCGGCTGGACGGCGAGCGGCGTCAATGAAGGACGCCTGGTCGCGGGTGCCCTGGAACTGGTGCGCGAGCGGGGCGCGCAGCGCGCCGGTGCGGCGCTCGTGGCCGGCAGTGAGTTTCCGGCGTTCGTGCGTGTCGAGCGCGTGTTCAACCTCGACCTCGACTGGACGGCCGACACACACGTGTGGCGAGTCGCGCCCCAGCGCGCCGCGGTATCCGTGGAAATTCCGCTCGTCGCCGGGGAGTCGGTGCTCACCCCGGGAATCGAAGTGCGCAATGGCGCCGCGGCGCTCGTGGGCCTCGCGGCCGGGCAGGACCACGCGAGCTGGCGATCGGGCCTGCCGCGCTCGGAGAGCATCGAGCTCACGATGCCCGACGACGCGGCCCGCGGCGAGGTGTGGAGCTTCGTGGTCAACCCGCAATGGAACGTGTCGTTCGAGGGATTCCCACCGGTGCTGCCGGAGAACGTGAACGCGCCGGTATGGGTGTTCCGTTTCACGCCGCGACCGGGAGAGAAGCTCGTCGCGCGCATCACGCGGCCGAAGGCCGCGGGCGGCACCACGCTCGCGATTGACTCCGTGTCGCTGGAGACCCAAGTCGGCAAGCGTTCGTCGGATTCGACGCTCGATTTCGACTACCGCAGCACGCAGGGCGGGCGGCACGTCATCAAGCTGCCCGAGGGAGCGCGCGTGACGTCGGTGACGTTCGACGGAGAGGCGGTGCAACTGCGGCCCGAGAAAGGCGAACTGCCGCTGGCGCTGACTCCGGGGTCACACTCGGTCACGGTCGCGTGGCAGGAGTCGCGCGACGTGGGTCTGCGCACGCAGCCGGGAGGCGTCGACCTGCGCTCCGCCGCGAGCAACATCCGCCAGGAAGTGACGCTGCCCGAGTCGCGCTGGCCGCTGTTCGCGAGCGGGCCGGGCGTCGGGCCGGCGTTCCTCTACTGGGGCGAGCTCGCCGTGTTCGTCGCCATCGCGTGGTTGCTCGGTCGCTGGTCGCGCTCGCCGCTGCGCTTCGCCGAGTGGCTGCTGCTCGGCCTCGGCCTGTCGACGCAGTCGTGGTGGGTGTTCTCGTTGACGGCGGCGTGGCTCATCGTCATGCGCTGGCGCGAAGTCTGGCAGCCCTCGCCGGACATGCGCGCGTGGCGCTTCAACACGATCCAGGTGCTGCTGGCGGTCTTCACCGTCATCGCGATCACGACGCTGGTGTTCTCAGGGATCCGCAACGGCCTGCTCTCGGCGCCGGACATGGGCGTCGCCGGCATGAACTCGTACGGCAGCAGCTTCAACTGGTTCCAGGACCAGACGACGGGAGTGCTCGAAACGCCAACCATCTACAGTGTGCCGATGTGGATCTACCGGCTGCTGTTCTTCGCCTGGGCGAGCTGGATGGCGTTTGCGCTAGTGCGCTGGCTGCGCTGGGCCTTCAACGCCTGGAAGACCGGCGGCCTGTGGAAGTCGTCGATGCCGGGTGAGAAATCGCGGAGTTAGCGGAAGACGCCGGGATGCGAAACGCGCGGAGCGTTAACTCCGCGATTTCTCACCCGGCACCAACCTATTCGCAGAGTCCTTCGAGGTAGCTCTGCGCGACCGGCGACAGTCGCTTGCGCGCCAGTTCGCGGGCCTTCGGCTCGTCGACGATCTCTTCCAGCGGGCCGCTCACGAGGATGTGGCGCACCTGCGGATCGCGCTCCGCCTTGCGGGCGAGCTTGTTCAGCACGGTGAAACCGCGGGAGATCTTGTCGCTCTTGAAACGCCGGTGCTCGATGGAGCTGGCGAGATACTTGCCGAAGCGGGCGTAGAGGAAGTAATCGTCGTTTCCAACGTGGAAACGGGCTTCGGCAAAGAAGTCGGGGAAATTCTTCTCGAGATACTGATTGACGGTATGAAGACGGGGTCCAGGGTCGTCGTTAGACCGCGCGGGTTTCTTCATCTCGGTTGTCCACCTCCAACTGGGTCCGGAGCACCATTTCTGGACGTCACGACCGGTTCCCAACCCCGCAACGCGCGCGAACAATAGGGCCAGACGTTTTCAACTGCAATAGGAACGGCGATGAAATTTCTTGCGGTTCTCACTCTCGCGACACTGCTCGTCGCGTGCGCCGAGCGATCGAGCGACGAACAACAGGTGCGCGAGCTGATCGCGTACGCGGAGAAGGCCGCCGAAGCGCGCGACACCTCCGACGTGCTCGAGCTGGTCGCGGACGACTACTCGGATGCTCAAGGCCGCGATCGCACTCGGCTGCGCGGAGCGCTCGCGGCATTCTTCGCGATGCATCCGAAGCTCGAGTTGCTCGTCGACATCGAGAGCATCGAATTTCCCGCGGATGGCCTCGCGCAGGCGCGCGTCAACGTGCGCGGTCTCGACACCAGTCGCTTCGATTTCGGCGAGTCGGTCGCGCTCGACGTGGAGCTGCGGAGCACGGGCGGCGAGTGGCTCGTGGCGCGTGCGGACCGCGCGGCGCGCTGAATTAGGTCAAACCGTCGCGATACACCGACGATATGTGAAGGTCATCACCTTTTGCGGTTTAATCGGACCCGTCGCGTGCCGAAAACCCTTGAGAGAGTCGAGGAAGTTTTTACCGTCATGCCCCAGGACCGCAAACCGCCAGTGCCTGACAGCAGCCGCCCCGACGCGACGCTGCCTCCGACGAACGTGCCCGAATTCAGCATTGAGAGCACGACGATGCGGCTCAAGTCGATGCGCCTGCGACGTGCCGAGAAGGAAGAGCGCGAGGCGCGGGAACTCGCCGAGAAGATGGGCCGGAAGGGAGACGACAAATCCCGCACACGTGCGGAAGACGCCTCGCAGGATTCCCGCCCCGCGGGCCGCGTGCGTCACGACGAGCGTGGCGTGGCCGTCTGGGATTGGGCGGTGGCCACCGGCGAGTTCAGCACGCTCAGCACGACGCGCGCGCTGAAGAAGCTCGCAATCGACGACCTCAAGATCGAGGACACGATCCGCCCCACCGAGCTCAAGCTCGAAGTATCGGGTCGCGACAAGGGCGGCGGATTCGATCCCTACAATCAGCGCGGCAGTGGCAAGCGCGAAGGCGAAGCCGCGCAGCGCGCGGGAATCACGGGCTCTGCGGACCGCGATCGCTCGAAAGTCCTCGACCAGCTCCTGGGCAAGAAGAAGTAGCTCGACTACTTCACCGGGCTCCGACGAGCCGGTCCGGCTAGCGCCTCAGCTTCGCGGCCAGCTTCGAGTGCGCCCATGCCGCCTCGGCATCGCCGGGTCGCGCCGCGATGGCGCGATCGAGCAACTCCAGCGCCTTGTTCGACAACTCCTCGCGGTTCGTTTGTTCGGCGCGCTCGAACAACGCGAGCCCGGCGCCGCGCAGCAGCGCCGCGTCGGAAGCACCCGGCTCGACACCGGCGACCAGGCGGTCGAGCGTCGCATCGTCGCCATCACGCGCCGCGATGCGCATGCGCAAAGCGATCTCCGCCGACGAATCCGGCGCCACGCTTCTCACCGCATCGACCACCTCGGGCAGGCGCTCGGCGTTGAATCCGGACGCCAGCATGATGTCGGCGATGAGTTGCAGCGACTCCAGCTCGCTCATCGCCCGGCCCGGCGGAAGTTTCTGCGCCGGCTCGGGATCCACCGTGAGCCGCAGCTCCCGGAAACGGTCCACCGCGGTGAATCGATAGCCGGGATTCAGATAGGCGTGAATGGTCTGGTCGAGTTCGCGCGCGGTGACTCCGAAGCTGGACAGCACCGCGGAGTCGAGCGGCTGCTGCGCGTTCAGCGCATCCAGGAACGCGAACATCTGCTTGCCAAACACGGCGTCGCCCGCGAGTCCGCGATGCACGATCGCCCAGGATTCGCGATGCACGACACCGGAAGTGGAAAGGTTGCGGTACTCCGCCGAATTCTTGTCCAGCCGGAACAGCTTCTCGAGCGGAATCCAGCCGCTCGAGCTCCAGTCATCCGGGTCTCCGAGCTTCACGCGCGCGCCGCGGAATTCCGCTGTGGTCACGAACTCGGCGAGCCCTTCGTCGAACCACAGCGGCTCGACGCCGGGATATTGCGTATGGAGGAACCAGTGCGTGTACTCGTGAAAGACGCTCTTGCCGATCCGAGAAGCGTCGCGCGCGTTGTTCAGCAGGATGTAGTTCGCGAACTTCGCGGGCACGAATTCGCCATCGATTCCCTGGCCGGGCCGCAGGTAGCGGATCCAGACGCTCTCCGGAACGAGCACGATGTAGGTAGGCGAGGTCGGCGCGCGCTCCGCGCGATCCAGCAGTTTCGCGAGCACGCCGTGAATCTGCGCGGCGAGCCGCGGAACCGGCCGCGCGTTGCCCTCGTCGTGCGTGACGATGGTGTAGTCGGGGAGCTCGTACGCCTTGAACCCGGCGACGTCCGGGCGCGGGTCTTTCGCCATCGTTGCAGCGGAGACGAGCAACGCGAGTATTCCGAGAGATTTCCCGACGTCCATGGAAGCTCCTATTTCTTCCTCTTTCCGAATTTCTTCTCGTACTCCGCGAGCTGCCGTTCGTATTCCTCCCGCTGCTTGCGGTATTCATCGTCGGCTTTCGCGCGCTCGGCGAGCCAGCTCTCGGTGCGTTCGAGCGAGTCTTTCGCCCATCGGCGGGTAGACAGGTCAGTGGCGCAGCGCATCGATTCCTTGAGATAGATGACCATCTTCTCGGGCTCGTCCCGCACGCCATAGAGATTGGCCAGCGACACCGCGACGCTCGCGTTGGCGGGCGCCGCCTGCCAGGCCGCGAGCAGGACTTCCTCGGCGAGGTCGAGCTGGACGTTGAGTCGCGTGGCCGCGGTGCCCAGTCCCCACAGGGCTTCCACGTCGTCGATGTTGTGCGTGAGCGCGTCGCCGAACCAGCGCAGCGCGCGTTTCATGTCGCGCTGGTCGTCCGTGCTGCCGCGCGACGACGTCGGGTTGTCATCGAGCGCCGCGGTCAGCACGACAAGAGCGAGATCGCGGCGCGACTTCCTGTCGTTCGGCGCGATCGCCGCATCCGCCTCGGCGATCGACTGCTCGAACGCGGCCGCATCTCCGTCGTAATTCGCGAGACGCGCCTTCATGATCGCCGCCCGCGCCGACTTCGGCTCGAGCCGCGCCATCGAATCTACCAGCGGGCGGATCCGATCCGGCGCGGCGTGCATGTTGAACATCAGGTCGACGATCCGTGCGAGCGCCTCCGGCTCCGAAACGGGCTTGCCTCCATCGAGTTCGAAAGGCCGGACTTCGCCGAGCGCGAGTACGCCCGAGCCCTTCTTCGTATTCCGCGAATAGCCGCGCAGTAGTTTGTCCGTGGCAGCGAGGTCTCCGAATGCCTGCGTCGCCTCGGCCTGCGGCACGAGCCGGTTGAGGCGGTCCAGGTAGTCGACCATCTGCCGGCCGAACTCGCGGTTCTCGACCATTCCGTAGTGCACGGTGAGCCAGGCCTGGGCGTAGAAGTCGGAAGCCTGCTCGTGATCCGTGTATTCGGGGGATCCATGATCGACGATCAACATGCGATCGAACGGAATCCACTTGCTGTCGCGCGCGTCATACGCGCGACCTGCGTAGATCTGCAGCACCGCGGTGTTCTGCGGCGTGAACTTCGTATACGTCATCAGCTCGGCGAGGCCTTCGTTGAACCACGGCGGAAAGACTCCGGCGAACTGCGAGGCCAGGTAGTAGTGAGTGTATTCGTGGAAGATCGTCGCGAGCGCCGTGCCGCGGTCGGCGTCGCCGTTCATCAAGATGTAGTTGGCGAAGCGGCTCGACTGGAACCAGCCGATCACGTTGCGCCGCGGCTGCAGGTATTTCTCCCAGTCGTTGTTGCTCGCGATCACGATGTAGGTGGGGATCCCCCGGCTCGTCGTCTTGCGATTGAGCAGCTTTTCGAGCGTGGCGCGGAATTTCGCGAGATCGTCCATGAGCGCGCGCGCCTGCGAGGCGCTGCGCGACGTGAGCACGTGCGTGTCGCCCGCATCGTACGCGGTGAATCGCGCAAGTCGCGGCTCGGCGGCGAAACAGGCTCCCGCCAGCGTCAGGCACACGAACCCGACGAGGCGCGCGGCGGCGATTCCCATGACTCCCTCTCGAATGGCTGTCTTGTAGTTGTCTGCTACAGCGGCGCGGATTCCGACATCCGGCGACGGATTTCATCGATCCGCGCGCTGGCGAGGCGGCGCTTCTGCGCGGTATCCGCGTACAGCGCCGCTTCCTCGAGCAACGGCACCATCTCGCCGAATTCGCCGCGCGATTCATGCACCAGCGCCATGGCCATTGCAAGGTCGCAGTTCTCGCGGATTCGTGTTCTGGTAAATGCGAGCCGCGACAGCGCCGTATCGAGGTTTTCCCCGAGTTGCGCCGCGAGCAGGGAGTAGGCCCAGGTGGCTTCGCCATCTCCGGGCTGCGCGGTCAGCGCCTGGTCGAGCAACGCGAGCGCGTGCCGCGAATACGCCGTACGTTTTTCCGCGGACAGATTCTTCGCCGGCGCTTCGTCGCGCACGCGTTCGAACAGTGCGAGTCCCATTCCGCGCGCGAGCGTCGTGTCGTTCATGACGGGCGACTGGGCAGGCAAACCCGTGAGCGAAAGATAGTGGCGCTCGAGCGCCGCGTCGTCGCGCGTGCGTACCGCTTGCCGCAATTCGAGCACGTCGAGGGCCGGCGATCCGGGGGCCGCGGCCGCGGCGGCGTCGATGAGTTCGCGCACCCGCCGCGGATTGATCCCCGTATCGAGCAGCACGCTCGCGAGCCACACGTTGGCTTCACCGCGGTCCAGCAATCGTCCGGTTCCGAGCGGCGCCTCCGCGGGTTCGTCGTACGCCAGTTCCGCGGTGGGGTACTTGCGGCGCGCGAGGTATTCGCGCAGCTTGGCGTCGACGCCGTCGACGGTCGTGCCGAAACTGTTCCGCACCGCGTCCCTGATCGGCACGAGATGGTTGATCTCCTCGATGTACTGGAGAATCCCCGCGCCGAAATCCGGCGCCGAGATGAAGCCCATGTGCAGCAGCGCCCACGACTGGAGGTGGACCGCCTCGGTCATGCCGAGCGAGAGGTACTCGGGCGAAGCCCGCTCGAGATTCACGAGCCGTGAAAACGGGATCCAGGGCGTCGAAGGATGCCGCGCGGGAATCTCGAAGCGCGCCTTGCCCTTGGCGAGAGTCATGTGTTCCATGAGTTCGGCCATGCCCTCGTCGAACCACAGAGGGTATTCGCCGCGGAACTGCGTACGCAGGAACAGGTGCGTGAACTCGTGCTGCACGTCGTGGGGCAGGCGCGCCGCGCCCGCGTCCGCGTTCACGAGTAGGTAGTTGGCGAAGCGGCCCGGGAGGAACGCGCCGACGATGCCGTCGGTCGGCTGCAGGTAGCGTCGCCAGAGCGCGCCGCTCACGAGGACGAACCAGGTCGGCGTGCCGGTGGGCTCCATCTCCCGCGCCAGCATCTTCGACAATACGCGCTCGAACTTCGTGAGGCGTCCGTGCAGGCTGCGCGCCAACGCGGGAGTGTCGGTGACCAGCGTGTAATGCGGCGCATCGAACGCCGTGAAACCGGCGGCGCCAGGATCCGCCGCCCGAAGCGTTGCGCAGGTGAGAGATGCCGTTAGCGCCAACAGGGTGGCCCGCATGTTTCCCTCCGTCCCTCGACGTCTCAAATAGACTACTTCAATGAATCCCGGGCGTCGCGCGCTGATCGAACTTCACGTCTGCGTGGTGCTGTGGGGCTTCACGGCCATCCTCGGAAAACTCATCACGCTTTCGGCGACCGCGCTCGTGTGGTGGCGATTGTTGTTAGTCACGCTGGCGCTCGCGTGCGTCCCGAAAGTGTGGCGCGCATTGCTGCGCCTGCCGCCCCGACTCATCGCGGTCTTCGGGGGCATCGGGTGCGTGGTCGCGCTGCACTGGGTCACCTTCTATGCCTCGGTGAAACTCGCCAATGCGTCGGTGGCCGCCACCTGCATGGGTCTCGCGCCCGCGGTCACGGCGCTCATCGAGCCGCTCATCGCCGGCACGAGATTCGAGCGACATAACCTGTTGCTCGGCATCCTGGTCATTCCGGGCGTTGCCCTGGTCGTGGGGGGCATACCGGGCTCCATGCATGGCGGCTTCTGGGTCGGGGTGCTGTCCGCGGGCCTGGCCTCGGTGTTCATTGCCCTGAACAAACGCTTCCTCGGCGAGCACGATGCATTGACGGTCACGGCGGTCGAGCTGGGCGCCGGACTGCTGCTGCTGACGGCCATCGGCCCATTCACGGCCCCGGCGGGACAGTTCTTTTCCATCCCCGGCGTCCAGGACGGTGCATGGTTGCTCGTGCTCGCCATCTTCTGCACCCTGATCCCGTACGCGCTGTCGCTCGCGACCCTGCGGCACCTGTCCGCGTTCACGGCCCAGCTGGCCATCAATCTCGAACCACTTTATGCAATCACGATCGCAGTGCTGTTCCTCGGGGAGTCGCGGGATCTCGACGGGCCGTTCTTCCTCGGCGTGTTCATCCTGCTCGCGGCCGTCTTCGGGCACGGCTGGCTGCAAATGCGTGCGGCGCGGCTCACGCGGTGATTGACCGAGAACCGTCCGTCTGTATGATCGGACTCCATATATATCTGACGATTAGCGCGCCTGCGGGCCCGCGCCTCCAGATGTAACCATTTGAAAACGAGGAAGTTATGGGCGAGAGCCCATAGCGCGGGGAAGTTGCGCCCCGCGCGTTTGTGTTTGGAGGAAGCAAAAATGACCGCGATTCGACTGGGCCCGCCCCGCAAGCAGGGCCTCTATGACCCTCAGTTCGAGCATGACGCCTGTGGCGTCGGCTTCGTCGTGAACATCAAGGGCAGGAAATCGAACGCGATCGTCAAACAGGGCATCCAGGTCCTCAAGAATCTCGATCACCGCGGCGCCTGCGGCGCCGAGATCAACACGGGTGACGGCGCCGGCATCCTGATCCAGTTGCCGCATGCCTTCCTCAAGAAGGTGGCCAAGAAGGATGCGCGCATCAACCTGCCCGAGCCGGGCATGTACGCGGCCGGCAACATCTTCATGCCGCGCAATGCGACCCAGCGTCGCAAGATCGAGGAAGTGTTCGCACGCGTCGTGCAGGCCGAAGGGCAGATCTACCTCGGCGCGCGCACGGTTCCCACCGACAACTCGATGCTCGGCGAAACCGCGAAGGCCTCCGAGCCGTTCGTGCGCCAGGTGTTCATCGGCCGCGGCCCGGAGACGCTCGACGAGAACGAGTTCGAGCGCAAGCTCTACGTGATCCGCAAGCGCGCCTACAACGAGATCCGCGTCTCGACCATCGGCGGCGCGGAGTACTGGTACGTGGTCTCGCTGTCGCACAAGACCATGGTCTACAAGGGAATGCTGACGACCAACCAGCTCGAGCAGTATTTCCTCGACCTGCAGAACCCGCTCATGGAATCGGCGATCGCGCTCGTGCACTCGCGCTTCAGCACGAACACGTTCCCGAGCTGGGACCGCGCGCATCCGTATCGCGTCATCGCGCACAACGGCGAGATCAACACGCTGCGCGGAAACATCAACTGGATGCGCGCGCGCGAGGCGCTGTTCGAGTCGCCGCTGTTCGGCGAGGACATCAAGAAGATCCCGCCGATCGTGAACCCGAACGGCTCGGACTCCTCGATGTTCGACAACGTGCTCGAGCTCATGGTGCTCTCGGGCCGCTCGATGCCGCACGCCGTCATGATGATGATCCCCGAGCCGTGGTCGAAACACGCCTCGATGGACCCGGCGCGCCGCGCGTTCTACCAGTACCACAGTAGTTTGATGGAGCCGTGGGACGGCCCCGCGGACATCGCGTTCACCGACGGCAAGCTCATCGGCTCGGTGCTCGACCGCAACGGCCTGCGCCCGGGCCGTTACTACGTGACGAAGGACGACGTATGCGTCCTGGCATCCGAAGCCGGGGTGCTCGACTTCCCGCCCGAGCAGATCGCCCACAAGGGCCGCCTGCAGCCGGGCCGCATGTTCCTCGTGGACACCGAGCTCGGCCGCATCGTCGAAGACGAGGAGATCAAGGCCCAGATCATCAACGAACGTCCGTACGCGGAGTGGCTCAAGCAATACCTCGTGCACCTCAAGGATCTGCCCGCGGTGCCCGAGCAGCCCGTGCCGGAACCGGTGGCGCTCGCCAAGCGCCAGGTCGCGTTTGGCTACACGTTCGAAGACCAGCGCATCCTCATGGCGCCGATGGCGCGAGACGGCGTCGAGGCCGTGGGTTCGATGGGCAACGACACGCCGCTGGCCGCTCTCTCGAACAAGAGCCGCCTGCTGTACGACTACTTCAAGCAGCTGTTCGCGCAGGTGACCAACCCACCGATCGATTGCATCCGCGAGGAGATCGTCACGTCGAGCGACGTGTGGCTGGGTAGTGAGGGCAACCTGCTCGATCCGCGGCCGAGCGACTGCCGCCGCCTCGAGCTCTCGGGTCCGGTGCTCACGAACGAAGAGTTCGCCAAGGTGCGCCGTCTCTCGTTGCCCGGCCTCAAGGTGGGGACGCTGAGCATCCTGTTCCGCGCGGACCGCGGTGAGGATGGTCTCGTCCAGGCGCTGGAAGACATGCGCGAGGAAGCCCGGCGCATGATCGAGGAGGACGAGGTCAACATCCTCATCCTCTCGGATCGCGGCGTTAACAAGGAGTGGGCGCCCATCCCGTCGCTGCTCGCCGTGTCGGGCCTGCATCACTCGCTGATCCGCCAGGGCCTGCGCATGAAGTGTTCGCTCGCGCTCGAGACCGGCGACGCGCGCGAGGTGCATCACTTCGCGCTGCTGATCGGCTACGGCTGCTCGGTCGTCAATCCGTACGTCGCGTTCGAAACGCTCGATGGCATGATCCGCGACGAGATGCTGCCCGGCGTCGAGCACAAGCTCGCGTGCAAGAACTTCGCGAAGGCCGCGGTCAAGGGCGTGGTCAAGGTCATGTCCAAGATGGGCATCTCGGCCGTGCAGAGTTATCACGGCGCGCAGGTGTTCGAAGCGGTCGGCCTGCGCCAGGACGTCATCGACGAGTACTTCACGGGCACGTCGTCGCGCGTCGGCGGCGTCGGCCTCGACGTGATCGCGCGCGAAGTACTGATGCGTCACACGGCGGCATTCGCGGAGCGCAAGCGCGCGCTGCAGACCGAGCTGCCCTCGGGCGGCCAGTACCAGTGGCGCGCGGACGGCGAGTTCCATCTCTTCAACCCGGAGAGCATCCACCGCCTGCAGAAGGCGGTGCGCACGGACTCGTACGCCACGTACAAGAGTTACGCCGAGCTGATCGACGACCGCGCGAAGAATCTATCCACCCTGCGCGGCCTGCTCGACTTCAAGCAGGGCGAGCCGATCCCGATCGAGGAGGTCGAATCGGTCGAGAGCATCATGAAGCGCTTCAAGACGGGCGCCATGAGTTACGGCTCGATTTCGAAGGAAGCGCACGAGACGCTCGCGATCGCGATGAACCGCATCGGCGGCAAGTCGAACACGGGCGAGGGCGGCGAGGACCCGGATCGCTACATCCCGCTGCCGAACGGCGACTCCAAGAACTCGGCGATCAAGCAGGTGGCGAGCGGGCGCTTCGGCGTCACGTCCAACTACCTGGTGAACGCGCGGGAAATCCAGATCAAGATGGCGCAGGGCGCCAAGCCCGGCGAAGGCGGACAGCTCCCCGGCACCAAGGTCTATCCGTGGATCGCGAAGACGCGGCACACGACGGCGGGCGTGGGACTCATCTCGCCGCCGCCGCACCACGACATCTATTCGATCGAGGACCTGGCCGAGCTCATCCACGACCTCAAGAACGCGAACCGTGACGCACGCATCTCGGTGAAACTCGTGGCCGAGGTGGGCGTCGGCACGATTGCCGCGGGCGTCGCCAAGGCGCACGCCGACGTGGTGCTGATCTCGGGTTACGACGGCGGCACGGGCGCTTCGCCACTGACGTCGGTCACGCACGCGGGTCTGCCGTGGGAGCTGGGCCTGGCGGAGACTCACCAGACGCTGGTCATCAACAACCTGCGTTCGCGCATCGTCGTCGAGACGGACGGTCAGCTGAAGACGGGCCGCGACGTCGCGATCGCGGCGTTGCTGGGCGCGGAGGAGTTCGGCTTCGCGACGGCGCCGCTGGTCACCATCGGCTGCATCATGATGCGCGTGTGCCATCTCAACACCTGCCCGGCGGGCGTGGCCACGCAGGATCCGCGGCTGCGCGAGAAGTTCGCCGGCAAGCCCGAGCACGCGGTGAACTTCATGCGCTTCATCGCGCAGCACCTGCGCGAGATCATGGCGCAGCTCGGTTTCCGCAGGCTCGAGGAGATGGTGGGTCGCGTCGACATGCTCGAGCCCAAGGCCGCCATCGATCACTGGAAGGCGAAGGGCTTCGACTTCAGCAGCATCCTCTATGCGCCGGATGCCGGACCGGACATCGGCCGTTACGCGACCATCCAGCAGGATCACGGTCTCGACAAGTCGCTCGACGTGACGAAATTGCTCGACATCTGCAAGCCCGCGATCGAGCGCGGCGAGAAGGTCGAGGCCGAAGTCGAGGTGCGTAACGTGAACCGCGTGGTCGGCACCATCACGGGTAGCGAGGTCACGAAGAAGCACGGTCCCGACGGGCTGCCGGCCGACACGATCCGGATCAGGTTCAAGGGATCGGCCGGCCAGAGCTTCGGCGCGTTCATCCCGAACGGCATGACGTTCGCGCTCGAAGGCGATGCGAACGACTACTTCGGCAAGGGCCTGTCGGGCGGCAAGCTCGCCGTGTTCCCGAGCCCGAAGGCCACGTTCGAGGCCGAGAACAACATGATCGTCGGCAACGTCGCGTTGTACGGCGCGACCAAGGGCGAGGTGTTCGTGAACGGCATGGCCGGCGAACGTTTCGCGGTGCGCAACTCCGGCGTGGACACCGTCGTCGAGGCCGTGGGCGATCACGGCTGCGAATACATGACCGGCGGGCGCGTGGTGGTGCTCGGTCCGACGGGCCGCAACTTCGCGGCCGGCATGTCGGGCGGCATCGCCTATCTACTCGACGAGCCTCGTCCGGGCGAGAAGGGCGACGCACTGTCGCGCATCAACACGCAGATGGTGGAGGTCGGGCGCGTCGAGGATCCCGCGGAAGCCGAGGATCTGCGTGCGCTCATCCAGAAACACGTGGACGCCACGGGCAGCAGGCATGCCGCGAACATCCTCGCGGCCTGGCCCACCAAGCTGCCGAAATTCCTGCGCGTGATCCCGAAGGATTACAAGCGCGTGCTGGCGTGCCTCAAGCGCGCGCACGACCAGGGGTTGTCGGGCGACGAGGCCATCATGGCGGCGTTTGAAGAGAATGCGCGCGATCTGTCGCGCGTTGGCGGTAATTAAAGAATATGGGAAAGCCAACAGGGTTCATCGAATACTTGCGCGAGCTGCCGGTGGATCGTTCACCGGCCGAGCGCGTGCGCGACTGGAACGAGTTCCATCACCACATGGACGAGAAGCGCCTGCGCCAGCAGGGCGCGCGCTGCATGGATTGCGGTGTGCCGTTCTGTCACACGGGCAAACTGATCTCGGGGATGGCCTCGGGCTGCCCGGTGAACAACCTCATTCCGGAGTGGAACGATCTCGTCTACCGCGGATTGTGGAAAGAAGCGCTCGAGCGCCTGCACCGTACCAACAACTTCCCGGAGTTCACCGGGCGGGTGTGTCCGGCGCCGTGCGAGGGATCGTGCGTGCTCGGCATCAACGCGCCGCCGGTCACGATCAAGAACATCGAGAATTCGATCGTCGACAAGGGCTGGGAAGAGGGCTGGATCGTTCCGGAGCCGCCGACCGTGCGCACCGGCAAGAAGGTCGCGGTCATCGGCTCGGGTCCCGCGGGTCTCGCGGCCGCCGTGCAGCTCAACAAGGCCGGGCACTCGGTGACCGTGCTCGAACGTGCGGACCGTCCGGGCGGCCTGCTCATGTACGGCATCCCGAACATGAAGCTCGACAAGCGCGAGGTCGTCGCGCGCCGCATTTCGCTCATGGAGAAGGAAGGCATCAAGTTCCTGTGCAATGCGAACGTCGGCGACAACGTCGAGCCGCAGCTGCTGATCAAGGACTTCGACGCGACCATCATCTGCACCGGCGCCACGCAGCCGCGCGATCTCAAGGTCGAAGGTCGTGACCTGAAGGGCGTGCACTTCGCGATGGATTTCCTGACCGCCGCGACGCAGTCCGTGTTGCGCGACGATCCGGCGTCCACGCCGATCTCGGCGAAGGACAAGGACGTCATCGTGATCGGCGGCGGCGACACCGGCACCGACTGTGTCGGCACCTCGATGCGCCACGGCTGCAGGAGCCTGCAGCAGATCGAGATCATGGCGATGCCGCCGATGGATCGCGCCCCGGACAATCCGTGGCCGGAGTGGCCGAAGGTCTACAAGATGGACTACGGCCAGGAAGAGGCCGCGGCGAAGTACGGCTCCGATCCGCGCGTCTATCTGACCACCGTGAAGAAGTTCACCGGCGACGGCGCGGGCAATCTCACCGGCGTCGTGACCGTGCAGATCTCGTGGGAGAAGAACGACAAGGGTCAGTTCATCCCCGTCGAGAAGCCCGGCAGCGAGAAGGAACATCCCGCGCAGCTCGTGCTGCTCGCGATGGGCTTCCTCGGCCCGGAGCAGGCGCTGCTCAAGGACCTCAAGGTCGAGGTCGACCCACGCAGCAACGTGAAGGCCGACTATGGCAAGTACGCGACCAGCGTGCCCGGCGTGTTCGCCGCCGGCGACGCGCGTCGCGGCCAGTCGCTGGTCGTCTGGGCCATCAACGAAGGCCGCGGGGCCGCGCGCGAGTGCGACCGCTGGCTGATGGGCGCGACCGAACTACCTTGACGGTTTTGCCGGGTTGCGGTGCCAGGCGCCGCAACCCGGCAAAAGTCACCGGATTCCCGGGTTTTCCGTGCCAGGCACCGACTGTTCGAGCCTGGATTCGAGCACGGGGCCGAAGTAGGCCTGCGGTTGCGAGGGCTTCACGTCGAGTTCCTTCTCGCGCAGGCGGATCTCCTTGCGCGCGGTTTCGAATGCCACGCGCAGCGATTTCGCTCCCGGCAACGCATCGCGATAGAAGGCTTCGCCGAAGTACGTGAGGTGCCGTTCGTCCGAGCAGCCGAACGATGAGCGGTTCTTCGACGCGGCGGTGATGACGATGGTGTCGTTGTCGGCCAGCGGCTCGATGAACGCGCCGGAGAAACACGCGGAAATCACGACGATCTTCTGCCGGATGCCCGACTCCGCGAGCAACTGCGCGAGGCCTCGCGCGCTGAGCCCGGTCGGTTCCATCCCGGTGTTCGATACCTCGATCATCGCGTTGGGCGCGCCATGCGATGAAAGCGCGAGGAACAACACGTCCCTCTCCGGATCCATGACCCGCCGCAGGGCGGCCAGCGCGTAACGCAGGTTCGCGTGCGTGGCCAGTGGCAGGGTTTCGAGATCGCGACGGTCGTTGATCAGCAGCAGCGAGCGTTGCGACGAACCGAATTTTTCGCCGACCCGCGCCGCGGCGAGCTTGATCTCCTCCGCGAAGACGCGCTCCTCGCCGTATCCGGCGAACCCGAGGAAGTACACGCGCGGATCCGCGGGCTCCAGCGAGAACCCCGCGACGACGTTGTCGATGAGCGCCTGCTGCGATGCCGCGTCGGGCGCGCCATGCGCGTATGGCGTGGCGAAGGCGCCGGACAGGAGCAGCAGGGCGATGGCGATGCACTGACGCACCGCGTCAGTGTGGCAGAAATGCGCGGTGTTATTGCAGGTCGTCCATCACCTGGCGGAGCTGCTCGAGGCAGCTTGCGACGATCTCGTCGAGTCCCTGGACGTCCGGCTCGATCAGCAGGTCAGGTATCGGATCCACGGGTGCATGCACGTCGATCTGCGGCAGCTCGGGCATTTCCGCCAGGCGCGCGACGAGATCGCGGCCGGTAGACGGCACCGGGATGACCTCGGATCGTTGTTGTTCGGTGATCATCGAAGGCAGGCGAGCCGGCGTGAGTCGTGGAGCAAGAAAAACGTCTTCCGCACACGCATCCGCGGTTTCCCTGGCGCCATCCTGGTTGCCTAACTACGTACTCCCGTTACCCGACTCGCCGCCGGCTCGTCGGCCTGTGACGCCTAGCAAAAACCAATCCGCCGCGACGCGCATCCGCCGCGGACGACACATTGCTGTGGGAGTTTGCTGACAGCGGCGCGCAGCCCGCGACCGCAGTCGGTGCCGGGTGAGAAAACACGGAGTTAGCGTCAAGCGCCAGGACGGGATCGCGCCGAGTGCTAACTCCGCGTTTTCTCACCCGGCACCGACCGCTTCACCGCGCGGGCGCAGATGAGCACGCAGCAGAACACGAACACGGCGGAGATCAGGTAGGGCGCGCCGGGCAGATCGACCGGCGCCTCGGGGGCCGCGAAGTGGCTGAACACCTGCGTCATGAAGATCGGCGAGATGATGGCCGCGACGCTCGCGATGCTCGCGTTGGCGCCCTGCAGTTCGCCTTGCGCGGACGGTCCGGCCTGCTTCGACATCACGCTCTGCACGCTTGGATTCGCGATGCCGCCGAGCGAGCCGATGGCGATGGCCGTATACAGCATCCACCCTTGAGTCGCGAACGCGTAGCCCAGGAACCCGACCGTCATCAGCGAGAACCCTAGAATGATCGCGCTGCGCTCCCCGATCCTGCGCACCACGACGCCGGTGAGACCGCCCATCACGATCACCGTCATGATCCCGACAAACGTGAGCGACATCCCCGTCTCGGCCGGACCCCAGCCGAACTTGTGCTGCGTGTAGAACATCCACACGGCGGGCAGTGAATCGTGCGCGAGCTGGTACAGGAACACCGCGAACAGCAGGCCCGCGACCATCGGTAGATGGGCGAGGCTGCGGAACGCGCCGAACGGATTCGCGCGCACCCATTCGAATTTGCGGCGCCGTTCGGGCGGCAGCGATTCCGGCAACACGAAGTATCCGAACACCACGTTCGCGAGCGCGAGTGCCGCGGCCACGAAAAACGGCGCGCGCGATCCCACGTGTTCGGCGACGAACCCGCCGATGACCGGCCCCAGCGTGAAACCGAAACCCCACGCCGCGCCGATCAGGCCGAAGTTCTTCGCCCGGTTGTCGTCATTGCTGATGTCGCCGATGTACGCGCCCGCCGCCGCGAACGAGGCGCCGAACACTCCCGCGAACGCGCGCCCGATGAACAGCCAGGTCATCGAGGTCGCGAGGCCGGTCAGCAGGAAGTCCACGCCGAACGCGAACAGGGACAGCAGCAGCAACGGCCGGCGTCCGAACCGGTCGCTGAGATTCCCGAACACGGGCGCCATGAAGAACTGCAGCAGCGCGTATACCGCAAGCAGGTAGCCGCTCCAATCGGCCGCAGTACTTACCGGTTCCCCGGTGAGTTCCATGATCACCGTCGGCAGCGACGGAATGATGATGCCGAAGCCGATGCTGTCGATGAAAACAGACAGCAGGACGAAGGTGAGGGCGGCGCGGGATCCGGTCATGGGGCCGCGCATTCTCGGGTAAATGCGCACTCCCGTGCTAGTCTGATGTCTCCGAGTTGCCGGCAAGGATCGTCATGCATCGGAGCGACCCAGCGTCGCGGGAGATCGAGCTCGCAAGGCTGTTGCAAGGATGCGCGGCGCGGGATGCGCACGCCCTCCGCGCGCTCTACGACGAAACCTCTCCGCTGTTGTTCGCGAAGCTGCTGCGCATGGTGCGGCGGAGCCCGATGGCCGAAGCAGTGCTGCGCGACGTCTACCTTCACGTCTGGGAACGCGCGGGATCCTTCGAAGCGCACCGCGGCCGCGCGCTGGCCTGGATATCGACGCTGACGCGTTACTGCGCGATCGATCGTCTCGGCCACGAACGCGCGATCGCGGACGATCTTCCCTACGAGACGCCGACGCTCGAAGTGCTCGAAGAACACATCGCGACGCTCGACGAGGTCACGCGCCAGTGCCTCACGCTCGCCTTCGTGGACGGGCGTTCGTACGAGGAGATCGCCGACATCACGCGCTCACCGGTGAGTGTGCGCGGACGAATTCGCCGCGGACTCCTGCATCTTCGCGACCTGCCGGCCGTCGTCGAACATGACAGACCGACGCGCAAGACCGCGAACCGCGAGCTGCTCGATCGCCTCGCGGCCGAGTACGCGCTCGGCACGCTGCGCGGCCGGGCGCGAAGACGCTTCCAGCGCTGGCTGGTATCGCCCCGGGTGGCTGGACTGGTGCGGTCCTGGGAAGACAGGCTCGCTTTCCTCGAAACCCGCGAAGTGCGCATCGCGCCGCCGCCCGCGCAGGTCTGGGGCGACATCGAAACGCGGCTCGAACTGCGCAGGCTGGCGCGGCATCCCGCGAGGCGGTGGATAGGGATCGCCGCCTCGGTGGTGGTGTTCACCTTGCTAGCCGCATTCCTGATCGCTTGAATCCGCTGTGATGCCGGTCTCAATCCGCGGCCGGCGGTCGCCGCATTATGAGAGCCGGGTCCGCGTCCGCCGCGTCGCAGCGCAATAAAGTCGATTCCCATGAGAGAGGTGTCGGGTCACGGCACCCGCGGGCTCCTGTTCCGTGGGTGTTCTCTTGCGTTGCTCGCGATCGCGCTGCTGCTGGGCGGCCGCGATGCGTCCGCGCAGGCCATCACGCGTTACACGCGCGATACCGGCAACATCAACTTCGTCACGACCGGCGGCAGCCTGCGCACGCAGCCGAATCCCGCGACCACGGGCGGCACGCAAGCCTGCCAGGTCGGCAGCTCGAGCTCGCAGAACCTCAGTGGAATTCCCGCGGGCAGAACCGTGCGCGCGGCATACCTGTACTGGGGCGGTTCCGGAAACACGGTCGACAGCAGCGTTCAGTTGAACGGCTTCACCGTGAACGCGAGCCGCACGTTCACGCGCACCTTCGTCAACAGCGGAACCAGCTACCAGTTCTTCGGCGGCTTCGCGGATGTCACGAACCGTGTCGCCGGCAACGGCAACTTCACCTTCAGCAACCTGACGGTGAGCACCGGTTCGCCGTGGTGCGACTCGCAGGCGGTGGTCGCCGGCTGGGCGCTGGTCGTCATCTATGAAGGCGCGGGCGAACGTCTGCGCGCCATCAACGTCTACGACGGCCTCGATTATTTCTACGGCAGCCAGCTCACGCTGACGCCCGACGGCTTTCGTGTGCCGGCGTCCAACATCGACGGCCGCGTCGCGGTATTCACGCTCGATGGCGACCCGGGAAATTCCGGGACGCTGAACGGCGTCGACGAAGCGCTGCGTTTCAACGGTTTCCTGTTCGATGACGGCATCAATGTCAGCGGCAGCGATCCGCTGGTCCAGCAGTTCGACGGCACCATCAATAGCCAGGGTATCGCGACGAGTTACGGCATCGACGTCGATCAATACGACGTGAGCGCCCGCCTGTCGCCCGGGCAGACCAGCGCCACGACCGTCTACTCCGCGGGCGCCGACCTCGTGCTGCTCGTGGCGCAGATCGTGAGCGCCACTTCGGATCCCGCCGTGAATCTCTCCACGACGGTGACGCACACCGGAAATTTCGTCGCGGGCTCGACCGGCACCTACACCGTCGTGGTCTCGAACGCGTCCGGATTCGAACGCGAGGACAACACGGTCACGGTAACCGACGTGTTGCCCGCGGGCCTGACTTACAACTCGTTCACGGGCACGGGCTGGAACTGCACCAACTCCGGCCAGACGGTGACCTGTACTCACGCGCCGACGATCAATGCCGGCAGCTCGCTGCCGCCACTCAACATCGTGGTCAACGTCACCGGTCCCGCGGTGCCCGGCGTGACGAACACCGTGACCCTGAGCACGCCGAGCTTCGACTTCGACACCGGCGACAACACGGCCTCCGACGTGACCGTGGTGGTAGGTCCGAATCTCTCCACGTCCACGAAGACGGTGGTCGACCTCAACGGCGGTGAAGCGAATCCGGGCGACACGCTGCGCTACACGGTGACAATCGCCGAATCCGCCGGGCATCCCGCGGCCGGCGTGACGCTGACCGACAGCGTGCCCGCGAACACGAGCTGGGGCGGCTTCGTTTCCGTGCCCGGCGGCGCGACGAGTTCCTTCGCGCCCGGCGCGGGCGACAACGGCAACGGCGAGTTCACCGTCTCCGGGATTGCCATTCCCGCGAACGGTTCGGCGACCGTGGTGTTCGACGTCACGGTCGACGACGTCTCGCCGAACTCCACCATCGACAATACGGCGGCCATCGAAAATCCAAACGGTCCCGGCGCGACGCCTTCGGCGCCGACCGTGCTGGTGTCGCCATCGCAGGTGGCGCAGCAGGGAACGAAGCAGCTCTATCTCTGGAGCAACTCGCAACGACTGTCGCGCACGCGTCCCACCGGCACACACGGCACGCTCACGATCAACGGCAACAACGATTCGGAAACCTTCGTGCTGAATCCGCCGCTGCGTTCGGACCTGTCATTGAACGCCGGCGGATTCCCGGTGCACCTGCGGTTGCAACGCGCCGGCAGCACCACGGGCTCGGGCGGATCGAACCGTACCGTGACCGTGACGCTCAGCAACTCGGCGCTGGGCGAGATCGCGACCGCGACGCGGACATTCAACAACATGTCCACGACCATGCAGCTCTACACGTTCACGCTGACCGCGTCGGGCATCACCGCGCCGGTCGGATCGACGTTCACGCTGGACGTGCGGAACAACAGCAACAACAACAGCAATCGGCAGGTGAACCTGCAGCCGTACACCGGCTCCTCGTATTCCCACGTCGAGCTCGACAGCGCGACGGTCATCAACGTCGACAGCGTGACGACCTACAACCTGCCGTTCTCCGGCGGAGTCGCGACCGAGACCTTCGCGCCCGGCGCGACCGTGTACGTGCGCGCGGTCGTCAGTGATCCGTTCGGCGGCTTCGACATCCGGGACGCGAACATCAGCATTTCGAATCCGTCGGGTACGGTCGTGCGGCCGTCCATTGCGATGCCGGTGGTGCAGGGTGGCAGCGGCTCGCCCGCGACGTGCAGTTCCACGACCTCGCCACTGTGCACGTTCGAATACGCGTTCACGCTGCCGGCGAATGCGCCTGAAGGCGGCTGGACCGTGAACGTCACGGCGCGGGAAGGCGTCGAGAACCTGGTGTCGGATCTTGGCGTCGGCAGTTTCGTCGTCGAGATCCCGCGGCCGTCGCTGACCATCCTCAAGATCTCGCGCGTGATCTCGGATCCGGTCAGCACCTCCAATCCGAAACGCATTCCGCAGGCGGTGGTGGAATACGAGATCCAGGCCACGAACAGCGGAGCGGGCGCCGTCGACGCCAACACCCTGGTGATCACGGATGCCATCCCGGCGGATGCCGCCATGTACGTGGGCACTTCCCTGGGCAATCCGGTCGCGTTCACGAACGGTGCGACACCGAGCGGCCTCGCGTACAACTACGCCGCCAATGTCACGTATTCCAGGGACGGTCCGGCCGGTCCCTGGAACCATACGCCCGCACCGAACGCCGACGGCTACGACCCGCTGATCCGCGCCGTGCGCATCGCGCCCACGGGCCCGATGAATGGGGCCGCGGGCGGCACTCCGAGCTTCACGGTCACGTTCCGGGTGCGCATCAACTAGGCCGGATGGGCCGATTCCGTAGGTGATCGCCGGTACGCTGCACCGCACTGAAGCGATTTCGGGGCACGTGCACTCCCGATGGGATCGCAGGGCTGTAACAGGCTGGTTAAATCGCGAATTCGGCCGGGTAGCGGTCCCGATTCGCCGATTTCGGAGTTGGCACGGCGATTGCTTTATCCAGATCGTCTGCGGAATGTTCTCCTCCCCCCTCGTGAGACTTTTTGCTGGACGGACGCGTGCAGGAACGGAAGGGCCTGCACGCGTTTTTTTTGCCCGACCAGGGTGAGAACAGGCCTGCGGTTCAAACGGAGTCCGCTGACACCCGTTAAGGCGCGCGCATCCTAAAGTGCGCGCATGCGTGCACTCGCCGTACTCATCGTCGCCGTCCTCGCCTCAGCCGTCGCGACCGGATCGAACTACCGCGACGTCCAGGCGGCCGTGAAGGACGATCGCATGCTCGAGGCGGCCGGCATCGCCCCGGCGAACGTCGCGGCGCGCAAGCAGTGCAAGGCGGCGATCGTCGAGACCGACGATCCACCGGAATTCTTCGATTGCGTATACGTGCAGACCGAGCACGACCTGAACCTGTTCAGTCTCGAGGAAGGGTTCCTGATCTCCGAGCTGCAGCTCACGATGAACAACATCGACGGCGTGGCGCTGCAACACATGGGCAAATACAGCCAGGTGCAGATCTTCGACGACAACCGCGTCGCGGCGCTGTTCATCCACGACAAGTCGTGGATCGATACCAGACAGACCGAGGCCGTCTATACGTGGCTGCTGGAGCACGGCGCGCGCAGCCGCGAGCCGGTGAAGTGGATAGGTCCGTGACGTCTACAGATTGAGTCGATAGAAGACGACGTACTCGCCTTCGCCCGGATCGACCTCCAGGCACCAGCCGTTGTCCTTCTTGCTGCGATAGAGATTCGCGGCGATCCAGCCGACGAGCGGCGTGTTGCGCAGTCGCGGCGTGACGATGCGCGATCGCATGTCGGTGTTCTTCGGCCAGACGACGGGTTCGAGTCCGTCGACCAGGTCGAGGAACTGATGATTCTCGATGTTGCTAGGCCTGCGATTGCGCTTCTTCGCGAGCAGCGCGAGGTCGAGCTCGGCCGTGTGGGGAATTTCCAGCGGCGCCCGCGTTCCGACCGGGCGCTCGTGCGCGTCGTCGCCGGCGCGCGCCGCCGCGGCGACCACCAGGGAACAAAGCACGAACCCGAACAGGCGACCCCGCAGGATCATCGTACGACCTCGTTCAACTTCCACCCGCGAACAGGTTGGAACGCCCGCGGCGCGTTCGCAATAGGTGGAACGAGGTAATCGCGAAGAACCGCGTTCCGGGCGCGAATAATCCCCATTGCGGTGCGATGGGATGAACCATAATCCGCCCGGAATGAATCTCGACCAGACCATAAATTCATGGTTGGCGCCCGTGGCCGACTGGCTCGGCAAGGTGATCTTCTACGCCGTACCGGTCGGCAACGAAGCGCAGATTCCGCTGATCCTCGCGTGGCTCGTCGCCGGCAGCATCGTCGCGACCATCTACTTCCGGTTCGTGAACCTGCGCGGCTTCGGACACGCGTTGCGCGTGTTGCGCGGAGAATTCTCGAGCCGCGACCATGCCGGAGAGACCACTCCGTTCCAGGCGTTCAGCGCGGCGGTATCGGGGACCATCGGTCTCGGCAACATCGCGGGCGTCGCATTCGCGGTGGCGGTGGGCGGACCGGGCGCCGCATTCTGGATGTGCGTCGCGGGTTTCCTCGGCATGAGCCTGAAATTCGCCGAGGTCGCGCTCGCCACGAAGTACCGCGTGATCCGCGCGGACGGCACGGTGACCGGCGGCGCGATGCACTACGTGCCGATCGCATTGGGCCGCGTCGGCATGCCGAAGCTCGGCAAGTTCCTGGCGGCGTTCTTCTGCGTGGCGACGGTGGGTGCGTCGCTGACCGTGTTCCAGGTCAACCAGGCCTACTCGCAGTTCCGCGCGGTGACCGGCTTCGAACATGCGTTCGTGTTCGGTGTCGCGATCGCGGTGTGGATAGGCATCATCCTGTTCGGCGGCATGAAGCGCATCGCGAGCTGGACCGACAAGCTCGTGCCGCTGATGTGTGTGCTCTATTTCGTCGCCTGCCTCGTCGTGCTGGGCGCGAACGCCGAGCGTATTCCGCATGGGTTGTACCGCATTCTCACCGAGGCGTTCTCGACGGACGCGGTGGCGGGCGGCGCGCTCGGCGCGTTGATCCAGGGATTCCGGCGCGCGGCGTTTTCCAACGAGGCCGGCATCGGCTCGGCGCCCATGGCGCACGCGACGGTGCGCACGAGCGAACCGATGTCGCAGGGTTTCGCGGCGCTGATCGAGCCGTTCCTCGACACGGTCGTCATGTGCCTGATCACCGCGCTGGTCATCGTCATCAGCGGCGCGCTCGAGACGAGCAGCGCGAAGGACATCGCGCTCGCGTCGGCCGCGTTCGGCACGGTCGTGTCGTGGTTTCCCGCGGTGCTTGCCCTGGCCGCGATCCTGTTCGCGCTCTCGACGGTCATCACCTGGGGCTACTACGGCGAGACCGCCTGGACCTGGTTGTTTGGCGAGACGCGCAACGCGCGTTATTCGTACCGGCTGTTCCTGTGCGTGATGTTGTCTTTGGCGACGACGCTCGACATCACGCAGGTGGTCAACATCGCGGACCCGCTCAATTTCTGCATGGCGATACCCAACCTGATCGCCGTCTACCTGTTCCTGCCGGAGTTGCGCGCCGATCTGGCAAGCTACTGGCGTCGCGTGGTGCTCAAGAACGAGCCGGAGGAGAACGGTGCTGTCGCGTAAGGCTTACCTGTGGACGTTGTTCGGTGTGTATGCGGTGTGGTGGGTCGTGCTCGCGATCGATCCCTACGACCGCATGGACTGGATCCTCGAGAACGTGCTCGTCCTGCTCGCCCTCGGCCTGCTGATCGGCACGTACAAGGCGTTTCCGCTGTCGCGCATCTCGTACACGTGCATCTTCGTCTTCCTGATGCTGCACACGGTCGGCTCGCATTACACCTACGCGTTGGTGCCGTACCAGGAGTGGTTCCCGATCTTCGAGGGCGGGCGCAATCACTTCGACCGCCTGGTGCATTTCCTCTACGGCCTGCTGCTCGCGTATCCGATCCGCGAGATGTTCCTGCGCATCGGCAACGTACGCGGCTTCTGGGGTTACTTCCTGCCGCTCGATCTCACGATGTCGACATCGATGCTCTACGAACTCATCGAGTGGGCCGCCGCGGAGCTCGTCGGCGGCGAGCTCGGCGCGGCCTACCTGGGCACGCAGGGCGACGTGTGGGACGCGCACAAGGACATGGCGCTCGCCTCGCTGGGCGCGCTGATCGCGATGACCATCACCGCGCTCGTCAACCGGCACATGCAGCGCGACTTCGCGCGCGAGTGGGCCGAGAGCATCCGCGTGAAACGCCGCCAGCCCCTCGGCGAAGCCCCCGTGCCCGGCACATGAGATTTACCGGGTTACGGTGCCTGGCGCCGCAACCCGGCAAGAGTCATTTGAGGGCGGCGAGGCGCGACTGGCTCAGCGAGTAGACGCTGCTCGCGAGCACCAAGCCCTTCTTTGGCTTCCGCACCTGGCGGTAGTAGTCGCGCGCGGAGTCGAGATCGCCGTACGCCTCGGCGACGAGGCCGAAGCCGTACCACGCGGCGTCATCGGGCGCGCCCGATGCATCCATTCCTTTCAGCAGCAGGTCGCGTGCTTCGCGCGGCCGGCCGGTGGCTGCGTATACACAAGCCAGGGTGTGCGCGATCGCGTAACTGCGTCCCTGCGTTTCGTCGTACGCCATGCGCGCGGCGTCCACGGCCTGTTCGGACACCGGCATGGTAAGCAGCGATGTCCATGCGTACTGGTTGTAGTCGGACGCACTGGCGCGGCCGCTGTCGATGAGCGGCTGGATGATCGGCGCGATCTCGGCGTACCGGCCCAACGCCTCGGCGCGATGTACGAGCATCTCGCGCGCGATGGAATCGTCCGGCAGCCGCGCGAGCCGCTGGCGCGACGCGTCCGTCACGACGTCCCACTCGCCGCGCCGGATGCGCGCCCATTGCTGGTAGCGGAACGCGAGCGCCGATGACGGCACCGCGGCGGAGAGTCGCTCGCCGGCCTCGGCGAGGCCCTTCCAGTCGCCGCGTTCCAGGTAGGCCTTGGCGAGCGCGAGATCGAGACTGAGCTTCGCCGTCGGTTCGGTCGCGGTGGATCGCGCGGTCAGGAGCAAGGGCAAGGCCTGTTCCGCGAGCAGGCAATCCGCCAGCAACATGGCGGTCGCCGCGCGCGCCTCGTCGATGCCCGCCGCCGCGCCGATGGTCCAGGCACGCGCGAAGGCCGGCCCTTCGAGCGGATCCTCCGAACTACCCGGACGCAGGTCGAGCCGCGCCCAGTCGAGCCAGCGCCGCGCGCCGGCGAGGTCGTTCGCCTCGATGCGTTCGAGCGCGAGCAACGCGACCGGCCCGACGAGTGGCGCGACGGTGAGGATCCGGTACTGGCCGTCCTCGAACACGACGTAGAAAGTCTGCGTCTCGCCGCCCGAGCGCAGCTGCACGCGATAACCTCCCGCGTCGTCGCCGTCGACGTTGATTCGCGCGTTACTGAAAAGCAGGTCCGCGCCCACGGCGCGCGGCAGTTCCTGGCGCGCGAGTCCCGCGAGCAGTGCGCGTTGGGCACGTTCGAACACGGGCAGTCCGTCGAGCGCGGCCGATCGCCGGCTGAGCAGCGTCTTCAGCCGATCTTCGCCGCCGTCTTCCGCGAGCATCTCCGCGAACGAGCGCAGCACCACGCCCCTTGGTTCCGTGGAAGAAATCGATGCGACGTCGATGCGCTGCGTCTTGCGCAGCGACGCGATCCTCTGCGTGGTGGCCGCGGTGGTGGTTTGGCCGCGCGCGCCGGCCTCGATGAGATCCGCCGCCGCGGAATATTCGCGCAGCCGCGTGAGGAAGTTGCCCGCACTCGTCAGCGCGGCGCGACGGTCGGATTCGCTGTTGAGCAGCGCGCGCGACATCTCGATCGCGCGCGTGCCACCATGCTCCGCGGCGATGGTCGCGAGGATGAGGGCGCGTTGCGTGACGCTCGGCGAGCGCGGCCGCAGCGCCTCGCGCAGCTCGTCGAAGCGGCGCGAATAGAGCAGTGCATAGAAGAGATTGCTCGCGTAGTCGTCGTCCGCGGCATCTTCTCCGGTGAGCAGCTTCGCTCGCGCCTGGTACACGTCCACGGCCGCGGCGAGATCGGAACGCTCGGCGTAACGCACGCCGCTCGCGTCGTGCTCGAGCAGCACCGCGTAGTCCGCAAGGATGTCGGTGTCGTCGGGTGCGAGCGCGCGAGCCTTGCGGTACGCGGTGAGCGCGCCGGCGCGATCGAAGCCCGCGCCGAAGCGGCGGCCCACCGCGTCGTGTTGCAGCATCCAGCCCAGCGTCTTCCAGGCGAGCGAGGAATCCGGCTCGAGTTGCGTGGCGATGCGTGCCTCGCGCTGCGCACGGGCGCCGAGGCCGGCGTCGAGCAGCGCCGAAGCGTTGCGCAGCCGGTGCACCGCCTTGCGCGGATGTTTCGCGGCCAGCGCGTCATTGGCCGCGAGCGCGCCCTTGAAATCGCCTTCGGCGCGCAGCGCGACGCCCACCTGGTCGAAGGAGATCAGGTGCGTCTCGGCGGAATTGAGCTCGCGCAGCGCCGCCACCAGCGCGTTGGCCTCGCCCATCGAATAACGACCCTTGACGGTATCGAAGCGCCAGGTGGCCAGCACCATGCCGGCGGCCGTCACCTCGAACTGCGACGTCAGCCGCGCCGGGCCCATCTTCACGACCGCGTTCGCGGGCAGCGGACGCGGCTGAAAGCCGGGTGGCGGCTGGATGCGATAGCGCCACTCGGTGACGAACGGCTCGAACACCAGGTCGGCGGTTCGTTTGCCCGATTCCTCGTCCGAATCGAGCTCGAGCCGCTTGTCGAAATATTCCGGCAGCCGCGCGGTGAGATTCGAGACCCGCACGCCCACCGCGGAAGCCTCCAGATCCGTGTAACCGCTCGGCGCATCCTTCATCTCGAGCCGCATCGAATAAGGCTTCGAGAAATCCGTGCTGGCCGTGTGCGCGAAGCTCACGAGCGACTTGGCCCGGTACGCCTGGCGCGCGTAATTCTCCAGATCGTCGCGACGCTCCTTCGTGTCCGCGCCCGCGTACCAGTTCCGGTATTCGTTCTCGATGGTGCCGTGAGTCTCGGTGGTCTCGACCACGCGCGCGGGGCCGTATTCGGACAGGAAGAACTCGCGTGTCTCGAGCTGGCGGTTGTCGGCGGAGCGCATCGCGGGCGTGCGCGTCAGCGACTTCTCGCCGGGGCGCACGATCAGCGCGAGCCGGTCGGCGGCCGCCGCGGGCAGCGTGCCCACGCGCGCGTACTCGGCGGTGGCGTCTATCCACAGGTCCGAGCCCGCCTCGCCGGCGCCGGGTAGATAGACGATCGCATGATTGAACATGCCGAGGCCCGGCAGGTCGGGGGACACGTCCTGGTCGTCGCCCGCCGCGAGCAGCGCGAGGTATGCCTCGATGCCCGACGCGCGCAACGCGGCGATCAGCAGCGTCGCCTTGTCCTTGCAGTCGCCGAACTTGCGGCGCAGGGTTTCCGCCGGGAACTCCGGGATCAGTCGCGCGGCGCCGAATTCGACGCCCGTGTAACGCACCTCGCGATGCAGGCGTTCGACCACCCTCGCGATGTATTCGCGCGTCGGCGAGTTCGGCAGTTCGGCGGTGAGCTTCGCGCCGATCGCGGCGCCGGCCTTGCCGCTGCCCACCGCGCCGCCGCGCACCGGCGCGCGCAGACCCGCGATCAGCGGACGTGCGTCGTCCGTACGAATGCGTGCTTCGGTCGCCGCTCGATACGTCTCCGCCACCGCTTCCCAGGATTCGGCCGACGAGAATTCGACGTTCGGCCAGGCCGGCGTCTCCGGCGGAAGGTTCGTCTCGAGCGCGCGGATCGGCTCGAGTTCGCCGAGCTCGTAGGTCCAGCGCACGCGGCCGTCCTGGCGCGTCTCGGTCGCCTGTGCGTTCGGCAACAGGCTCGTGAGCCGGCGCAATGGCAGGCCCTCGGGCGCGTCGATCACGACGCGAGTGCGGAGTACGGGCACTCGGCGGCCGACGTATTCGCGGAACGCCGAGCCCGCGGCGAAAAACGGCTGTTCGTCGCGCACCACGATCTGCTCTTCGACCACCGCGCCGACTTCGACCGCCGGCAGCGGGCCCTCGTAGATGTGGTCGTCGTCGTAGACCTGGCTGTCGCCGCTGCGCGTGCCGGAGTCCTTGAGCAGCTTCGGATCGAGCTGATGCTCGCGTCCGTTCGCGCTGATCACCCGCGCGCGAATGGTCGGGCGAGCCTGGTGCCAGGGCTGCCAGCGCGCGCTGCTCGCCGCCCAGCGGGTCACTCCATCGGGCGAATCGACGCGATACACGAGGTGATTCGTGCGCGTGAGCCGGTGCTGCGCGTCGAATACGAAGCGGCGCTCGTCGAGCAGTACGACCACGTCGGTCGCATGCTCGCGTTTGACCGCGCTCGCGGCCTGCAACAATTGCGTGGCGGGCGTCGAGAAGGCGGGTGCATCCCAGGCTTCGCGGGCGGCCGCGACGCCGATCAGGGAGAGGAGGAATAGCGAGGAGAAGAGCGAGCGGTGCGGGAGCTTCATTTAACCGAGAATATCGAGAGCTCTCGCGCACAAATCGCGACCAGATCACGCCTTGGTGTAGTCTCGGCGCCGCATGAGCACAAACCCTCACGGACTCACCCAGCTGCGCGATGCGCTGCGGGAATTCGCCGCGGAACGCGACTGGGACCAGTTCCACAGCCCCAAGAACCTGGCCTCGGCGCTCGCCGTCGAGGCGGCCGAATTGCTCGAGCGCTTCCAGTGGCTCAGCGAGGACCAGTCGCGGACGTTGCCGCCCGCCGAGCTCGAGAAAGTGCGCGACGAGATGGCGGACGTGCTGAACTACCTCGTGCGGCTCGCGGACAAGCTCGACGTGAACCTCATGGACGCCGCGCGCGACAAGATCCGCAAGAACGCGCTCAAGTATCCCGCGGAAAAGGCCCGCGGCAGCATCAAGAAATACTCCGAGCTCTGAGCCGGCATCCGTCGCGATGAGCACTAACTACGTCCTGGTCGACTTCGAGAACGTGCAGCCCGACAGCCTCGCGGCGCTCGCGGGCGGCTCGTTCCGCGTGCTGGTGTTCATCGGCGCGGCGCAGGCGAGGGGACGCATTTCCTTCGAGCTGTCGCATTCCATCCAGATGCTGGGCACGAACGCGGAATACGTGCCGATCGCGCGCAGCGGCCCCAATGCGATGGACATGCACATCGCGTATTACATGGGCAAGCTGCTCGAGCGGGAGCCGGGTGCGCAGGTCCACGTCGTCTCGCGCGACACGGATTTCGATCCGCTGCTCGAGTTCCTGGCCGCGCGCGGTTTCAGGGTGCGGCGCGTGAAGTCGATCGCCGAAATCGCGAAGAGCGAGAGCGGGAAGAAGAAAGCGCCGAAAGCAGCGACGCCCGCTGCCACCAGAGCCACGCCCGCGCCGAAGCCGCAGGCAGCGAAGCCGCGTCCGCCCAGACAGCAATCGCAGGCGCATCCACCCCGGCCGCAGCCCGCCAGATCGCAGGCGTCGAAGCCGGCGGCGACACCGGCCGTGGCCTACGACAAGCTCGACGCGGTAGTCAAGCAGTTGCGCTCGATGAGCGGCAAACCCGCGAATCGCAGGAAGCTGGCGAGGCCATCACCGCGTACCTGCGTCACCATGGTGGCGCTCCCGAGCCGAAAGTCGTGGAGCAATACATCGACGAGCTGATCCGTCGCAAAGTCGTGACAATGACCGGGACAAAACTGAACTACACGCTGGGTTGAGCGGTCAGACTGCCCGTCGCAGCGTGCAGGAGGGGCAGCCGACATGCCGGTTTTCGCATGGCAACGATAACCTCTCCGCGCACCGCGCGTGGCCGCGCCACTCTTGACATTCGCCTAACTAACATAGCAACAGAGGGTCTTTCGTGAATCGCAGATGGATGTGTTTTCCTGCTCTCGTGGTCGCCGGCTTCGTCGGCCTCCCTGCGCATGCACAGTGGTCCGGCAAGGCCGAACTGGGACTGCTCTTCAACAGCGGCAACACCGAATCCAAATCCGCGAACTCACGGCTCGACCTGACGCATGAAGGTTCGAAGTGGCGCAACAATTTCTTCTTCAGCGCGCAGTACGGTGAAAACGCCGAGTTCGCGACCGCCGAGCGTTACGAGGCGCGTTACCAGGCCGACTGGAAGATCAGCGGAAAAATGAGCTGGTTCGGACGACTGCGCGCCGAGCAGGATCGCTTCAGCGGATTCGTGTACCAGGCATCGGTCTCGACCGGTGCGACCTACAAGTTCATCGACAGCCCGACGACCCAGCTCGATGGCTCGTTCGGTGCCGGTTATCGCCGGTTGCAGTCGCAGACGCTGATCCGTACGGATGCCGGACAGGTGCTCGATCGCATCAAGGGCGGCGAGGAAGGCGATCCGGTCGCCACGCTCGCGTCGAACTACGAGCACGCGTTCACCGAGAACACCAAGCTGACCAACAAGCTGCTCGCCGAAGCGGGCGCGGACAACACCGCGGTGCAAAACGACATCGCGCTCAACGTCAGCATCACCAAGGCTTTCGCGCTGGCCGTTGGCGTCGGCGTGCGTTACAACACGGACCCACCGCCGCTCGCGAAGAGCACCGATACCGTCACGACGGTGAACCTGGTGTACAACATCTTATGAGCCGAATCCGTTACGTGGTGCTGGGCCTGGGCGCGTGCCTCGCGGTGGCGGGGCAGCCCGCGCTGCCGCAGGTCCAGCCACCGGTGTCCGCGCAGCCGACGCAGCCCCAGATCGGCAGCAGCGCGAGCATCAAGGTGGGCTCCGGCCCTCACGCGGGCAGATACGATTTCGCGCCGACGCAGGCCTGCGTGATCGCCGCGCTCGGCGACAAGCCACCGTCGTTGTCGGTGGTGCTGACTTCCGAGAAGGCGTCGTTGTCGCTCGACATGCCGAGCATCGACGAGAAACACGCCAATCAACTGCAGATCGTGCTCGTCATCGCCGAGCCGGGCGCCGGTCACAAGGGCACGGCGAGCGTCACGTACGAAATCGATACGCGGCCCGATGCCGTGCTCGAGCCGTTCCAGAAAGCGGAGCGCGCGAACAAGGGCGTGAGCGGCACCGCGACGACGCAGCTTCTCGAAGCACCGGGCATGGCGATGCTGAGCTTCACGGGCGAGACGAAGAGCGGTGTGAAGCTGTCCGGCGAGATTACCTGCCGAAAAATGTAATGGGGACATTCCCCTTTTCGTGGCAAAAGGGGACAGACCTCGATTTCTGGCTCGATGTGTCCCGGCGATTACGGCGTCCGCGTTGACGGCATGGCCGTCGCCCACACGATGGGTTTCGCTGCCGCGAGTGCGCGTCGCCGATGGGGCTCATCGAAGCGCGGCGCGGATCAGCGGTTTCAGGTTCTGCGCGAGCTGCACGGAGAACGGGACCACCCCCGAATCCGACTCCGTCACCTCCATCGCGATGATCGCGTAGTAGCCGACCTCGCGATCGAACCACGGCGTGAAACCGAACGCGCCGGGTGACGAGATCACCGGGCAATTCGCGGCTTGCGGTGGGCATTCGAGCCAGGCCGCGAGACCGTAGTGAAAATTCAGGCCGGTATCCGCGATCGGTGAGAAGCCGATTGTCGCGTCCGGATAGGGCTCCGTCGCCTGCGCGTCGAACAGCGCATCACCGATCAGGCGATTGCCCTGGTCAGTGCCGCGATTGAAATCGAGCGCGAGCAGCCGCGCGTATTCGTTCATCGTGGCGCGCAGTCCGCCGGCGACCAGCGGGTTGCGGGTGCCGAACACTCCGCGCGGCGCGGTGTAGAACACGAGCTCGGGCCCGAGTCCTAGTGGGGACTTGATCTGCGCAGCGAAGATGTCGTTCCACGGTGCACCGGTCGCCACTTCCGCCATGCGCGCGGCGACCTGCAGGTGCGTGCTGCCGTAATCGAATCGCGTGCCCGGTGGCGCGACCAGCGGCGCCTGCGAGATCGCGGTCACGCAATCGGCGAGCTCGATGTTGGGCAGCAGCGTGCACGCCGCCTCGCGTTCCATGCCCGACGTGAACGATAGCAGCTGTCGCAGCGTTATCTCGCCTTGTGGACCCGTCCATCCGAGCACCTCTCCGGTGGTGGAATCCAGCGTCAGGTAGCCGTCGGTCACGAGCCGCATGATCACGAGGCCCGCGACCATCTTCGACGCGGACGCGACCGCGATGCGCCGGTCGGGCGCGAAATCGCCGTACATCTTCTCGAAACGTTTCACGCCCTGGGCGTCGTAGATCGCGAGACCCATTCCAGACAGAGATTGCGACGAGAATGCGGCGCCGGCGGCCCTGTCGACTTCCGCGAATCGATCGGGCGTCGGCACCCCGGGTGGGGCCGGGGAGTCCGGCTCTCCGCCGCCTCCACAGGCAGCGAGAGCGAGAGTGGCGGTGAACGCGATGCAGTGCCTGCGCATGGCGGTCAGAACGCGCGGAGTGGTTAGACGTTGACCGCGGACCGCGCATTCGACATATTGGCGCCACAACAAGAACGGGGAGAACTTCGATGCCCATCCTCAAGCGTTCGGTCGCGGAATTGTTAGGCACGTTCTGGCTGGTCCTGGGCGGCTGCGGCAGTGCGGTGCTGGCCGCCAAATTTCCCGAAGTCGGCATTGGCCTCGTCGGCGTTGCGCTCGCGTTCGGTCTCACCGTGGTCACGATGGCGTATGCCGTCGGCGGCATCTCCGGGGGACATTTCAATCCCGCGGTCACGCTGGGATTGCTCGCCGGCGGCCGCGTGAAAGCGGGCGACGTGTTGCCGTACATCGTCGCGCAGGTCATCGGCGCGATACTCGCCGCGTGGTTGCTGGCGTACATCGCGGCCGGCAACGGCTCCGATCCGACCGCGGGCGGACTCGCGTCGAATGGCTTCGCGGAACATTCGCCGGGCGGCTATTCGCTGGGCGCGGCGTTCGTCACGGAAGTCGTGATGACCTTCTTCTTCCTGCTGATCATTCTCGGCGCCACCGACGAGCGCGCGCCGAGCGGCTTCGCGCCGCTCGCGATCGGACTCGCGCTGACGCTGATCCACCTGATCAGCATCCCGGTGACGAACACGTCGGTGAACCCGGCACGCAGCACCGGACCCGCGCTCATCGTGGGTGGATGGGCGTTGAACCAGCTCTGGCTGTTCTGGGTCGCGCCGATCCTCGGTGCCGGCTTGGCCGGGGGCTTCTGGCGCTGGCTGAAAAAATGAGGGGGCCGGTCGGCCCCCTGCGAGCGGATTCGTAGCGCGTCAGTCCTTGTCCTTGGAGGCGGCGCGCGTCCCCGCGCAATGTTCGTTCCACGCGTCCGCGAAGCGATCGTTGCCGACGCTGCTTCGCAACACCTTGTCGCCCTGCACGACCGCCTTCGACTTCGACATGCCGCCGCTGTTGTTAGGGCCGCGATAGTCGATGCATGCAACGCCGTCGTCGGTCATGCGAACGTTTTCCACGTCGATGGCGCCCTTGCCTCCGAGCGAAGCCCTGAGGGTCTCGACGGCGGTGGTGGACGCGTCGCTGCTCGCGGGAGTCTCGGCGAGCGCGCTGCTCAGGGGGACGACCACGATCGCGGACGCAATGAGTCGTTTCAATGTATCCATGTGTTCCACCCGGGGTTGGGAGAAAGTCACCCGCGCTGGGCGGGACCGGTTCGCGATTTTCCGGCAGACACCTGGCCTGCCATAGGCGAATGGGCCATCGCCTCATGTCGGACTAACTTGGCATTTGCGCATTTCGTCGGAGCGCGAAGTCGGCAGGTACCGCGCATGGGCGTCGGAGTCGCGGCATATGTCCAATCAGGCGCGCGCAGCGCTCCGGGCGCAACAGAATCCGCGTCTCAGTTTCCGCAGGCGCGGCATTTGACACCGCGATTATCGAGTACTCGCACTAGGTGTTTTCCTGACCATGAATAACCTGCAAGACATGTCAGCGGTATCCATCAAGGAAACGCGTCACCTGGTGTTCGGCCTGCCGACCGTGCTCGATGCCGTGCTGCAGTCCGATCGCCGTGCGCATGGGCCACTGTCGCGAGGTGAAATCGTGCAGGCCGAACTCGTCCATGGCACGCGGGGCAGGGACGGAATGGACGTCGCGGTGCGCGCTCCCGAGGATCGCGTGATCGAGTGGCGGCACTACGACGTGAGCGAACTCGCCGCCGCGCTCATCAACTACTGCCGCGCGAAACGCATTCCGCTGCCATACGCCGGAGAGAAGTCGCTGGCGATCACCAGCCAGGGTGCTTCGTTCTCGATCCAGAACACGGTCAATGTCGATCCGCGCGCGAAGGTGGAGGCCGACCTCTCCGGCCGGCCGCTGCGTTACGCGAAAGGTTACGAGCCTTACGCGCTGACGCCATCGTCGAGCAGCAATCTCGAGATCTGATTGGTGAAGGGAAGGTCGCGGAGCGCGACCCTCCCTGCCGGATTGACTATCTACCCGCGGTCGCCGTTTCCCTGCCGGGCTGGGATCCGTCGAGCGTCGGGACGAGCACCTCGCTGTAGTAGAGCTTCAGCTCGTCCTTCTCGCAGCGATCGACGATCTTCTGCAGTGCGTTGGGCCAGGCGTCCCAGAACTTTTCCTCGACTTCCTCGGACACCTGCTTCGAGGTCATGTACATGCGCGCGGAAACGTAGGGCATCACCTCGAGGCTGGCGTCGCGAATGCCGGCGCCTGCGCGCATGCGCTGAATTTCCCACAGGAAATCCGCGCACATGAGTTTGCGCACGCGCTCGGTCTCGTTCGCGATCGGCGGCGGCTTGAGCGTGATCTTGACCACCTTGCGCGAGCCGCGGCGGAACATGTTCACCGTGGCGCGCACGGTGCTGGCGACCGGGTTGCCCTTCATGTCGAGTCCGGGCAGGAATTTCCGGTCGCGCATGTACGCGGCGGCGACCCTGTCGGCGTCCAGGTTGCCGGTCGAATCGCTGACGACCACGTTGCTCACGCTGCCGTCCGGCTCGACGAACACGTCGACGGGCACCGAGTAGTCCTCGGGAAGATCGGGCCGGTTGTGGGATTGCTCGGCCTTGCCGCCTTCGAGCATGAGGACGGGCTGGATGGGACCAATCTGGGCCAGGGCGGGTCCGGCCACCAGAAGGGCTACATAACTACACAGCGCAAAAACGCGCCGGAATTCGACGGTTTTCATGGAGCCGAAGTTAGGCCCCGGAGCCGTCCACGCCAATTGGAAAGCCCGCGTTTTGTGCGGTGCCTGCGAAGTCATGCCGCGGAATGTGATCCACGGATTACGGGCACGATGATCTGGTAAATCGCGGCGCTACGTCAGCGCGCGGGTGACGCCTCGAACAGCGCGCGCCTGGGCTCCACGAACGCCCAGCACAACGCGCCCACGATGAACAGGCCGCCCAGCAGGTAGAACGGCACGTTCCAGTCGCCTAACAATGTGACGGAATAACCCACCACCGGCTGGCTCAGGATGGCCGCGATCTGGCCGGAGGTGTTCATCGTCGCGCCAACCGTCGCGGAATGCTCGCGGCCGATGTCGACGCAGGTGCTCCACGCGGGCGCGGTAGTGAGCATGCAGGTGGCCGCCGCGAGCGCGATCAAAACCGCGGCGAGCACCGGTTGGTTCGAGAGGGCCGCCGCGAAGATGAACACCGCGGCCAGCGCGTAACCCACGATTCCCGGTGTGCGCCGTCCGACGGTGACGCCGAAGCGGCGCGTAAACCGATCCGACCAGAATCCGCCGAGGAACTGCGTCGCGATCGAGAGGAACAGCGGCAGCGAAGCGACGATGCCGAGCTGTGTCTTCTCGAAGCCATGCTCCTTCATCAGGTAGGTAGGCAGCCACGTGATGCAGAAGTAGAACGTGGCGCAATTCGGCATGTAGAGCAGGCACAGCAGCAGTACGTTGCGCTCGCGCAGCAGGCCGCGCCAGTAGGCCCAGCCGCGCGGATGCTCCGCCTCGGGCGGCCGGTCCGCGACGATCAGCGCGCGTTCGGCCTCGTTGGTCTCGGGATGATCGGTGGGCTCGTCGCGGAACCACCGGTGCCAGATCACGACCCACACGAAGCCGACGAGGCCGAACGCCACGAGGATCTGACGCCACGTGAACAGCGGCAGCAGCGCCGTCACCGCGATGGTGGTGACGGCGCCCGCGCTGTACGCACCCGCGAAGAAGATTCCCTTGGCCGTGCCGCGCTCGCGGAACGGGATCCAGCGCGACATGACGCGCGCGACGCAGGGCCACGCGCCGGCCTCGCCCATGCCGAACAGGAAACGCGTCGCCAGCAGCGAAGCGTAGTTCCACGCGCCGGCCGTGGCGATCGTGAACACGGACCACCAGCTCACGATGCGCGTGAGCACGTTCTTTGCGCCGCGGCTGTCGGCCCAGCGCGCGGTCGGTACCTCGAAGATCGCGTACGCGAGGATGAAGCTGAAGAACACCCAGCTCATCTGCGCTTCGTCGAGCCCGAACTCCGCGGAGATCGACGGCGCCATGGCGCCGATACACGCGCGGTCGAGGTACGTGACCATCGCGAGCGTGACCATGAAGCCGATGACTTTGAAACGCGCTCGCGTCGGCCGGGTGTATACGGTCAAGATTGATTCCCCCCGCGGCTAGTAATCTCACAAACACCGGCACGAAGGAAGCGTTCCGTTCCGTGGGTGTTAGCATGTCGAAATGGTGATCGTCCTCGCTGTCATCGCCGTGGCGCTCGTGTGGGCCGCGGTGTCGTACAACCTGCTGGTCCGCGACCGCAATCGAGTCGCGCAGGGCTGGAGCGACGTCGACGTGCAGCTCCTGCGCCGCCACGAGCTCATCCCGCGCCTGGTCGAGCTCGTCAAGGGTTACGCCGGGTACGAGCGCGCGCTGCTGTCGAATCTCGCGGAGCTGCGCGCTCAGGGAGCGGCGGAAAAATCGCCGCGTCCGCGCGGTGAAGTGGAGAAATCCGTCGGCGACGGCATGCACCGCCTCGTCGCGCTCGTGGAGGCGTATCCCGATCTCAAGGCGAACCAGAACTTCCTCGACCTGCAGCGCAAGCTCGCCGACACCGAGAACCAGATCCAGTACGCGCGCCGCTTCTACAACGGCGCCGTCAACCTCTATAACAATCGCATCCAGCGAGTTCCGGACCTCGTGATCGCGCGGATGTTCGGCTTCAAGGAGGCCGAGTTCTTCGAGCTCGAGGATGAAGCGCAGGCTCAGGCGCCCGGAGTCGCATTGTCGTGAGGCATCTCATGCGCTTTGCGCGAATCATCGCGCTCGCCGTCGCGGCATGGATCTGCGCGACGCCTGCGATGGCCGACGAACGCATCCTCTCCTTCGACAGCGAGATAACCGTGCGGCCCGACGGCACGCTGGCCGTGCGCGAGACGATCCGCGTGCGCGCGGAGGGCGACAAGATCCGCCGTGGAATCTACCGCGAGTTCCCGACTATCTACCCTGCAAAGGACGGTCGGCGGATCGTCGTCGGTTTCGCGTTCGACTCCGCCACGCGCGATGGCGCGTCCGAGCCATGGCGGCTGGAGCAGGTCGGAAACGGCGTACGCGTCTATCTCGGCAGCGCGCGGGTCATATTGCCTCGCGGCGAATACACGTACGTGCTCGACTATCGCACCGACCGGCAGATGGGCTTCTTCGCCGACCACGACGAGCTCTACTGGAACGTGACGGGGCAGGGCTGGGTCCTGCCGATGGACCGCGTGACCGCCACGGTGAAATTGCCGGCGGATATTCCGCGAGAGGACCTGCGCCTCGAGGCCTACACCGGATCGGAACGCAACGAAGGCCGCGACTACACCGCGCAGGCGACGGCGGAAGGCGCGCGTTTCGCGGTAACGCGCGGGTTGCGGCCAAACGAGGGCCTCACCATCGTCGCGATGTGGCCCAAGGGATTCATCACCACCGCGGTCGAGAATGCACTGCCGCCCACGCCTGTCCAGGCTGCGAGTCCCGGCTACGACTACGACCACGACGCGGGTGGGCCCGCGCAGCAACACTGGAGCTCACCCGCGGAAGCCATGCTCGAGCGCGAATTGCCCAAGGACAATCGCGCGGCGTGGATCGCGCTCATCGGTCTCGCGCTGCTGCTGACTTACTACTACCTCGTCTGGGACAAGGTCGGCCGGGATCCGCCCGGGCGCGTGATCATTCCCGAGTACGAGATGCCCGACAAACAATCCGCGGCGTCGATGCGCTATCTGATGCGCATGAAATACGACGACGAATGTTTCGCCGCCAGCGTGCTGAGTCTCGCGGTGAAGGGTTACCTGCGCATCGAGCAGAACGACGGCATCCTCGGCATCGGCCGCAAGTACACATTGGTGAAGGAAACCGCCGGAGAGCAGAAGCCCCTGTCGGCCGACGAACTCGCGCTGCATTCGGCCCTTTTCCGGCACGACAACCGGCTGGTGCTGGAGCAGTCGAATCACTCCAGGGTGAGCCGCGCGCGAGCCGCGCATTACTCGTCGCTCAAGAGCCAGTACTCGAACAGCTTCTTCCGCATCAACGGCGGCTGGCATGCGCTCGGCATCGTGATGAGCCTGGTCGTGGCCGTGTCGTCCCTCATCTGGCCGGGAACCACGGGGTTCTGGCCGACGTGGTACCTGGTGACGCCCCTGGGCTGGCTCACGCTCCTCGCCGTGATCGCCGCGCTGGTCGCGAACGGCGTGTTCGGCAAGCTGCTCAAGGCGCCGACCGTGGTCGGCCAGGCCGCGATGGATCACATCCGCGGATTCAAGGCGTACCTCGAAGTCGCCGAGGGCGAGGAGCTGAAGCGCATCCAGGGTCCGCCGCCGCCGAAGATGACCGCGCAGGTCTACGAGACCTATCTACCCGCCGCGCTCGCGCTCGACGTCGAGCAGCGCTGGGCGGAGAAGTTCGCGCGGGTGCTCGACATCCAGGATCCGAACTACCGCCCCGCCTGGTACGCGGGATCGGGATGGAATCCGGCCAGGGTCGCGAGCTTTTCCTCGGGGCTCGGCTCGTCGCTGTCGAGCGCGATCTCCTCCTCGTCGCAGGCGCCGGGCTCGAAGTCCGGCGGGGGAGGCGGCGGGCGCGTGGGCGGCGGTGGCGGCGGTGGCGGCGGCGGAGGCTGGTAAACCAAGACGGTGCCTGGCACGGAAATTCCGGGAGAAGCGGTGATCTCTCCCGCGATATTCCGTCCGTAGCGCCGCTTCTCCCGGAATTTCCGTGCCAGGCACCATCTTCAATCGGGAAAAGTTCACGCTTTCTCCGGGCTCGGGGAACCCCCCGTTGCGTGCCGCCGGAAGCCGGGTAAGACTCGGGGCTCTTCAAAACAACAAGCGGCCCGAAGCGCACGCAAGAGGCGCCGGGCCGACAACTTCGGGGACGATGTGAAGCTCTCATTCCATCTGCCGGCGACTTTCGCCACCTTGTTCGTGCTCGCGGCCGGCCTGCTGCTCGGCTACATCCAGTAACCGCCTCCGCGGGAGCCGCGCCCCATTAGGCAAGGCGGCCCTCGTTGAGCCACACTGAGCGCGATGTCGCGCACCAGTCTCCTCGTCGTTGGACTCGTGGCCGTCGCGGGCGCCGCCGTGCTGTTCGCCACTCGCCAGGAGCCGGCGGCCGTGGACGATGTCGCGGGCCGAGGGAACGCTGACGCGCAATCCACCACGATGCCGGCGTCCACGCGGGACGATGCAACCACTTCCCGGCCCGGGCCGTCCTCGGCCGCGACGCCCCCGACCACCGCGATTCGCCTGCGGCCGCCCGATCCCATGGCCGCGAACTTCACCGCGACCGACGACCTCCTGGCGTTCGTGGAAGGCATCCACGAATCGGCGCGGAGCGGCGACGGCGCGTCGGCCTATTACATGTTTCGCGCGCTGGACCGATGCCAGACCGAATTCGGAATGCGCTTCGGCGGTGGACGGCGCGAGCGTCCGCTCGACGAGGTCCTGGCCGACGAGAGCGTCGTGAGCCAGTTCGGCGACGCGGACCTGCGCAGGATCCATGGCCAGTGCCAGCGTCTGCGCGAATCCGATCCCGCCCGGTTCGGTGCGCCGGACGAATGGCTGGCGAAGGCGGCGGACGCCGGTTACCCGCGCGCGCAGGCGGAATGGGCGCTGCGGCTCGTTAACGGCGCGACGGGCGCATCGGACGGGGAGGTGCTCGAGCAAGCCCGCGAGATGGCGCGCGCGGCCCTGGCGTCGAAGGATCCGGCGGTCTTCGTGCCGGTGAGCTCGGTGATCCGCGGACTTTCGGAGCAGGACGCGAACCGCGACGCGAGCTGGTTCGTCGCCGCCTGCCAGCGCGGCTTCGATTGCAGCCCCGGTTCCGAGATGACACGCATCGTTTGCCGCTTCGACACGAATTGCCAACCTTACGAGTCGAGTCTCGACCTGTTGCGGCGGCACTCCGGTGGCGAGTTCGAAACGATCGAACGCGGTGCGCGCGCGATCAATGCGGCGATCGACGCCGGTCGTTTCGAAGAGCTTGGCTTGTAACCCGCCCGGGTAGGAAAGCGCCGCACGCGCGTTCTCCCGCACGCGCGATACTCGCGGCGCCCGCGACTTGTTAGGGTGCGTCCACCTCGGAATGGCCGGCCCGACGAGTTCCCAACGAACTCCTCACAAGCTCATCACAGCCACTGAGTTTCCCGGAACGTTCTGGCCGGCCGTCCGGGGATCCTCATTTGCGGAACAGCCAGAGGATCACCGAAACCACGACGCTGACGATCAGCATCGTGGTCAGCGGGAAGAAGAACTTCAACCCGGGGCGGTCAACGACGAAATCGCCGGGCAGCCGGAACAGCGGCAGCTTCGAAAGCGGCTTCCACGCCAGTCCGACGATCACGACCAGCACTCCGATGACGACGAGCGTGCGGTTCATGGAGACATTGTGCCTCGGCGTCGCGGACATGAAAGCCGCCGGCGGCGCGATGAGCCTGCATTCGCGGCATTGACCCACACCAGGCCCAACGGCCCGTTTCCGCAACCCGGTCTCACGCGTGGTGTCGGGTGCTGGCACCCGGCTAGACTCGGCGCCCATGAGAAAAACAATCCTCGCCTCCCTGGCGCTCGTCCTCGTCACGATCCTGCCCGCCGGGTTCGCGGCCGCCACCGACAAACAGTCCGGGTTCGTGGTCGTGAAGGAGCGGCAATTCCTGCTCGACGGCAAGCCTTACTACTTCGCGGGCGCGAACATGTGGTACGGCATGTATCTCGGCTCGCCCGGCAAGACGGGCAATCGCGCGCGTCTCACGAAGGAGCTCGAGCTGCTCGCGGCGCATGGCGTCGACAACCTGCGCGTGTTGGCCATCTCGGAGGCCAGCACGCTCAAACGCGCCGTGACGCCCGCCGTCATGCAGCAACCGGTAGAATTCGACGAGACGCTGTGGCAAGGCCTGGATTTCCTGCTCGCCGAGATGGCGAAGCGCGACATGAAGGCCGTGCTCTATCTCAACAACTTCTGGCAGTGGTCAGGCGGCATGTCGCAATACGTCGCCTGGTTCGGCGGCAAACCGGTCTCCGTGATCGATCCGGATCTCACCGGCGACTGGAATGCGTTCATGGACAACTCCGCCGCGTTTTATCGCTCGCGACGCGCGCAGGAAGCGTTCCGCTCCGCCATCGCCAGGCTGCTCGCCCGCAAGAACACCGTGAACGGCCGGATCTACCGCGACGACCCGACGATCATGTCCTGGCAGCTCGCGAACGAACCGCGGCCGGGCAGCGACGCGCACGCGAAGCCACACTTCGACGCATTCGTGAAATGGGTGGACGAGACGGCCGGTTACATCAAGAAACTCGCGCCGAAGCAGCTCGTGAGCACGGGCAACGAAGGGTGGATGGGTACGGCGGGCGATCGCGAGCTCTTCACGAAATCGCACGCGACGAAGAACGTCGACTACCTGACCTATCACATGTGGGCGCCCAACTGGGGCTGGTTCAACCCGAAGGACGCCGCCGGCACGCACGAGGCCGCGTGGCGCAAGATGCAGGAATACCTCGACTGGCACATCGATGAAGCGAACAGGATGGGCAAGCCCATCGTGCTCGAGGAGTTCGGCATCAACCGCGACGACGGCGCATTTTCACCTGAAGCGGCCACCACGTGGCGCGACAGGTTCTACGGCCAGATCTTCATGCTGGTGGCGCGCCGCGCCGCGGCCGGCGACGCGATCGCGGGATCGAACTACTGGGCCTGGGGCGGCGCGGGCCGCACTTCGAACGCGGACTTCATGTGGAAGGCTGGCGACGATTTCGTCGGCGATCCGCCGCAGGAGCCGCAGGGACTCTACTGCGTGTTCGATTCCGACGAGTCGACCAACGGGATCATCGCGGCCCACGCGAAGGAGATGATGCGGCTGCGGAAGTAGCTGCCGGGTCGGCGCCCGTCCACTTGTCGAGCGTGGCGCGCAGCGCGGTCAGCGAGAAAGGCTTGGCCAGGTAGTCGTCCATGCCGGCCGCGACGCAGGCTTCGCGGTCGCCGGGCATCGCGTTGCCGGTCAGCGCGACGATGGCTACGCGGCGGCCCGGCGCTTCGGCCGCGCGGATCGCGCGCGCCGCCGCGAGACCGTCCATCACCGGCATCTGGCAATCCATCAGGATGATGTCGAGCGCGGGGTCGGCGGCCGCGGCCGCCACGCCTTCCTTGCCGTTGCACGCCGTGGTCACGGTGAAGCCCAGCATGTCGAGCATCGCGCGCGCCATTTCCTGGTTCACCGCGTTGTCCTCGACGACCAGCGCGCGTCCGCGCGAGCCGCTCATCGGCAAGATGCGCACGCGTGTGCTCTGCGCGGTGTCCGGCATGGCTTCGAGCAGGCTGGGCGTGCACAGTGGTTTGACGATGGCCCGGGTCGCGCCCGCCGGCGTGTTCGGATCCGCATCGGGGGGCAGCAGCAGGACGATTTCCACGGGATGCGAGCCGGCGGCTGCGCGCAATGTGTTCACGGCCTGCTCGGGTTTCGCCGTGGCG
The DNA here is from genome assembly GCA_023433705.1 of Pseudomonadota bacterium. GTDB lineage: Bacteria > Pseudomonadota > Gammaproteobacteria > Steroidobacterales > Steroidobacteraceae > CADEED01. Next base: position 163,483 of record JAEYUC010000014.1, read on the forward strand.
TTGCAGTCCAGCACGACGCGCACGCGACCGATGTCCGGGCCGAAGTTCCGCAGCGCGGCGGCGGCTTCGCCCGGCGAATCCACGGAGATCAGCCGCGCGCTCATCGCCAGCGTATCGCTCACGGCATCGCGGATGACTGGATGCAGGCCCACGAGGACGGTTCCGACTCCGGGGTCCGCAATCGGTTGCGCCGGGATAACGGAATTCACGCCCGCGGGAATGCGGAACGAGAAGCGGCTGCCGCGGCCCTGTTCGCTCTCGAGTCCCATCGTGCCGTGCATGAGATCGACGAGTTGTCGGCTGATCGCAAGCCCCAGGCCCGTGCCGCCGAACTTGCGCGTGATGCTGCCGTCGGCCTGCTCGAAGGCTTCGAAGATGCGCTGCTGCTCCGCGGCCGCGATGCCGACCCCGGTGTCGGTGACGCTGAACTCGAGCACGCACGCGCCGGATTCGCCCGGCACGGCGGTGACGGCGAGCAGCACGGCGCCCGCATCGGTGAACTTGACCGCGTTGTTGACGAGATTGCCGAGCACCTGCCGCAACCGGATCGCGTCGCCGCGGACGGTGGAGGGGACGTCGCGCGCGATGTGCGCGGCCAGCTCGATTCCCTTGGCGTGCGCGCGCGCACTGAACAATCCAACTACCTGCTCGATCTCGCGGCGCAGCTCGAATGGACCGACGGCGAGCTCGAGCTTGCCGGCCTCGGCCTTCGACAGGTCGAGCACGTCGTTGATGAGCGTGACCAGCGCTTCGGCCGACGACTTGAGCGTGCGCACGAAGCGCCGCTGCCGCGCGTCGAGCGCGGTGTTCTCGAGCAGCGAAGCCATGCCGACGACGCCATTGAGCGGCGTGCGCAGCTCGTGGCTCATGTTGGCGAGGAAACGCGATTTCGCCTGCACGGCGGCTTCGGCCGCGATGCGCGCGCGTTCGAGGACCGCGCTGCTGCGTTTCTGTTCGGAAATGTCGGTCACGACCGAGGCGATCCCGGTGATCGCGCCGTCCTCGGCGAGCAGCGGGGTCTTCGCGACCAGCACGTTGTAACTCGAGCCGTTGGCGCCGTGCACGACGGTCTCGTAACGCATCGGCTCGAGCGTCAGGAATACCCGGTCGTCGGTCTGGTGGTGGTTTTCGTCGCGCACCATGCGCAGGTCGGAGTCGAGTAGCTTGCCAACCATGTCCGCGCGCCGGATGCCGACCATCTTCTCCCACGCCGCGTTGACCAGCGTCACGCGTCGTTCGGCGTCGCGGATCACGACTGGAAGCGGCAGCGTCTCGAGCAGCGCCTGCATGACGCGCAGCGTGTTCGACAGCGCGCGCTCGAGCTGCTTGCGCTCCGTGATGTTCGCGTGTGTGCCGGTCATGCGCGTGGCGCGGCCGTTTTCGTCCCGCTGCGTGACGTTGCCGTAGGTTTCGAGCCAGACCCAGCGCCCATCGGCGTGACGGACCCGATGACTGTTCTGGAACATCGGCGATCGCCCGCGCAGGGCGTCGCGCGTCGCGTCGGTGAAGCCGGCGAGATCGTCCGGATGCACGAGCTCCGCGAGCTCGCCGATGGGCCAGACTGCGTCCTTCTCCTCCCGGCCGAGGAATCTCGCGAACGCACGGTCGACGAAGAGATTGCCGTTGACGATGTCCCAGTCCCACAGGCCAAGGTTCGACGCATCGATCGCGATCTGCAGTCGCCGGGCATTGGCGTCATGCGCGTCGCGAACCTGCTGGGCGTGGTCGATCAGCGCGAGGCATCCCCGACGCAAGGCCTCCGCGTCGACCGGCCCGCCCGCCCGCAGGCGGGCAACGAGACCATCTACTCCGGCCCCGGTTGGCAGGCCAAAGGCCCTGGCGAGCTGGTCTTTCAGATCGGGATTCACTCGGCTCCTCTCTCCACATGACAGTTTCGGCACCTGCTCCGATTACTGAGGGCGCGGAGTGTGCGGCGGATCACACTGCTCCCGGAGCCGGCATAAGTAGAGTGAAGCGATGCCGATTCCGGAACAGCCGACCGCGCCACGGAACGAGCGTCGAGCGATGCCCCGGCACCTGCGCGACGGCGAACACGATTCCGAGCAGATGGCCCTGGCGGGAGGCGAGGATCCGGCGTCCTCTCGTTCCGGAACCTGGTTGCTATGGGTGTCGCTCGTGGCGCTCGGCGCCGCCGCCGCGTGGTGGTGGGCCTGACGAACGAAAACGGGGCGCCGCTCGCGCAACGCCCCGTCCCGATCCCGCCGGACTCCGACTAACTGTTCACTCGACCTTGAACGCGATGACCGTGTTCTTGAAGAAGGTCGGCACGTATACCGTCTTCGTGGCCGGGTCCCAACCGATGTCGGCCGTGCTGGTCTTGACGGCCTTCCCGTCGAACAGCAGTTGTTTGTCGCCGTTCGCCGGTACGTACCAGATGGCGCCAGCCCACGCCGAGACGAGGAAGTCGTCGCCGCCGACGTTCTCGAGCCCGTCGACGCCGCCCGGCATGTCCTTCGCGAGCACGGTGAGCGACTTGTCCTTCTCCACGCGGTTGAGCGCATTGTCGTCGAGCACGTGGAGAGCGCCGTCGTGAACGAACAGGCCGTTCGGTCCCTTGAGTACCTTCTCATCGAGAAACACAGAAGGCTTGCCGCCCTTCACGACCCAGACCTTGCGGCCCTTCGAGTCGGACACGTACAGCGTGCCCTTGTCGTTCACGATGTCGTTGAGCTGGACGCCCTCGGGGATCGCGATTTTCTCCCTGGTCTTTCCCGCGTCGATGTCGATGACCCACACGCCGCCGATGTCGGGCACGTATAACAACTGGCCGTCATCCGATTGCGCTATGCCTTTCGGCGCATCGAGGCCGGTGATCCACTCGGCCGCGATGACCTTGCCATCGAGGCCAACCTTGGCGATCGACCCCTTGCCGTCCGCCCCCCACGGTTCACCATCGATGTTCGAGACGTAGAGCACCTTGCGCTTCGCGTCGAAACGCACGCCTTCCGGCACCTTGAGCGTCGCGTCCGTTTCCCAGAGCTTCGTGAGCTTGTGAGTGTCGTTTTCCGCGTGGGCTTGAGCGGCGGCCATGATCGCCAGTGCGCCCAGGGCGGCGAGTATTTTCTTCATGCGAACACGTCCTTGGTGGAAGGGACGGGGAGTATAGTCGCGCCGCTTTGCGGGTCGCCACCCGCCTGACTATGCTGCGCGCATGCCCGTCACGACATTGTTTCCCACTCAGGTATACACCGCGAATCTCGCGCGCGGCGCATCGGACCTCAATTCACGGCTGCTGCGCGAATGCCGCCAGCTTTCGATCGAGGATCGCGGCGGCCGCGCCTGGTCGGTCACTAACTATCCGGGCGGGTACACGTCCTACAACTCGCTGGCGCGCATGCACCAGATGTCGCCGACCTTCGCCGCGCTCGAAAAGCGCATCGACGTCCACGTGCGCAAGTTCGCGCGCGCGCTCGACTTCGACCTCGCGGGCCGCAAGCTCTCGATGACCGACTGCTGGGTGAACGTGATGACGCGCCAGGTCGTGCACGGGCTGCACCTGCATCCGCTGGCGACGGTGAGCGGCACCTACTACGTGCGCACGCCGCGCGGCTGTTCGGGCCTCAAATTCGAGGATCCGCGGCTCGACCGCTTCATGGCCGCGCCGCCGCGCAAGACGCGCGCGCGCCGCGAGAACAAGTCCTGGGTGACGATTCCCGCGGAGCAGGGCCGGCTCGTGTTGTTCGAGAGCTGGCTGCGGCACGAGGTCGCGCCGAACCCGACCGAGGCCGAGCGCATCAGCGTTTCGTTCAACTATTCTTGGTTCTGAGCCGCGGGAGTAGTCAGGCCAGCGCCTGCTGAACCTGCGCGATGGCGCGGCTCCATGCGCCGGGATCCGTCAACGTGACGAAGACCAGGCCGGTCAATGCGCCGTCGAGATGCGCGTCGTGATTGATGCGCCCGCGCCCGCTCTTCGATGCCCACCACGTGTAGGCGAGATAGCCGAACGCGAACAACACCGCGGGGACCGGTAGCGCGAAGTACAGGTACAGGATCTGTGTCGGGTAATAGAGGATGTACGCGAACAACACGCCGAGGATCGCGCCCGACGCGCCGAGCGAGGCGTAGTCGGGATTGTTGCGGTGTTTGTAGACGGTGCCGAGGCTGCTGATCACGAGCGCCACGAAGTACAGCAACGCGAAGCGCACCGATCCGATCGTGAATTCGAGCATGGGCCCGAAGAAATACAGCGTCAGCCCGTTGAACAGCAGGTGGGTGAAATCCGCGTGCACGAAGCCGCACGCGACCACCGGGAAATAGTCGCCCTTGCGCACCGTGTAGTAAGGCCGCAGCAGGCAGCGTTCGACGATGCGCGGCGCGACCTTCAGGCCGAGCACGCTGACCGCGACCGTGACGATCAGGATGGTGTACGAGACGGGCGCCAGCGCGAATTCCATGTGGTTACCTCGCCTTCGTCAGGCCCCGGTCCTCGAGCCATTCGGCGAGCCGCGCCGGCCAGTTTCGGATGCTCACGTACTTGGAGCGCTGTCCCATGTTGAAGGCGTGTTTTCCCTGCGCGTAGATGTGCGCCTCGATGGGCGCGCCGGCCGCGTGGTATTTGCCCGTCAGATCGAACATGACTTTCGCGACGTATTCGTCGTCGGCCGCGCCGAGCAGGAACAGCGGCGGGGCATCGCGCGGTATTTCTTTCGGAATACCGAGGGGACCGGGATAGATGAGGATCTGGAAATCCGGCCGTGCGCTCACACGCTCGACCGGGTCCGCGGACGACGCATTTCCATCGACGGGTGGATAGGCGACCAGCGCCGCGACTTCTCCGCCGGCCGACCAGCCCATCACGCCGATGCGGCCCGGATCGATGCCCCACTCGCCGGCGCGGGCGCGCACGGTGCGCATCGCGCGGCGGATGTCCTCGGCGGTGTTGTCGAAGGTGTAGTTGGACCCCGGCTCGCGGAACAACCGGTACTTCAGCGCGAACGCGGTGACACCGAGACTTGCCAGGTACTGCGCCGGCTCCACGCCTTCGGGGTCGAACACGAGCTCCCGATGTCCGCCGCCCGCCGCGACTATGACCGCGGCGCCCGTCGCCTTGTCTGCGGGCGGCGCGAATACGGTCAGCGAAGGATTGTGGATGTTCTTGTACCACCAGTCCTTGTGCTGCTCGGGTTCGTTGCGGCGCGACTCGAAACCGGGCGCGCCGTTCTCCCAAAGCGGGATGACTTGCTGCGAGTGCGCAATGTTGCAGAGCAGGACGGCGAGAAGCGGCGCGGCGAGACGCGCGGGTCGTGTCTGGGGCATGGGCGCGCACGATGCCACATCCGGGCCAAAAAAAAGCCCCGCAATGCGGGGCTTGTTAGTTGGTCGTCGTCGACTTAGGTCCATCGCTGTCAGCCGATCGTGTCGGTTACACGGACTGAAAACAATTTCGGCTGGGACGTTGGCGACCTTTCGGTCTCCGGCTAAACCTCTAAGCCCGCGTGTTTCTTCACGCTTTAGTCGACCCCGGCAGTAGTTGAAAACTAAGCAGCTACCGCCTGTACCCGTGCCCGTGAGCAAGTCCTGAGTTTCTTCTCAAAAAACCGTTGTGTCCTCCGCGCATCATTTCTTTGATGCATTGCGAGTCACCTTTCGAGCGTCTCGTCCGATGCCCCGTTTCAGTGCCTTGAATCAGCTACTTAGCGGGAGTTCCGGAACTACACGGCCCGAATGATACGCCGAATTCGTTTCGCCACAATGTCTCAACCGCACGACATCAGCTTTCTTTCAGAGTATCGGCACCGATCGTGTGGGCTGGATGTGAACGGCCGCGCAAATGCGCGTCATCGCGCCAGGCGCACGGTGAAGATCGCGCCCGATTCATCCGCGAGGTTCTCGGCCCGCGCGGATCCGCCGTGAAACTCGGCGATCAGGCGGACGATGTAGAGGCCCAGCCCGAAGTGCGGGCGCTTGTCGGATTCGGTCCGGGACTGCCACAGCGATTCGAACAGACGGGTCGAAGCTTCGGCCGGGAGCGCCGGACCGGGGTTCGCCACGGAGAGGTCGGCAAATCCGTCGTCTACGCGTAAACCAACCGTGATCGTGTCGCCTTCGGCGCTGAAATCCACGGCGTTGTCGATCAGCTTGTCGAGCATCTGCACGATCAGGTCCGGTGCGCCCGTGAACTCGACGACGTCCACGGGCGCTTCGCAGGCGAACTTCCGGGACGGGAACGCGGTGCGGTACGCATCGACCGCGGTGCGGACCAGGGCCGAAAGGTCGAAGCGCTGCCTTTCGCTGTGGGCGATGGCTTCCTCGACCTTGGTCGCCTCGCCCATGGCCGTGAGGATCGCGCCCAGGCGTTCGCTGCCCTCCCGCGCGCGCGCGATGTAGACGCGCGCGTTGTCCGAGTTGGCCTCCGATTCGAGGTTCTCCAGCGAGGACCGGACGATCGTCAGCGGCGTGCGGATCTCGTGGGCGAGTTTTCCCGCCAGCGTGCGCAGGTAGCCCGTGTACTCGTCGAGCCGGCCGAGCAGCGAGGAGAAGCTGCGGGACAGGTCGCCGAGCTCATCTTTCGCGTTCGATTCGGGCAGCACTCGCGAGAGATTGCCCTCGCGACTCAGGGCGGTTTCGCTTGCCTGTCCCAGCCGGGAAATCCTCAGGGTCATGCGGCCGGCGAACCAGAACGCCGCGCCCACCGCGAACAGCGTGACGAACAGCGTGAGGTTGAGCAATCGCGTCAGGGCGCGGTCGCGCAGCGTCAGCCAGCGATCCGCAGTCTGCGTGAGCTGGACGACGCCGATGATCTTCTTGCCGTCCGCCGCGAAGATCGGTGCGGCCGCGGCCACCGTGACGCTGTTTTCGTAACGACCCGCGATGAACGTCGTCGCGGGAACGCCTTTGACCGCGCGCTGGGTCAGGTCCTGCGCCGCGCGCTGACGCTCGGCCTCGGTGACGCTGCGCGGTATCAGGTCGCCGTCCAGGAACAGCCGGTACATGCGCGGCAGGAAGCCGCGGAAACGGGTGTAGTCGCCGGGCAGCGCGGGGGCGTCGAGCCGCGTCAGGGTGGCGCCAGTCGCCGAGGCGACGCTGAGCTCCACGCCGGGCTGAGCGAACTGCCGCAGGTGATCGCCGAGGTCCGGCGAGGCGGCGATCAGGCGGCCGGTGGCGCGCAGGTCGGATGGATCCAGCGTGCCGTAACTTTCACGCGCGGCGCCGCGCCGGTCCCGATCGTCGATCAGGATGCCGAGGTGCTGACCCACCATCGACAGCGGGATGCTGATCTCCATCACGTAGCCGTCCGAATTGCGCGTACGCTGCCAGACGGCTTCGATGCGCGGCTCTTCGACGGCCTGTTCGCGGCCGTACTCGCGCGTCTCGATGAATCGGCCGCGCAAGGGGCCAACGCCCGTGCTGCCGAAGAACAGTCGCTGCTGGCCGCCGCGCTTGTCGTCGAACGCGAGCCAGACGCGGTCGCCGATGTTCTCGCGGACCAGGGGCTCGATCTCCGACGCGTCGAACACGAGCCGGTTGTCGCGCACCAGCAGCGCGAGATACAGCCAGCGTTCGTGCGTCGCCGCGAGGATGCGCAGGCTGTCCCCGCCGGGTCCCGGGACGCGCACCACGTTGCGCGCATCCGTGTCCCACTCGTCCGCGCGTCCGTCGATGAGCGGTGCGCCCGACAGCACGATCGGCGTGATGTCGCGTGGATTGCCCGTATCGCCGGGCAGGGAATCGGCGCGGAACAGCAGCTCCTGGCGGCCCTTGAGCGAACCGGCGATGGTGGTCGTCACCGCGAGCAGCGATTGCTGCTCGCTTTCGCGCAGCACCGTCTCCATTTCGCGCGCGTACTGGCAGCCGGCCCACGGCAGCGCGAGCGTCGTGAGCGCCAGCAGAAGTAGTTTGGTCCGCAGCCGGAACGGCGAAATCGGGCCGTAGTTCAGCAGGTCGGTGAGACGCCCCATACGTTCGCGGATGCGACCTCGCTACTCGACCCAGCGATAACCCATGCCGTACACGGTGTGCACGGCATCGAACTTCTCGTCGACCGCCTGGAACTTGCGCCGGATGCGCTTGATGTGAGAAGTGATCGTGTTGTCGTCGAGCACCACGTTCGCCGCGTCCATGAGCTGCTGGCGGTTCTTCACGTGGCCCGGATGACGGGTCAGCGCGTACACGATCCAGAATTCCGTGAGCGACAGGAGCACGACCTCGCCGTTCCACTGGACCGACATGCGTTCGCTGTCGAGCGTGAGTGCGCCCCGGCGGACGACCTGTTTTTCCTCGGGAGGACGGCGCAGCGCATCGACGCGGCGGAACAGCGCATTCACGCGCGCGATCAGGTGCGCGAGCGAAAGATCCTTGGTGAGGAAATCGTCGGCGCCGAGCCTGAGGCCCGACACCGCATCGAGCTCGCTGTCGCGGGCGGTCAGGAAAATGATCGGCAGTTCGGCCGACAGTCCGCGCAGTTCGCGGCACAGCTCGAATCCGCCTTCGGGCTCGTCCTCGAGTGAGATGTCGATGACCGCCAGGTCCGGAAGGCGGGCGACAAAGGCGGCCATCGCCTCGCGACGGTTCGGATAGCCGCGCACGGCATACCCCTCGCGGGAAAAGGCGGCGGCGTAGTTGTCACGGATGGCGCGTTCGTCTTCGACGATGGCGATCGTTTTTCTCATGACGGCAGTTTAAGCGACCTGCCGCGGGCGCGGGTGCGCGGCCACATTTCGTCACGATCCGGCTCGAGTCGGCCATCAATGCGCCACGGTATGGCCGGCAGGCGGGCGCGAAATGGCACCAGTCCCGAATGGAGACCGGCCATGATCGAACGCAGCTCGCAGTACCACTCGACTCCCGTCCTTACATATGCCGGCGCGCGGGCCGCGGATCACGGCGAGCGCTGGCGCCGGTTCCTCGAGCGCGTCGGCACGCGCAGCAACGACTTCGCGACGCGGCTCGCACGCGCGCGCTTCGTCTATCTGCATCGCCGCGAATCGTCGCACTGGTTGCCGCTATGAACGTCGTGACGCGCGAGGAGCGACGCGAAGCGCCGGACGCCGACGGCGATCGCATCCAGGCGATGTGGCACTGGATCGCGGTGGGCACGCTGCTCTGCTGCTGGATCGCCGAGGCATCCATGTGCGGGGCGCGCGGGTTCTGAGCACCGCCTAGGTGTCGGTCACCGGCGCGATGGCGAGGCGTTCGACGTGCGCGCGTTGCGCGGCCGCCAATACCTGCGCGACGATTTCGTACTGCGCGCGTCTGTCGGGAATGACGCGGACCAGTGGCGGAATCTGCTGACTCGTCACCGCCCGGAAGCGCGACGCGAGGGAGTCCGGCGACTCCATCCTCACATCGTCCCAGTAGATGGCCCCGTCGGATTCGATCGTGATTCGCACCGTCGGCGGCGGTGGCGACATGCCGGGCCCATGTGGCAAATTGAGTTTCACGGCGTGTGTGGCTATCGGCAGCGTGAAGATCAGCATCACGAGCAAGACCAGCAACACGTCGATCAATGGAGTGGCATTGAGCTGCGGCTCGGCAACGTGGGACGGACTCTGCATATGATTTTCCTCCTTGAAGGAGCAACGCGCGGCGCCCCCGCGACGGGTTGGACGGTGTGCTGATGCGTGCCGACAGGCGCATCCGGGAGATTTCGCTCGAGGCGGCGACGCTGCTCACCGAGGGCAAACTCTCCGAGGCCGTGAAGGTCGTGCGCGAAACCGAAGGCGTGAGCGCCCGAGAGGCCCGCAAGCGCGTGGACGCGCACATCGCCAACGATCCGATGCTCGGCGTGCAGCTCGACACCCAGCGCCGCGAGTCCCGCCGCAGGATCGCTTACGTCTTACTACTCGCGGCAGTGTCGATCGCGGGCGCGGCGATATATGCTCGGTACTTCGCGCCGCATTGAGGTCTCATGCTGCTGATAGGAATGTTCGATTCGCCGTTCGTGCGGCGGATCGCGATCACGCTGAAGCTGCTCGACCTGCCCTTCGAACACGCCAACTGGTCGGTAGGCAAGGATTTCGACCGCATCCGCGAGTACAACCCGCTGGGCCGGGTGCCCACGCTCGTGATCGGGCGCAACGAAAGCCTGTTCGAATCCTCGGCGATCCTCGAGTACATCGATGAGCTCGTCGGACCCGAGCGCTCACTGATGCCGCGCTCGGGAGCCGAGCGCCGTCTCGCGTTGAATCTCATGGCCATGGCCACGGGCGCGGCGGAGAAAGGCGTGCTGCAGGTATACGAGGGCGTGTTCCGTCCGGAATCGAAGCGGCACCAGCCGTGGCTCGACCGACTGCGTACGCAGATGAACGCATCGCTCGCGGCGATCGACCGTTACATCGGAGAGCGCGGTGTGTCGCAGTGGCTGGTCGGGAAGCGCATGTCGCAGGCCGACATCACGGCGGCGTGCGCGTTCACGTTCTGCAACGACGCGCTGCGGGTCGCGGCCGATCCCATCATGTTCCAGTCGCTCGCGACACTGGCGGCGCGCTGCGAGGCGATGCCGGCGTTTCAGGAAACCCGTACTCCCTTTTTCGTTCCTTCCACCTGAAACCGCGAAGATGGCCTTCGCGGGTCACATCCCGCGAACTGGCGGCAGAGGGTGACCAAGGGAGGCACTCTTGAACATCTTCAGAAAGACTTTGATCGTCGTTGGCGTGCTCGCGGCCGCGTCCGCGGTTGCCGGGGTCAACGAATGGACGCGCACGGGACCGTCCGGCGCAGCTCTTTACTCGGTGCACTACGTCGACGGCGCCGGCACGGCATTGGCGATCAATTTCCGGAACATCTATCGCACGACCGACCACGGTGTGAACTGGACTCGTGTTCTGTCCAATCCGTTCGGGCATGTGCCACTGCTCTCGGTGAATCCCACGAATGCAAATCAGGCAGTCGCGGTGCTCGATGGCGTGTATCGCAGCAGCGACGGCGGCGCGACCTGGACCGCAGTCGCGAATCCGGGAGTTCCCGTCGTCGTGAACGGCGAGCGGCCGCAGTCCATCGCATGGACTCGCGATGGCAGCGCCGTGTGGATCGGCACCAATCAAGGCGACCTGTATCGCAGTACGGATGCCGGAGCCACCTGGAATTTGCGCGCGGTGAGCGCGAGCCTGATCTACAAGATGGAAGTCGACGCCGTCGATCCGAATGTCGTGTACGCGTTGACCGAATCCGCGATTCATCGAACTACGAACGGCGGCGAGAGCTGGGCTACATTGTCCAACGACTTTCCCTCGTGGGCTCCGTCGCGGACCCACGGTGGGGTCGTACTTGCCACCGTGGAACTCGCCGGGACCGTCGTGCGCTCCCTGAACTACGGCGACACCTACGAACCTCGCTCGCAGGAGGAGCCAGGCGTCATCTACTTCGCGCCGGGACAAACCGAAGTCGCTTATGGAACCCCAGGTAACGGGGAAGTGATGGTGAGCGCCGATCAAGGCGCGACGTGGACTGCCCGCGCCACGGTGCCCGATCTCAGCGCCTCGCAGCTCGCGATCAGTCCGTCCGATCCGGATCGGCTGCTCGTCGTCACACAAACCGGCATCTATGGTTCGAGCGACGGCGGACAGACGTGGGAGCCGCGAAATCGGGGAATGAACGAACGCCCGATGGTGGATCTGCACTCCCGGGTACTTCCCGACGGAGGAGGGCAGGTCTTCGTCATCGACCGTGGTGTCGAGACTATCTACCGCCGCGAGGCCGGCGGAGAGTGGAGGTCGCTGGCGAGCAGTCCGTTTACGCTGCTTGGCGCACCGATCAATACCTCGGTCTTCGCCGCCGCACCTTCGGATGGCACGTTCTACGTGGGTCAGCCGGGCCATCTTGCCGCCTCGACGAACGACGGCGCGAGCTGGCAGAGCAAGGGCCACCTCGGTACCGCCGGAACCCTGGCAGTCGATCCTGCCGATTCGCAGGTTCTCTATGCGGCGGCGACCTTCGACGCGGCGAAGAGCCTGGATGGCGGTTCAACCTGGTCGCCGATCGCAACCAGCAGCGGTTTGCCCAATGGTGTCGTGGAGTTCGCGGTCAACGACATTGCGGCCAACAAGGTGTATGCGCTCGTCAGCGGTAGCCAGATCAACAATGCATCGCCGCTGTATGTGAGCGTCGATTCCGGCACGACGTGGAACTCCGCGCCGCCGCCAGTGTTCAACTTTCGCGCGAATGCGATGGCCCATGAAGCAGGCTCGACGGACACGATCTACGTGGGACTGCTCGAAGGCCTGTTCAGGACGACGGATGCGGGCGCGAACTGGACACGGCTCGAGCCCTATCCACAGACGAACGTGCCGGATGGGATCAGGGACATCGCGCTCGATCCACGCACGCCAGGCATCCTGTACGTCTCGACCCAATACGCGTATCCCGCGATGCGCTCCGTGGATGCCGGTCAGACGTGGGAGCCGCTGTTGGCCGCCATGGGCGAAACGAACCTGATCGACAAGCTCATCGTGGATCCCACGAACCCCAGCCGCATCATCGCGCTGGCCGTCTACGGCGGCATGCTGGAAATGGAGATCGCCCCGGATCTCGCGCTGACGACCAGTGGCGGCGCGATGACGGCAGGTAGTTCAAGCTCGGCGACGCTGACGCTCACCAATAACGGCGCGTACACCGCGACCGCGGTGCGGATCGACGCAACGTTGCCGACAGCTTCGAATGGCTATGTCGTGCAGGCGAGCTCAGGCGCCATATGCGGCGTCACCGGTACGACCTTGCTGTGCGAGGCGCCCCTGTTGCGCCCGGCGGCATCGATCACCGCGACGTTGACGTTCACGCCGACCGCGGCGGGCCAGTGGCAGGCGACCGCGGGAGCCCGCGAACCCGATAGCGCCACGGCCAACAACTCGCTCAACGTGACCATTCAGGCGCAGGCTTCGAACCCGCCGCCGGCCAGCGGCGGATCGGGTGGAGGTGGCGGCGGCGGGGGCGGCGGTAGTCTCGACTATCTACTACTCGCCGGCTTTCTCTTTCTCGTCATTCAACGGACGCGGCCGCTTCGGCCGCGTTTCCGTCGTGGCGCCTGCGCCTAAAAAGCATTGATGCCCGTCAGCTCGCGCCCGATCGTGAGCTGATGAATGGTCTCGGTGCCTTCGTAGGTAATCACGCTCTCCAGGTTGAGCGCGTGGCGGATCGGCACGTATTCCGCGCTGATTCCCGAGCCGCCGAGCATGTCGCGGCAGTCGCGCGCGATGTCGAGCGCCATGCGGCAGTTGTTCCACTTGGCGAGCGAAACCTGCGCAGGCTGCATCTTCCCCTGGTCCTTGAGACGACCGAGCTGGTGCGAAAGTAGTTGGGCGGTCGTGATCTTGCGCGCCATCTCCGCGAGCCGCAGCTGGATCGCCTGGGTCGCCGCGAGCGGCTTGCCGAACAGCTCGCGCGTCTTCGTGTACTCGATGAGCTGCGCGAGGCAGGCCTGGGCCGCGCCGATGACGCCCCAGGTGATTCCGTAACGCGCCTGCGTGAGGCAGGAGAGTGGACCTTTCAACCCTCTCACGGCCGGCAGCAGGTTCGCTTCGGGCACGACGACGTTGTCGAAGAACAGCGCCGACGTGACCGAGGCGCGCAGCGAGAACTTTCGTTCGATCTCGGGCGCCGAGAATCCCTTCATGCCCTTCTCGACGATGAAGCCGCGGATGCCGTCATCCGTCATCGCCCAGCAGATGCACAGGTCGGCGATGGCGCCGTTGGTGATCCACATCTTCGAGCCGTTGATGACCCAGTCGCCGCCCTTCTTCTTGGCGTGGGTCTTCATGTTGGCGGGATCGGAGCCGCCGTGCGGCTCGGTCAGGCCGAAGCAGCCTATCTTCCTGCCGCGCGCCATGTTCGGCAGCCAGCGCGACTTCTGCTCGTCGCTGCCGAACGCGTAGATGGGATACATGCACAGCGAGCTCTGCACGGAGACGAAGCTGCGGATGCCGGAGTCGCCGCGTTCGAGCTCCTGGCAGATGAGCCCGTAGCTGACGGAGTTCAGGCCTGCGCAGTCGTATCCCTCGATCGACGAGCCTAACAACCCCAGTTCGGCGATCTCGGGGATGAGCTCCTTCGGGAAGTGGTGCTTCTCGAAGCACTCCTGGATGATCGGGATGACCTTCTCGTCGACGAAACGCCCGACGGAGTCCTGCACGGCGCGTTCGTCTTCCGTCAGCAGGCCGCGGACGTCGTATAGATCGAGGGGATTCATGTGAGAAGTATGGGGGCAGCCCCCGTTTCCTTGCAAAAGGGGTCAGCCCTTACTTTCTTCAATAGGAGATTCCGAGTCTCCGGTACAGGTGCCCGAGCAGCCACAAGGGCCCGATCAGCAGGAACTGCACGTCCTTGAAGAAGGACGGCCGCTTGCCTTCGATCGCGTGGCCGACGAATTGGCCGATCCAGGCAACCACGAAAATGACCGCGCAGGTCAGCCACAGCGGCCAGGCCAGCGTATCCAGCCAGCTAACAACCGCCAGCAACGCGACGAGGCCGATGGCGGCGCCGACCCCGAGCGTGGCCGACAGCGAGAAGTAGTAGACGATCGCGAGGGCAGTGACGATGGTCGCCCAGTTGAGCCAGGGTGATACCGCCGCGAACGAGTTGGGTACCGGGATCGACCAGAGGAATCCGATGACCGTCATGACGATGGCCGGCACGCAGATGAAGTGCAGCAATTCATTACGCGGATGCGTATGACTTTCGCCGTATTCGCCAAACCACTGTTCGACAGTGCGCATGCCGCGAAACCTACGCCCGGCGGCCGGGCTCTGCAACAATACGGGCTCACCAGCAGGGAGAAGGCATGCGGCTCGCGGCGCGATTCATGCGTTTCATGTCTCGCAGTGGCTGGCTTTCCGATGCCCGCCTGCTCGAGCTCTATCCGCCGTTCATCCCGATGCGCATCGAGGTGATGGAAATCGGCGACGGTTGGCGCAGCGTGCGGATCAAGCTACCGTTGAACGCGCGGTCCCGGAATCCGGGCGGCGTGATGTTCGGCGGCTACCAGGCCGCGCTCGCCGACCCTATCGCGGCGATCGCCTGCGCAAGGGTTTTCAAGGGATATTCGGTCTGGACGCGGGCCATGAACATCTCGTTCGAACACGGCGGAAATTCCGACCTCGAGATGAGATTTTCCCTTACGCCGGAGAAGGAACACGAAATTAGGATGGAACTCGAGCGCGCGGGGCGCGCCACGCCGACCTTCGAATATGGATACTTCCGGGCCGATGGCGTGCGCTGTACCGTCGTCCGCAATACCGTCGCGATCAGGCCGCGCGGTTATGAGCGAGCCACCACTCCGCCGGCCTCCTCCGAAGCCGTAGATTGAAGGTCGGCGAGTGAGAACCAGCGCACGGTTCGAGAATTCATAAGGCGTTCAGATGCACGCCCGTATGTTTGGACAGGACTTTCCGAAAAGGAGAAACGCATGAAGACATCGATCCTCGCTCGCACCCTGCTTATGGTCGTAGCCGCTTCCTTCACGGTCGCCGGCTGCCAGACCACCGACGCATATACCGGTGAGACGAAGGTGAACAAGGCGACCAAGGGCGCCGGCATCGGCGCGGCCGCTGGTGCGGTGCTGGGTGCGTTGACGGGCGACAACTCCAAGGAGCGCCGCGAGCGTGCGCTCATCGGAGCGGGCGTGGGCGCGCTCACCGGCGCGGGAGTCGGCGCGTACATGGACAAGCAGGAAGCCAAGCTGCGCGCGCAGCTGCAGGGCACCGGTGTCTCCGTCACGCGCAACGGTGACAACCTGATTCTCAACATGCCCGGCAACATCACGTTCAAGACCGCGAGCGCGGATCTCAACGCGAGCTTCTACAAGGTCCTCGATTCGGTCTCGCTGGTCCTCAAGGAATTCGACAAGACGCTCATCGACGTCGAAGGTCACACGGACAGCGATGGCGCCGACGATTACAACATGCGCCTTTCGCAGGATCGCGCGAACTCCGTGGGCAGCTACCTGCAGTCGCGCGGCGTGAACCACCAGCGCATCGTCGTGCTCGGCTTCGGCGAGTCGCGCCCGATCGCGCCGAACACGACACCGGATGGCAAGCAGCAGAACCGCCGCGTGGAGCTCAAGCTGCAGCCGATCACGCAAGGCTGAAGAAGGTAGTTCGATAGTGGAGGGGACAGACCCGCGGGTCTGTCCCCTTTTTATTTGGTGCCGGAAACGATCGGCACGTGCCAGACCGCGTAGTGCTCCGGATTCAGGATGCTCGCGATGATCTCGTCGAAGTGCTGCCTCACGAGCGCCGGCGGAAAAGTCGGCGTGGACAGGGCGTCGACGTATCCGTCGCGCCAGGCCGTGATGATGTCCGCGAACACGCGGCGCGGCACGCGCAGGGTATCGACGATGACGTAGTCCACGCGCACGTCCTTGAGGCCCGCGGCGCGCATCGACGTCCACGCTCGACGCCCGATGCGGGCATCCGTACCCGTGCGCATTCCGAATTCGACCGGTCCTCTGCGCCAGAAGTCGTCCGAATCGAGGGGGCCGGACATCATGTGCAACATCATGTAGTCCTCGGCGAGCACGTGAACGTGTCCCCCGGGCTTCGTGACGCGCACCAGCTCCGCGATGATCCGGTCGACGTGCGGCACCGACTGGATCATGTGGCGATTCGCGACGAAATCGAAGCTGTCGTCGGGCTGCGCGAGATGGAAAGCGTCGCCGACCTCGAAGGTGAGGCGCGGTGCGAGCCGCGCGTGCCGCCGACGCGCATGTTCCACCGAGGTCGCGAGTAGTTCGACGCCGGTCACGCGCATCTGCGGATAGGTCTCCGCCACTCGTGCGCCGAACTCTCCGGTGCCGGCGCCGACGTCGAGAACGCGAGCGGCGGGCGGCAGGCGGTAGAGATCCAGCAGCCGTTTTTCCTGCGGCCAGATCGCCTCGGTCTGCGCGGCCAGCGTACGAATCATGGATTCGTCCGCCATCTGCTCACGCTGTGGATTCAGACTGCTCGCGTTCATCGGTTTATTCATTCACCGTCCGTCGGCACGTACAACCCACAAAATCTTATGTGATCAAAAGAAAAACCCCGGCACGTGGCCGGGGTTTCATCGCGAAATGCGGTCGCTTCAGCGAGCGGGGCGGCGCCGGACGGCGCCGACGGCGATGAGCCCGAGCGCCAGCAGCGCGAGGGTGCCGGGTTCGGGCACCGAGTGTTCCACCACGGGGGTTGCCGTGACGGCGCCGGCGCGGTCGCCGCGTTCCGCCCAGGAGAACTTGATGTACTCGCGCTTGATGGAGCCGTAGTTAGTCAGCGGCTGGACGCTGGCGCGCTGCAGTTCCGCGACGCTGACATCGTTCGCTTTCCAGCCCGACGCGCTGGCGAGAGTGGCCCTGGCCTCGTCGCGGATGCGGTCGACACCGCGCTCGAACATGAGACCCGCGTGACTTGTGCCGATGCCGAGCAGGCAGACGGCGAGAGGGAGTAGTTTGCGCATGACCGAGACCTTTTTTGACCTTGAGGTCATGCTCCCTGACTACCCATTCGAAGGCTGCCAGCGCGCGTTCCCACGCGTCATCGGCGCTGGCCGACAGTCAGGGATTTCCCGCCTACGTCGTGTGACGCACGTCACGCTTTTCCCGCGGTCACCGACCGGGCCGTCGACGACTCTGGATGCATTGCAGCGCGCCAAAAAAAACGGCGGCCTCGAGGGCCGCCGTCGGATCACTGTCGAATGGATGTCAGACCATCAGCGCGCGCAGCTTCTTGATCGCGTTCGCCTCGATCTGCCGGATGCGTTCCGCCGAGACGCCGTATTTGTCCGCGAGGTCGTGCAGCGTGGCGCTCGCCTCGCCCGTCCAGCGGCTCACCAGGATGTCCCGGGAGCGGTCATCCAGCGTCTTCATCGCGGCCTGCAGCCGGTCGCCCGTGGTGTCGTCCCACTCGGCGTTCTCGATCTGCACGGCCGGGTCCGCGTCGGGCGCCGGCAGATAGGCCGCCGGCGAGTACGTCTCGTCGCCGTCCTCGCTCGAATCCGGCACCGGGTCGAACGAAAGGTCGCGCGCCGCGAGGCGCTTTTCCATTTCGGTCACTTCCTCGGGCGAAACCTTGAGGTCGCGGGCCACGGCCTGCGTTTCCTCGTGCGACAGCCACGCAAGGTTCTTCTTCATCTTGCGCAGGTTGAAGAACAGCTTGCGCTGCGCCTTGGTCGTGGCGACCTTCACGAGCCGCCAGTTGCGCAGCACGTACTCGTGGATCTCCGCGCGGATCCAGTGAACCGCGAACGACACGAGGCGCACGCCGACCGTGGGGTCGAAGCGCTTGACCGCCTTCATGAGTCCGACGTTTCCTTCCTGGACCACGTCGCCCAGGGGCAGGCCGTAACCGGAGTAACCGCGAGCGATGTGCACGACGAAACGCAGGTGCGACACCACGAGCTGCCGGGCAGCCTCGAGGTCACCTTCGTTCCGGAAGCGACTGGCGAGCTCGACCTCATCCTCGCGCGAGAGCACGGGGATGCGGCTCACCTTGTCCATGTACGCGTCGAAGCTGCCGACCGGTCCGGCCGGGAAGAAGTCGTTGCGACGGGCTACGAGTGCGATCGCATTGGGCGCGGTGGCGGTCATCTGTACGAAACCTCCTGGGGCGATCTGTTGAACTGGCCGCTTTCGCGGCTTGGTCGGGATATTAGCAGTCGGGCTCTTAGAGTGCTAATGCCCGGGCCGGTTCCGTCAGAACCATAAGTTATTGATCTATAAGATCGAGTGCCGGTCAGGCGCGGGGTTCGATGCGCCGCAGGTGCTTGCCGGTGGACACGAAGGCGCCCAGCCAACCGAGCACGGCCCCGACTCCGGCCAGACGACCGATATCCCGGTCCTCGAGGCCCGCCAGCCGGAACTGGCTGCCGTACTGGGCCGCGAGATCCCCGACTGCCTGGTCGAGGTAAGTCATGCCGCTGAAGACGATCAGGGCGGCGAGCAAGGCACCGCCAAGACCGTAGAGCAGGCCCGTGTACAGGAATGGCCGGCGCACGAAGGCGTTCGAACCGCCGACGAGCTTGGTCACCTCGATTTCCGGACGGCGTTGCTGGATCTCGAGGCGGATCGTGTTGCCGATCACCGCGACCACACCCACACCCAGGACCGCGATGACCACCCACAGGGCGCGGCGCAATAGCTCGAGCAGCGAGTGGAGCCGCCGAATCCAGTCGAGGTCGAGCTGCACGATCTCGACTTCAGGAAAGGCGTTGAAATAACGGCTCAACGATTCGATGCCCGCGGGTCCGTTCGCGTCGATCATCGGCCGCACCACGATGTGGGGCGGCAGCGGGTTGCTCTCGAGCGCGCTCAGCGCATCGCCGAACCCCGACAGGCGTTTGAATTCCTCGAGCGCGTCGTCGGCGCTCGTCACGGTGACGCTTTCGACTTCGGCGCGCTGGCCGGCGGCGGTCGCGATCTGGCGCACGCGTTCCATCGGCGTGCCGAGCTTGAAATGCACGGTGAAATCGACCGCGTTGCTGGCGCCGCCGGCGGCCTGCCGCAGGTTGTCGACAACCAGGCCGAGACCCGCGGGCAGGGCGAGCGCGACGCCGATCACGATCATCGTGAGCAGTGTGGCGAGCGGCGTGCGCGCCAGCCGGCCCATCGCGCCGAACAACGCCTGCACATGGCGGGTGAAATACGAGGAAACCGCGCCGCTCATGTGCGCAGGTCGATGCTGGGCAGATCGGCCAGCTCGGGCGCCTTCGCGGTCATGCGCCCGCCGTGCGCCGCATGCAGGATGTCGGAGGCGATGCGCCCGCCGTCGAGCACGATTTCACGCTGCCCGAACTGCTGCACGAGATTCGGATCGTGCGATGCGACCACGATGGTCACGCCGACTTCCTGGAACCGCTTGAATACCCGCATGACCTCGACCGACAGCGCCGGGTCGAGATTGCCCGTGGGTTCGTCGGCGATCAGCAGCTGCGGTTTGCTGATGACCGCGCGCGCGATGCCCACGCGCTGCTGTTCGCCCACCGACAACTCGAGCGGCGAGGACCGCTCGCGCCCTAACAGCCCGACCTGGTCGAGCGCGGCGCGCACGCGCCGGTCGATTTCCTTAAGCGGCGTGCCCGCGACGACCAGCGGCAACGCGACGTTGTCGTAGATGGGCCGGTCGAGCAGCAGCTTGTGATCCTGGAACACGACGCCGATCGAGCGGCGGAACGCGGGGATCTTACCCGGGCGGATTTTCCCGGTGTTCTGTCCCGCGACGGTGACCACGCCGCGGCTCGGGCGCTCGAGCAGCGCGATCAGCTTGAGCACGCTGCTCTTGCCCGCGCCGGAGCGGCCGGTGAGGAACACGAATTCGCCCGGCTCGATCTCGAACGACACGCCCGCGAGGGCTTCGCGGCCGTTCGGGTAGCGCTTCGCGACGTTTTCGAAGGAGATCATTGAGCGGGGATATTAACCGCTGCCGCGCGAGTTGCCGGAAACGAGGGCGTTGGCGAAGGCGCGTGCATCGAATTCGCCGAAATCCTCCGCGTGTTCACCCACTCCGATGAAACGGATGGGCAGTCCGAGCTTGCGCGCGATCGCGATGACGATGCCGCCCTTGGCGGTGCCATCGAGCTTGGTGAGCACGAGCCCCGTGACACCCACGGCTTCGTGGAACTGCATGGCCTGCGTGAGCGCGTTTTGTCCCTGGTTGGCATCGAGTACCAACAGGACTTCGTGCGGCGCCGATGGTTCCACGCGCTGGATCACGCGCCTGACCTTCTTCAGCTCGTCCATGAGGTGCGACTGGCTGTGCAGCCGGCCGGCCGTGTCGATGATCACGATGTCCGCGCGCCGCGAGCGCGCGGCCTGTACCGCGTCGAACACCACCGCGCCCGGATCCGCTCCGGCCTGCTGCTGGATGATGTCCGCGCCGGAGCGTTCGGCCCAGATGCCGAGCTGCTCGATCGCCGCCGCGCGAAACGTGTCGCCGGCGGCGAGCACCACGTGTTTGCCGGCATCGGCGAACCGTCGCGCCAGCTTCCCGATCGTCGTGGTCTTGCCCGAACCGTTGACTCCGACGACCAGCAATACGAAGGGCTTCTGTCCGGAGATGTCGAGCGGCTTCTGCACGGGCATCAGGATCGAGGCGATCGAATCGGTGAGCGCTGCGATCAGCCGGTCGACGTCGTCGAGTTCCTTGCGCGCGACCTTCTTGCGCAATTCGTCGAGGATGTCCTGCGTCGCTTCGACTCCGACGTCGGCCGTGAGCAGGCGCGTCTCGAGCTCATCGAGGATTTCATCGTCGATCTTCCGCCCGGGCACCAGGTTCGCGAGGTCGTAGGAAAGCCACGAGCCCGGGCGATTGATCTTGGCGCGTATGCGCGCGATGAAACCGGTCTTGGACGAGTCGGAAGACATGGTGGGTGCCGGGTGAGAAATCGCTGAGTTGGCGGCCCGGAAGATTAGCAGCCCGAAACGACGGGCGAAAAAAAAGAGCGGCCCGCAGGCCGCCCTTTTCTTCAATGGCGACGGAGATTTACTCCGGCGAGAGGATCGCCGGGTTGGTCACCGCGATCTGCAATCCGCCGGACCCGAGGAACGTGGCGAGCTGGGTGCGTGCCTCGATGTAGGAGGCGAGCGTCTGCGGCGCCGGGCTCGGAATCGCGATCGTGCCGTGGCCGCCTTCCGTGAAGCGCGTGAGCGCGCGCGCGCCGTTCGGATCGGTCAGCGTCGCGGTGATCGTCGGCAGTCCGAGCAGGTTCGCGAGGCGCAGCGTCGATGAATTCGGCACGGCCTGGTCCGTCGGGCGCGTGGCGTCGCCCGGTGTGCCCTGGATCATCTGCAGCAGCGTCGGCTTCGTGTTCCAGTTCGCCGTGTAGTTGCAACCGTCGGCCGACTCCACGGCGGCCTGCGCCGCGTGCACGAACTCCCAGTAGATGGACGTGCCCGGCGGGAAACCGGCGGCCGCGAGACCGTTGTTGAGCACCGGCGAGTAGCCGGGCGACTGGCGCAGCGTCTCCATGATGCCGCAGCCGGCGGCGAAGAAGCCGAACGAGCGGATGTTCGCGGCCCCGGGCGTGCCGGCGAAGGTGCTGCCGACGATGCCGCCCAGCGACCACCCGAAGAAGTGCATGCGAGTCGCATCGATGTCGACGGTGTTCGGATCACCGTCGAGATCCAGCGTCGGAGCCGCGCGGGTCAGCGCCATAAGGTTCGCGACCGCCTGGCGGATGTTGTCGCGCGCCGTGAGCGTGCTCTGGAGATTGATGAAGTGCTGGCCGGAATTATCCGGCACGCCGTCAGGGCCCGGCGCCAGCGTCGTGTTGTTCACGTAGTCGACGTTGAACGTCGGTTCACCCACGCGGAACGGCGCGGGCAGGGCGGCATTCGCCGGGTTGGTGGGCGAGAGCGCGTACAGCGGATCGTTCGGCATGATGCCGTGGAGCGGCAGGTCGATGCCGACGATCACGAAACCGGCGGCGGCGGCCGCATCGGCGAGCAGCGCGAGCGTGCCGCGATCCTCGGTGATGCCGTGCTGATAGATGACCACCGGCCAACCCGCGGCCGGCTTCGTGGCCGGCGCCCGCGGAATGCCGATCAGCATCGGCACCGTGAGCTGCGTCGTCGCCAGCGGAACCGGGTTGAAACGCGTGAGATTGCGTTCGTTCTTCGGGTCCTGCAGGCCCGCGACGGCCGGCGGCGGATTCGCCGCGCGCCAGAAGTTGGTGAGCGGCTCGGTGCCGGTGCCCGCGGGCGGCGCGACCGGTGGGCTCAGGTAGTAAGGCAGGGTGATCGTGCCGACGTGAATGTTCGCGAGATTCGGGCCGGCAGGTCCCGTGATGGCGCCGGTGGTCGCGACCGGCACGGGCAACACGGCGGTGGCCGGCGGCGCGGCACCGGCGACCATTTGCGAGACCACCGCGAGCACGGTCTGGACCGACTGCGTCGTGAAGCTGGAGGAAACGACGATCGTCGTGGGATTCACGCCCGCGGCCACCGCCGCGCCGAAGTGCGCGCGCGAGAGATTGCAGAGCGCGTTGAGTCGCGCGTCGGTGATGGTCGCGCAGGTGTTCGCGAGCGCGTTGGCCTTGATGAGCGCGTAGTCCGCGTCCGGATCGATCGGCGCACCGTTCGCCGCCTGCAGCGCGTTCGTCACGAGCACGAGGTAGCCGACGTCGCGCGGACGCGTCGGTCCCGGCGGCGCGTTGTTCGCCTGCAGCGGCCGCAACGGAACGAGCTGGATCAACGTGCCGCCGGCGTCGATGTTCGGCGCGACTTCGACGCGATAGTCGACGTCCTGCACGAGCACGCGGCGCACCGGGTTCGCGGTGATCGGCAACGCGACCGTCGCCTTGGTCGCCGGATCGATGTCGACTTCGACGAGCCGGATTCCGGCGGCCGCGGTCGCGAGATTGATCTGAGTGGAGAAGCGCAGCTTGATCGGCGCCTGAGTCGAGAATCCGTCGAGCGCATTGACCACCGGTTCGGTCGTCGTCGTGCCCGGCATGCGCACCGTCGCGGGGAAGAAAGCGCTCGAGGGAAGATTCAGCGTGCCGTCGGTCGGCACTCCCGGCGTCGGCGTGAAGTACGCGTCGTGCGGGTAGGGCAACACGCCCTGGTTAGGCGCGAACAGCGCGCGGTTGGGAGACAACGAGTCGACGAGCGGTGGAGCGAGGTTGCCAGTGGTCGGATCGGTCGGCGTTATCGCGGGTGGATTGTCCACCGAGCTCGAGCAGCCGGCCGCGAACGCGGCGAGGGTTATCAGCGCGGCTGCGTGTAGCCTCTTCATGAGTTGGCTCCTGAGAAACTTTTATGTGTGCGGAGACCCTCCGGTCGCGGATCCCCTCGTCGTTTGATCGGTAGGTTACGCTTGGGCCCCAAAAGGTGGCAAGCCACGCAGCGCGGGCCTAAGTGTTGGTTAGAAAGGCGAAAAGTCGCGGCAAGGTAGGGATTGCCGCGAGCGGAAATGACGCGGGTCGTGGTGCGGCAAAACGCGCGGCACAGTCGCGCGTCCTGCGCATCATCGGCGGTCGTCACCGTGGCAGGCGTCTTCAATTCCCGGCCGGCGTCGAGATTCGTCCGACACCGGACCGGGTGCGGGAAACCCTGTTCAACTGGCTGCAGCCGCGGATCGCCGGCGCACGGGTGCTCGACCTGTTCGCGGGATCGGGCGCGCTGGGTCTCGAAGCGCTGTCGCGCGGCGCCGCGCACGTGTCGTTCGTCGAACGCAGCCGCCGGGCCGCCGACGCCATCGAAGCCGTCGCGCGCGACTGGCGGGAAACTTCGCTGTCCGTGATCGGCGCGGATGCCCTTCACTGGCTCGAGCGGCGAACATCCGCGGACCCGCCGTTCGACATCGTCTTCCTCGATCCGCCCTACGACGCGGACCTGTTGTCCGCGGCCGCGGCCGCACTCGCGCGCTCTGGCGCGCTGGCGCCCGATGCGCGCATCTACCTCGAGCGCCGCGCGCGCGACGAGTTGCCCGCGCTGCCGGAGGCCTGGAAGGAGCTGCGCGCGGGGCGGGCGGGCGAGGTCGGGTATCATCTGTTCGCAACATGAAACGCAGCGCCGTATACCCAGGGACCTTCGACCCCATCACCAACGGACACCAGGACCTGGTGCGCCGCGCCGCGAGCGTGTTCGAACGCGTCATCGTCGCGATCGCCGCGAACCCTAACAAGGCGCCGATGTTCTCCCTGGACAAACGCGTCGCCCTCGCGCGCGAGGTGCTCGGCGACATTCCGGGCGTCGAGGTCATGGGTTACTCGGGACTCACCGTCGACTTCGCTCGCCAGCAGGGTGTGCAGGTCGTGGTGCGCGGACTGCGCGCGATATCCGATTTCGAGTACGAGTTCCAGCTCGCCAACATGAGCCGTCATCTGTCGCGCGATCTCGAGACCGTGTTCCTCACGCCGCAGGAACAGTTCACGTTCATATCTTCGACCCTCGTGCGCGAGATCGCGGTCCTCGGAGGAGACGTCAAGGAGTTCGTGCATCCCGTGGTGGAAGCCGAACTCAGGAAGATGAAGCGGAGCTGACGGATGAATCACCACGCGCCGCGCGGACTGCGCGCCTTCGCAGTCTTCTTCATCGCCGTATTCGTGACGCCGCTGATCGCGGCGGCGCCCGCGAGCAACATCCCGGCGCAGGGTCCGGGGAAAGCCGCCATCGCGAGCGCCTATCCACTCGCGAGCGAGGCTGGCCACCAGGTCCTCGCGAAAGGCGGCAATGCCTTCGACGCCGCGGTCGCGGTGGCCGCGGCGCTGGCCGTGGTCGAGCCCTCGAGCTCGGGACTCGGCGGCGGCGGTTTCTTCCTGGTGCGCCGCGCGAGCGACGGCGCCGAGATCATGATCGACCTGCGCGAGATGGCGCCCGCCGCCGCTTCGCGCGACATGTATCTCGACAAGGACGGTAACGTGATCCCCGGACTGTCGCGCGATTCGGCACTCGCGGCCGGCATTCCGGGCGAGCCCGCCGGCATGGCGCATCTCGCCGGGAAGTACGGCAAGCTGCCGCTCGCGACCAGCCTGCAGCCCGCGATCAAGCTCGCTCGCGAAGGCTTTCCGCTCTACGAGCGATTGCGCGGCGGCATGAGCTTCAAGAAAGCCGCGTTCCTCAAGACTCCGGACGCGGCGCGCGTGTTTCTCGTGAAGGGCGAAGTACCGCCGCTGGGTCACGTGATCCGCCAGCCGGATCTCGCGGCAAGTTTCGAGGTGCTCGCCGCGAAGGGTGCGGACGGCTTCTACAAGGGCGCCTTCGCGAAGAAACTCGTCGCCGGCGTGCGCAAGCTCGGCGGCAACTGGACCGAGGCCGACCTGGCTAACTACAAGATCGTCGAGCGCGCGCCCGTCGTCGGCCACTACCGCGGCGCGCGCATCGTGTCGGGTTCGCCGCCAGCGTCCGGGGGCGTCGCGCTCGTCAACGCGCTCAACATCCTCGAGGGCTTCGATCTTTCGAAGATGGACAAGGTCACGCGCACGCACCTGGTCGTCGAAGCCATGCGTCGCGTGCATCGCGACCGCGCCGTGTATCTCGGCGATCCAGATTTCGTCGACGTGCCGGTCGCGCGACTCATCGATCCCAACTACGCCGCCGGTCAGCGCGCGTCCATCCGCATGGATCGCGCCATGCCGAGCGAGTTGCTGCCCGGCGTGGATGCGCCGCCGCCGGGCCCGTCCACCACCCATTTCTCGGTGATCGACAAGGACGGCAACATGGTCGCGGCGACCATCACCCTGAACTTCTTTTTCGGTTCCGGGCTCATGATTCCGGGCACCGGGATCCTGCTCAACAACCAGATGGACGATTTCTCCGCGAAGCCCGGCGTGCCGAACGGCTTCCAGCTCGTCGGTGGCGATGCGAATGCGATCGCGCCCGGCAAGCGGCCACTGTCGTCATCGACCCCGACGTTCGTCGAAGGTCCGAATGGCCTGATGATCCTCGGCTCTCCGGGCGGCAGTTACATCCCGGGCATGGTGCTGCTGGGCACGCTCGATTTCATGGACAGCAAGAGCGCGCAGGAAATCGTCGCCGCGCCCCGCTTCCATCACCAGTTCTCTCCCGACGTATTGCAGTTCGAAACGGATGCGCTGGCGCCCGAGGACCGCAAGGCGCTCGAAGCGCGCGGCCACAAGCTGCGCGAAGGCACGCGCCGCTGGGGCAACATGCAGGTCGTCACCTGGGATTACAAAACGGGCAAGGTCGAGGCGGCCTCGGATCCGCGCGGCGCGGGAGTCGGGCTCGTCTACTGACTATTTGGGACTTCGCGCGCGTTTCGCCGCGCGTCGCCGCGGTGTTTTTCGCGCGAGCTTCCCGGCAACCTTCGATTTCGCGACCTTGGCCTTCACGGCCTTCGCCACTCGTTTCTTCACCAGCTGGATGCGCGTCCTGATCGGCGGCGCGGGTAGTTTGCCCTCCTTGTGCAGGTCCACCGCGCGCCACAGGTACCACGCCGCAACGGAGCGATACGGCGCCCAGCGCGCGCCGTACTCGGCGAGCGCGCGCGGCGTGGGCATGCCGCGCAACCCGTACGCCAGCCGGAATCCATTGCGCACGCCGAAGTCGTCGATGGGCAGGATGTCGGGACGACCGAGCCGGAACATCAGCAGCATCTCGACCGTCCAGCGTCCGATGCCGCGGACCTGGGTGAGGCGCTCGACGACCTCGTCGTCCGCGAGCGTGTGCAGGATTTCATAGGGAGGCACGGTGCCCGCGATGGTCTTCGCGGCGAGATCCTTGATGCTCGCGATCTTCGCGAACGACAGTCCCACCGCGCGCAGCTTTTCGTCGGGCGTCTCGAGCACGAGCTCCGCCTCGAGCAGCGCGGCCGCCGCGCCATCCTTCGCATAGAGATTGACGAAACGCCCGAAGATGCTTTCGGCCGCCGTGCCGTTCAGCTGCTGGTGGGCGATCGCGCGCGCCAGCGCATGAAACGGAGTGTGTTCGGCATTGGGCGTGTGCGTGAACTTGCCGGCCGCGCGGATCAATCCGGCAAGAACCGGGTCGACTTTCGCGAGGCGGCGCCTGAACGCGGCGAACTCGGCCGCGGTACACATGGCGGTGGGTGTGGTCACGCCGCCATTCTACGGAACGCGACTATTTCTGGCAGTTCGAACACCAGTAGGTCGATCGTTGTCCCTGGGTGAATTGTTTGATCGGCTTGCCGCATACGCGGCACGGCAAACCTTCGCGCTCGTAGACGTAAAGCTTCTGGCGAAAATAGCCGGGATTGCCATCGGCGCCGATGTAATCGCGCAGCGTGGTGCCACCAGCCTTCACGGCCATGTTGAGCGTCGCCTTGATCGCGCGCGCGAGCTTCGTGCATTCGTCCCGAGTCAGGGAACGCGCCTGGCGCCGCGGTCGGATACGCGCGCGGAACAACGCCTCGCTCGCGTAGATGTTGCCGACGCCGACGACGAGTCTCGCATTCATGATGAGCTGCTTGATCGCCACGCTGCGACGCCGCGTCACCTTGAACAGATAGGCGCCGTCGAACGCGTCGTCGAGCGGTTCGGGGGCCAGGCCGCGCAACAGCGGATGCGTCGCCGGATCGTCCGCCGTGAACAGCAGGCTGCCGAACCTGCGCGGATCGTTGAAGCGCAGCGTCTGTCCCGAATCGAGCTCGATATCGACGTGATCGTGCGCGATGCGGGGTGTCGAGGCGGGCAGCACCCGCAGGCTGCCGGACATGCCCAGGTGCAGGATCAGTGTCCCACCGTCGGTTTCGAGCAACAGGTACTTGGCTCGCCGGCCCGCGCGCAGTATCGAACTTCCCGCCAGCCCCTCGATGCGTGCGACGTCCACGGGCCAGCGCAGGCGCCGGTCGTGCACCCGTAGTCGTGCGATGCGGCGCCCGGTTACGTAGGGCTCGATGCCCCGGCGGGTGGTTTCTACTTCGGGTAGTTCGGGCACGTAGGAAAACTTTTCGGCTCGACGCGGATTCCAAGCAATCCGTCGCAACGGGTTGCAACTTGCCCGCAGGGTCAGGCATCTATATCGGCACGAACGATTGTGGGTGGCGGCGGGACCCTCCTGCAAGAGAACCACGGTGCGTTGCTCATCTATCCCTGAGCGAACACTAGCCGCCGCCACCCCAAGTTCTGACTGCTGTCAAAGCCGCCGGATGCTTTGCCAGCCGCCAGAACCCACAATCGTTGACTTGTTTTGTGGTGAGTTGAGCAGTTGAAGCCAGAAAGAAAAAGCCCGCCGAGAGGCGGGCTTTTTCATTTACGAGTCGCCCGCCGAGAGGCGGGCTTTTTCATTTTCGGATCGGAAGTCGCAGCGACTTACTTGATCTTCGCTTCCTTGTACGCCACGTGCTTGCGCACGACCGGGTCGTACTTCTTCACTTCCATCTTGTCGGGGTGCAGGCGCTTGTTCTTCGTCGCGACGTAGAAATGGCCCGTGCCGGCGGACGACAGCAGTTTCACTTTTTCACGCATGGCTTAGACCTTCTTGCCCTTGGCGCGCATATCGGCGAGCACGGCGTCGATGCCGTTCTTCTCGATGGTGCGCAGGCCGCGGGTGGAAACGCGCAGGCTGACCCAGCGGCGCTCGGCTTCGATCCAGAAGCGCTGGGTATGCAGGTTGGGCAGGAAGCGACGACGCTTCTTGTTGTTGGCGTGGGAAACACGGTTGCCGACGGCAACCCGCTTGCCCGTGACTTCACAGACGCGGCTCATAAAACACCAAAAAAGTCAGTAGGTTAGCTGACGAGCGGCCGGTTTGAGGCCGTCGAAAGGGCCGCCTTTATACCAGCCGGACGGGTGGTGGGCAACTTTGCCTGCCGCAACTTCGGGTGGACGGGGCAAGAGGTGAGGTGCTTGCGCCCGCTCCCGTTGTGGGCGAGGTTTCTCGACCGATCGCAGGGGAGGATCGCATGAAATTCTGGGGAGCACTGGTCGGCATTGCCCTGCTCGCGGGCTGCGGCGGCGGAGGAAGCGGCTCGTCTGGCGGGAATCCGCCCGGAAACACGCCACCACCGACCGGAAACAACCCACCGCCGGCCGGACCCCAGGTCGAGTTCCGCGACCTGGAAGGATCGACCCCGGCGGATGCCGCGCTCGGGCAGCCGCTCACGGTGAACTGGACCATCCCGCCAGGATTGACCCCAGCCTCGATCACGCTCGAGGCCACGGTCACCGCGGGCCCCGTGGCGCTGCAGACGCAGTGCTCGGTGAACGCCGGCACGATCGCCCCCGACGCGACCTCCGCGACGATTACGATTCCGAACACCTGCGGACCCCGCACCGCGCGGCGGGTCGAGTTGCGCCTGACTGTCGATAGCGCCTCGAATCAGCGATCCACGGCGACTCACCTGTTCGCCGCGCCGGCGACACCGGAAACCTTCGCGCCGCGACGCGTGAACCTGCCGATGCTGCGCATCACCACCGACAATCTCGCGCCGATCGTCAGCCGGGACGTATACCTCGACGGCCAGATGAGCCTCGAGTCCAATGTCGTGGGCGAGGCCGCTGTCATCGGCGGAATACAAATACGTGGGCGCGGCAACTCGACCTGGGACCTGTTCCCGAAGAAGCCGTATCGGCTGAAGCTCACCGACCGCCAGCCGCTGCTCGGCATGCCCTCGAGCCGCGACTGGGTCCTGCTGGCTAACTACTCGGACAAGACGATGCTGCGCAACGCGCTCGCCATGCAGCTCGGCACCGCCATCGGCATGCCTTGGGCGCCGCGCTCGGCGTTTGTCGAGGTCTACATCAACGACCGATACGAGGGCGTGTATCAGCTCATCGAGAACATCAAGATCGCCGCGGGCCGCGTGGAGATCGACGAACTCGACGAGGACGACGTGGCCGCAGACGTGGTGACCGGCGGCTATCTGCTCGAGGTCGATTTCCGGCGCGACGGTTACACGATCGAGACTGCGCACGAGCAGCTTCCGATCGTATTCCAGGATCCCGAGGAGCCCGCGCAGGCGCAGGAAGCCTACGTCCGCGACTACCTCGACGGATTCGAGACGGTGCTGCGCTCCGGCGATTTCGCCGATCCCGTCAACGGATACGCGGCGTACATCGACGTGGATTCGTTCGTCCGCTGGTTCCTGGTCAACGAGGTGTTCCGCAACTACGACGCCCGCATGGCGACCAGTTGCTGGATGTACAAGCCCCGCGGCGGGAAGTTGCACATGGGTCCGCTGTGGGACTTCGACATCGCCGCCGGCAACATCAACTACGGCGATGGCTTCCTGACGTCGGGATGGTGGGTGCGGGATGCGCCGTGGTTTTCGCGGCTGTTCGAGGATCCGGCGTTCGCGGCGCGCGCGCGGCAGATATGGAACGAGATGCGCGCGGAACAGTTGCCGCAGATGCTGCAGTCGCTGCGCACCCGCGCGGCCTCGCTGCAACAGGCGCAGCTCAACAACTTCCAGCGGTGGCCAACACTCGAGGTGTACGTCTGGCCCAACTTCCGGATTCCGGGCAGTTACGAGGGCGAGCTCGATTATCTCGAGTCCTGGCTCACCGCGCGCATCTCGTGGATGGACTCGCAGTTCGATCCCTGAACGAATCATCACGGCGACCGCACGCGGTCTTGACTCTGACGCTGCGTCAACCTTCATGTTCTGCGGGCCACAGCGGAAGGAGAAGCCCTTGGAATGGTCGATTCGGGAACTGGCGCAGCTCGCGGGGACGACGAGCCGGACGCTGCGCCACTACGACGAGATCGGATTACTGCCGCCATCGAGCATCGGGGCCAACGGTTACCGGTACTACGACGAAGGCTCGCTGATCCGCCTGCAACGCATCCTGCTGTTGCGCGAACTCGGGCTCGGATTGCCCCAGATCGCCGAGGTGCTCGACCGCGACAAGAGCGAACGATTGGCGCTCGAGGCGCACCTGACCTGGTTGCGGCAGGAGCAGGATCGCCTGGCACGGCAGATCCAGTCGGTGACATCCACGATCGACGCATTGAAAGGAGATACGCGGCTCATGGTTGAGAAGATGTTCGACGGGTTCGACCACACCCGATACAAGGATGAAGTCGAAGAGCGCTGGGGAAAGGACGCGTACGCGAAAGGCGACGCCTGGTGGCGCGGCATGAGCGATGCGGAAAAGTCCGCCTGGAAGCAGCGCAGCGAAAGGCTGGGCGTGGCATGGGCGACGGCTGCGGACAGAGGAGTCGCGCCCGACAGTGACGAGGCGCAGGCACTCGCGGCCGATCATGTCGAGTGGTTGGAAGCCATTCCGGGAACACCTCGAGCGAACATGAAGGCGTATGTCATCGGACTCGGCGAGTTGTACGTGGCCGATCCGCGCTTCGCCGCCAACTACGCGACTGATGGCAGCAACAAAGGCGCCATGTTCGTGCGCGATGCGTTGCGAATCTATGCGGAGGCGAACTTGTAAAGGCCGCTCGTGACGCGTTGCTTCTAGAGAAGTCCCCGCTCGGCGAACGAAAGGCAGGTGTTGTCGCCGACGATGAGGTGATCGAGCACGCGGATATCGACGAGCGCGAGCGCGTCGCGCAGCCGGCGCGTGATCAACTCGTCCGCCTGGCTCGCCTCGGCGACGCCCGAAGGATGGTTGTGCGCGAAGATCAACGCGGCTGCGTTGTACTGCAGCGCCTGGCGCACGATCTCGCGCGGGTGAACGCTGGCGCCGTCGATGGTGCCGCGAAAGATTTCCTCGAAGTGGATGAGCCGGTGGCGATTGTCGAGGTGCAGGCAGCAGAACACCTCGTATGGCCGGTCGCGAAGCTGCGCGGTGAGGAACTGGCGCGTGGCGGCGGGCGCGTTCATGACAGGGCCGGCGCGCAGCGCCTCGCGGTAGTGCCGGCGCGCAAGTTCGAGCGCGGACATCAGCGTCGCGTACCGGGCCGGACCCAGGCCGCGCAGGTCGAGCAGAGTGGCGGCATCGGCGCTGAGCAGCCGCCGCAGGCTGCCGCCAAAGTGCCGCAAGAACTCCCGGGCAACGTCGATCGCGGTTGCGCCGCTATGGCCGGTGCCGATCAGCACCGCGAGCAATTCCGCATCGGAAAGCGCCTGCGGGCCGAGTTCCAGGAGCCGTTCGCGCGGGCGTTCGCCCCGTGGCCAGTGGTTTATGTTCGAGCCTTCCCGTGGCTCCGTGCGTTCGTCCATGCCGCATCTTGCCCACGCCGGCCGGCCCCGTGACAGCCGGAAATCCCACGAAAACAACGAATAACGTGGATATAACCCGCAGCGATAGGGCCCAAACCTTTGTGACTGGCGGCCCGCCCCGGTGGGTACCGATAATGCCGGCCATGCAAGGCAAGCGTGTATTACTCGGCGTGACCGGCGGCATCGCCGCGTACAAGAGCCCGGACCTGGTGCGCCGTCTGCGCGAGCAGGGCGCGGAAGTCCAGGTCGTGCTCACCGCCGGCGCGCGGGAGTTCGTCACCCCGATGACCTTCCAGGCCGTATCCGGCCGGGAAGTGCGCAGCGACCTGTGGGATCCCGAGGCCGAGAAGGCGATGTCGCACATCGAGCTCGCGCGCTGGGCCGATCTCGTGATCATCGCGCCCGCCACCGCCGACTTCATCGCACGCCTCGCTACCGGCCAGGCCGACGATCTGCTGACTACCCTGTGCCTCGCGACCGACCGCCCCATCGCACTCGCGCCCGCGATGAACCGCGTCATGTGGTCGAACGCCGCCACGCAGGCGAACGTCGCAACGTTGAAGGCGCGCGGCATCCACATCTGGGGACCCGGCGAGGGCGACCAGGCCTGCGGCGAAGTCGGCGCGGGAAGAATGCTCGAGCCCACGCAGCTGGCGGGTTTCGCCGCGAACATCATCGCGCCTACGGGTCCGCTCGCGGGCAAACGACTGTTGCTGACCGCGGGACCGACGCGCGAGCGCATCGATCCGGTGCGTTTCATCAGCAACCGCAGCTCGGGAAAGATGGGCTTCGCGGTGGCCGCCGCGGCGCGCGACGCCGGCGCCGACGTGACAATCGTCAGCGGCCCGGTGAATCTGCCGACGCCGCCCGGCGTGAAACGCATCGACGTCGAGAGCGCGGCCGACATGCTGAACGCCGTGCTGAAGAATCTCGACGGCGTGGACATCTTCGTCGCGACGGCCGCCGTCGCGGACTACCGGCCGGCGTCCCCGGTCGAGTGCAAGATCAAGAAGACGAACGAGTCGATGGACCTCAAGATGGAGCGCACGGTCGACATCCTCGCGACCGTCGCGGCGCGCGCGCCGCGTCCCTTCGTCGTCGGCTTCGCCGCCGAGACGGATTCCGTGGAACAATACGCGCGTCAGAAACTGCTCAAGAAGAACCTCGACATGATCGCGGCCAACGAAGTCGGGCACGACAAGGTGTTCGAGAAGGATGACAACGCATTACTCGTCCTGTGGCGCGACGGCCGGCGCGAACTGCCGCGCGCGCCGAAGGTGACGCTGGCGCGCGATCTCGTCG